>NZ_CP034443.1:1883455-2185569 GCF_003952365.1 Mesorhizobium sp. M9A.F.Ca.ET.002.03.1.2 | reverse complement strand
GTCGGTGCGCAAATAACAGTACCCTCTAATTTAGTCCTTTATTGGCCCGTCTCGTTCTCTCCGCCTATGGCATGATCCTCGGCAACCTGCCTGGGTTCGGGAAGTCGAGGCGTTTCTCGAGATCGACTACGCGCCGCTGGGCTAGGATCCAACCGCTCTGAACGAGCAGTTCGACCCCAGTAGGCATCGAAGCACATCGCTCAAGTCCGAGATGCGCACGGAAAGCGGATGGCCAGGGTGAACGGACCATCGACACGGCCAAAGGGCTCGCTTCGAGACGCCTGCCTTCGCCAGGAAGCTCTCAGTGCGCCATGGTCACGGTGATTTTCCCGATCCGGGATCGCATGCAAGCCAGGGATGTGGAGGGGTCAATCGCGATCTGGGCTGCGCTTGACCTAGTGTCGTCCGCGTTCGCGACATTTTGCGAAGTCCGAGAACTGGGATTCGATATTCGAAGGGGTTTTCTTTCGAAGGCAACACGTATAACGTGCATGAAGAGGTGGAGGGGTGCCCGATCGGCCAAGCGGCGGTGCTGGTCTGCAGGGTTCCTTTTCGGAATCCAGTCATCCGGTCAATCCCTTGCTTGGCGCGACCATCACAGGATGGACGCCGTGGTGACCCGGCCCATACCATTCCGGCCCATACCATTAGAGCCAGGGCATTCTTCTCTGCGTAGGCGGATGCCGCCGAGAATGAACGTGAAGCGGCAGCCAAAGTTGGCAATCGCAAGAAATGCGGCGGTACTCGAGGCCGGTCCCGTTCTCTCGCGGCGCGCCGATGAATGGCGCATCTACGACATCCACTACGGGGATCGCGATCACTACGGGGATCTCGATGACGACTGGCGGCTGAGATTCGTGCTGGCCGAGGCGATCGAGGAAGAAATTCCGTAAATTCCGGGCGCAGTCAGTGCCCGGAGATAGCGCAGTCGAGTGAGGCGAAAGAGGAAAGAGAGAGATGCTGAAAGTCACAATTCCGGTGCTTACCGCCGTAAGCGTCGTGGCGGCGTCGATGTCGACGCCAGCCCATGCCCACCATAATCATGATGGCGCGCTGATAGCCGGCCTCGTCGCCGGCGCGGTATTGGGAGCCGCGGTCAGCGCGCGGCAGCGCCCGCGCCCGCGCTACTATTACGGGCAACCTTACCCTCCAGCTTATTATCGTCCGCCGCCCCCCTCCGTCTACTATTATCCTCCACCCCGGCGTCCTGCCTACTATCCGCCCTATGAACCGTACTGACGTCCGGCGAAACCGCGTCGAGATCCGTCGGTCGTCGCCTTCAACGTTGCACCAAGGATAGGAGGCTTCAAATGCACATCCTTTCACCAATCATCGCTGTCCTGATCGCCGGCGGCCTCATCAGCTTCGCCAACGCACAGCAGCCCGCGCCGGAAAATCAACCGCCTGCTGAACAGCAACCCGCGCCCCAGGGTCAACAGGCGGCCGGGACCGAACCATTGCCGCATCCGATCGATTGTACCTTTACCGAGGCCCGCCTCTGCAAGACAGGTTCCGGTTGCAGTGCGGCCGAGGCGCTTGGCGAGGTTCCACTGCCGGCGCGTTTTCTCATCCATTTCGAGCAGCAAATCATCGCGTCGGTCAATGCGGACGGCCTGCCGCATGTGTCGACGATCGGTGTCCTGGCTCAGTCGGGCGACAGCCTCATCCTTCAAGGCGTCGACGGGGCGACCGGCTGGACGATCCAGGGTTCGACAAGTGACGAGATGGCCTCCTTCACCGTGGCCTCGGACCACAGCGTGTTGAACGCGTTCGGAACCTGCAAAGCGATCGAGTGACAGCCGTGTCGCCCGGCCGGCCTGGATCGTCACCTTGCGCGCGCCTGAACTGCTCGTCAATCGTGCGTGACCGCCGCAACGGAGGCGCGTAGCGCGCCGGCGAAGTCGGGATGGCCATAGAGGTCGTTATGGCCAGCCGCTATGGCGATGTGGCTGCGCAGATTACGGGCGGCGTCGCGCAGGGGTGTCGAACGTGCCGCGGGGACGATGGTGTCGTGCTCGGCGATGATGACGGCCGCGGGGACATCGAGGTGGCGCAGAGCTCTTGCCGCCTCCATGCGATGCCGCAGCAAGAGGCGCACCGGCAGCCAGGGATAGTGGTGAGCGGCGAGTTCGCTCAGCGAATCGAAGGGCGTCACCATGACGATGCCGCGCAGCCGCCGGGCCGCCGCCAGATCGACCGCAACCGAAGCGCCGAGGCTGAGGCCGATGGCGACGATGCCGGCTCTGGCATCGGTGGCCAGGTGGTCATGAGCGCGTCGGGCGTCCTCGAACAGGGCGGAGGCCGACGGGCTTCCGCTGCTCGGCGCATAGCCGCGGTAGTGCAGCGCCGCGACCTCATATTCGGGGAACAGCTGGTGCAGCATGAGGGCAAGCGCGTCAGCATTCCAGGCGTTGCCGGCGAATCCCAGCAGAAGCGGGCGCGGCTCGGCCACCGCCTGTCTTGCCGGCAGGCGTACCAGAACGACGCGCTCGCCATCCTCCGTCGCCAGCTCGACATGGCGGGTCCCGGCCGGCAGATCGGGCCCGAAAGCCGCAAAGCCGGCCGGGAAGATCAGCCAGGACTGAAGCACATACGCGACCGTGACAACGACCGCATACAATCCAGCGACCGCGAGCGTCAGTTTCAGGAGCCACATCGCAGGAATGTCGCCCGGCGCACGTCACCTGGCAAGGCGCTACGTCAGGACGCCGCGGAGGGAGCAAACGATCCGTTTCTAGAGATCGAATAGGAGCGCTTGGTTGAGGCTGAGATTCGAGACGATAACCATGGCCGGCCAACATCTGAGATTATCGCGGGCCTCCATGACTTCGTCATCCTAGGGCGGAGCGACGCGAAGCGGAGCGTAGACCCTAGGATCCTGTGTGTTGGTTCAGGTGTATGGTTTGAAGTGGGAAGGAGGCCGAGTGGATCCTGGTCGTCCTTTCGGACAGGCCGTGGCATGGCCCGGTCCCTTCCCACCGGTGAACCATCAACCTGAACAGTTGCACGGGGCTGTTCCAAGCAGACCCCGCACCACAGGAAGAGGCATGGACATGATAGTGCAGAACTATGTCGGCTGCGACATCTCCAAGCAGTGGCTCGATTTTTTTGATGAGACAAGCAACCGATATCAGCGCATCGCCAACCAGGCCGATGCGATCGCTGCCTATGTGGCGGGCCTCGACCCCAGTCGAGACTTCATCGTCATGGAGGCGACAGGCGTCCATGACCGGCTGCTGCGCCACGCGCTGGCCAAGGCAGGCGTTCCATTCTCCCGGCACAACCCGGCGCACACTCACCCCTATGCCAAGTCGACGAGACGGCGAGCCAAGACGGATCGTCTCGATGCCAGGATGCTGAGCGGCTATGGCCGCCGCTATCAGCCTGCACCCGAGCCGGGGCCGTGCGAAGAAAACGAGCGACTTCAATCGCTTGCCCGTCACCGTGACCAACTGGTCGATATGCGGGCAAGGCTGAAGAAGCTCCTCGGTGAGGCCTTCGAGGAGACTGTCGTTGCCGAGCTGGAAGACATGATTGCCGGCTTCGACACACGCATCAAAGCGCTCGAGAGCCGGATCGCCAAAGTCATTCGTCAATCCGAGGACACCGCCCGCGATTATACGCTGATGATCTCCGTGCCCGGTGTCTCCAAGATCAGCGCGCTCTCGCTCCTAGCGCACCTGCCCGAGCTCGGCCAGCGCTCGCCTAAGTCGATCGCGGCACTCGCCGGCCTTGCCCCGTTCGATAATAAGAGCGGTAAGCTCCAACGCAGGAGCCAGATCCAGGGCGGTCGATCGCGTGTGCGTCGGGCTCTCTATATGGCGGCGCTGAGCGCCATCCGAGCCTGTGACCGCTTCAGAGCTTTCTACACCGACCTTGCAGCCCGCTCAGGCTCCAAGAAACTGGCCATCATCGCCGTCGCAAGGAAGCTCCTGGTCGTCCTCAACGCCATCATCCGCGATAAAACCGCATTCGCATGAACACAGTTGCCATGCCGTGAGTTCGGCCGAAGAACGCAGCGGTTAGAATTGCGGTTGATCCGCTACAGTGCGTGCTGTCTCATTAACCTTGCTGCCCAACGTCACAAGCGGAATTCAGTAACGCTGTGCAGATCGAAAGACACGGCATGGATCCTAGGGTCTCCGCGAGGAGCTTCGCTCCTGCTCCGCCCTAGGATGACGAAACACGGGGCTCCGCCCAATCTAAAAGACCTCAAAGAGCCAATCAGCCGTTGGCCAAGAAAACTTGCGCTAATCCGCCACCTTCCATTGTTCGCGCGATTCGCTGGCCGGATAGACGCCGAGAATCCGCATTTCGCGCGAGAAGAAGGCAAGCTCGTCGAGCGCCAGCTTGACCAGCGGATCGTCAGGATGGCCCTCGATGTCGGCGTAGAACAGGGTCGCCGTGAACGCGCCGAGCTGGTAGCTCTCCAGCTTGGTCATGTTGATGCCGTTGGTGGCGAAGCCGCCCATCGCCTTGTAGAGCGCGGCCGGCACGTTGCGGACGCGGAAGATGAACGTAGTCATCATTTTAGCGGCCGCGGAGGGGCGGTCGGCCCATCGCCTGTTCTTGGTCAGCACGACGAAGCGGGTGACGTTTGAGTCGGTGTCCTCGACATTCTCCTCGATGATGTCGAGCCCGTAGAGCGTCGCGGCCAGCGCCGGCGCCAACGCGGCCATGGTGCGGTCCTTCAGCTCGGCGACCAGCTTGGCGGCGCCCGCGGTGTCGCCGGCGACCACCGGCTTCCAGCCGTTCCTGCGGATGTATTTGCGGCATTGGCCGAGCGCATGAATGTGGCTGTGCACGCTTCTGATCTCGTCGCGCCTGACGCCCGGCAGGACCATCAGCTGGAAATGGATCGGCAGGAAATACTCTCCGACGATATGCAGCTTCGATTCCGGCAGGAGATGGTGGATGTCGGCGACGCGCCCGGCAATCGTGTTCTCGATCGGGATCATGGCGAGGTCGGCCTTGCCGGTCTCGACGGCATTGAAGGCATCCTCGAAGGTCGGGCACGGCAACGGCTCCATATCAGGGAACATGTTGCGGCAGGCGGTGTCGGAATTGGCGCCCGGCTCGCCCTGGAAGGCTATTCTGTTGGTTTTTTCAGGCATGCCAAATGTCTCGGATTGACCAAATGTCTCAGGTTGAAAGGATGCTTCTGGCGCGTTCAAGGTCGTCCGGCGTGTCGACGCCGAACGGTGCGGACCGCACGATCTCGGCGTCGATGCGCATGCCGGCCTCCAGCGCCCGCAACTGCTCGAGCTTCTCGCGCCGTTCCAGCGGCGACGGCTTCAGTGCGACGAAGCGTTCGAGCGCGGCGCGGCGATAGGCATAGAGGCCGATGTGGTGATAGAGCGGCCCCTCGCCCCATGGTGCCGTGGCGCGGGTGAAATAGAGCGCCCGCAGCCGTGTCCCCGACAGCGGCGAGCCGACGATCTTGACGACGTTCGGATTGGTCTTTTCCTCGTCGCGGACGATCTCGATGCCGAGCGTGGCGATGTCGACGGCCGCATCCTCGAAAGGCCTCAGCGCGGCGTTGATGATGTCGGGATCGATGGTCGGCAGGTCGCCTTGGACATTGACGATTGTTTCGACCTTGCGCCCGGGGTCGAGCGTGGCCAGTGCCTCGAAGATGCGGTCGGAGCCCGATTCGTGATCCGCCCGCGTCATCACCGCCTCGAAACCGTGCGCGCGCACCGCTTCGGCGACGCTTGTCGTATCGGTGGCGACCACCACCCGGCCGAGCCTGGCCTCGGCGGCGCGGCGGGCGACATGGACGATCATCGGAGCGCCGGCGATGTCGGCCAGCGGCTTGCCCGGCAGGCGGGTCGAGGCCATGCGGGCCGGGATGAGGATGAGCGTGGACATCGGGATGACGAAGCGTTCGAAAGAGGACGGGAAAAGTGGCAAAAGGTCTCACTGGAAGCGCCCTTATAGGTGTTGCAACGCCAGAGCAAAAGACCTAGTTTCCGCCCGATTTGACCGCCTCGCGAGGTGGTTCACGATTACCGACGGACGGAGTGGACGGATCGGTCCGCCGGAAAAGGGAGCCTGGGGCGTATGGACTCTTTCGAAATCAACAAGCTGATCGGCGGGCTGCTGGGAACCGTGTTCGTCGTCTTCTCGGTCGGCATTGTGTCCGATGCGCTGTTCGCCTCCCCCACACCGGAAAAGCCCGGCTTCGCCATCGAGGCAACCGAGGAGCCCGCCGAGGGCGGCCCGGCAGCCCCGGCGGCGGAAGCCAAGCCGATCGCCGACCTGCTGGCCAACGCCAATGCCGAAGCGGGTGCCGCCGTATTCAAGAAGTGCCAGGCCTGCCATTCTGGCGAGAAGGGTGGTCCGAACAAGGTCGGCCCCGATCTGTGGGACATCGTCGACCGCCCGGTCGCCGAGCATGCGGGCTTCGCCTATTCTGGCGGCATGAAGGAGTTTTCCAAAGACGGCGCCGAGAAGTGGACCTACGACAACCTCAACCACTTCCTCACCTCGCCGAAGAAGCTCGTGAAGGGCACGGCGATGAGCTTCGCCGGCCTGCCGAAGGACGAGGACCGCGCCAACGTCATCGCCTATCTGCGCACGCTGTCGGACAGTCCCAAGCCGTTGCCGACGCCTGGCGCTTCGGCCGATGCGGCAGCGCCCGCCGAAGGCGCGGCGCCGGCCAAGCCGGCCGAAGGTGAAGCACCGGCAGAGGGTGCGGCACCGGCCAAGCCCGCGGAGGGTGCAGCGCCGGCCGAGGGCGAGGCGCCGGCCAAGCCGCCTGAGGGTGAAGCACCGGCGGCACCGGCCCAATAACGCAATTGTCATGGACATATCCCTAGAAAAGCCGGGTTCAGCCCGGCTTTTTTAATGGGAAAAGCGCATGTGCGGCGACAAAGCCGGCCTGTCGCGGTTTTCATGAGCGTCAAATGATCTAGATTGTCCGACAGCTATCGCAAAGAGGAGAAGGCATGACGGTTGGCCGAACGTTTCTCAGATCGGTGCTGGTTGTGGCCGCTTTGGCCGGCGGCCTTCAGGCAGCGTTCGCCCAGGAATGGCGTACCACCTCGTCGCTGATCGGCGAATCCAAATATGGCGACAACTTCCAGCACTACGACTACGTCAATCCGGACGCGCCGAAGGGCGGCACGCTGAATTCGGTGGCGCCCGGCACGTTCGACAGCTTCAACCCCTATATTGTCCAGGGGACCTTCGCCGCCGGCTTCGTCCCGTTCGGCGGCGGGCTGCTCTACGATACGCTGATGGAGCAGGCGACCGACGAGGGCAGCGTCAGTCATCCGCTGATCGCCGACGCCTACAAACATCCGGACGACTATTCCTCGGTTACCTACCGTCTCGACCCGCGGGCGAAGTGGCATGACGGCAAGCCGATCACCACCGACGACGTGATCTGGTCGTTCCAGGTGCTGAAGGCCAACAGCCCGCAATACAGCCGCTATTTCGAAAACGTCACCGATGCCGTCGCGATCTCGGACCGCGAGGTCGAGTTCCATTTCGACCAGAAGGGTAATCGGGAGCTGCCGAAAATCATTGGCGATCTCGTCGTGCTGCCGAAGCACTGGTGGGAAGGCACCGACGCCAAAGGCAAGAAGCGCGACGTCACCAGGCCGACGCAGGAGCCGCCGCTCGGCTCCGCCGCCTACAAGATCGCCAGCTTCAAGCCGGGTTCGGAAATCGTCTGGCAGCGCGTGCCCGACTACTGGGCGGCCAAGCTGCCGGTGAAGATCGGCCGCGAGAATTTCGACACGCAGCGTTTCACCTATATTCTCGATGAGAACGCGGCTTGGCAGGCGTTCACCAAGGGCGGACTTGAGGACATCCAGGCGGAAAACAGTTCCAGACGCTGGTCGACGGCCTATAATTTCCCCGCGATCAAGCAAGGCGACGTCATCAAGAAGGAATTCAAGACCGAAACGCCCGAGCCGATGCAGGGTTTCGTACTCAATCTGCGGCGCCCGCAATTTCAGGATCGCCGAGTACGCGAGGCGCTGACCTACGTGCTCGATTTCGAAAGCATGAACCGCACGCTGTTCTTCGGCCTCAACACCCGTACGAGCAGTTATTTCCAAGGCACGGAACTGGCATCGAGCGGCCTGCCGCAAGGCAAGGAGCTGGAGATCCTCGAGCAGTATCGAGACAAGCTGCCGCCGGAGCTGTTTACAAAGGAATTCAAGCTGCCGGTCTACGATTCCCCACAGGCCGAGCGCAAATATCTGAAGGCTGCGGTTGACCTCTTCGCCCAGGCCGGCTGGGTCATCAAGGGCGGCAAGATGGTCAATGCCGAGACCGGCCACCAGTTCAAGCTGGAAATCCTCGGACGGGACCCGAGCGACGAGGTGATCGCCAATCCCTATGTCGACAATTTGCGCAAGATCGGCATCGATGCAGCGCTTCGCATCGTCGACCCCAGCCAATATGTCAACCGCACCCGCGGCTTCGACTTCGACGTGGTGACGGGGATGTTCGGACAGTCGGATTCCCCCGGCAACGAGCAGCGCGATTTCTGGAGTTCAAAAGCCGCCGATGCACCTGGCTCCCGCAATCTGATGGGCATCAAGAACCCGGTGGTCGACGCGCTGGTCGACCGCGTCATCTTCGCCACCGATCGCGACGATCTGGTTGCCGCCACCCATGCGCTCGACCGGGTTCTGCTGTGGAGCTACTATGTGGTGCCGCAATGGCACAGACCGGTGGTCTGGCTGGCCTACTGGAACAAGTTCGGCATTCCCGACAAGCAACCCGCCTATGTCGGCGCCGACATCGATTCCTGGTGGATCGACAAGGACAAGGAAAAAGCGCTGGCAGCAAAATACAAGAGTGGCAATTGATGGCGGCGCTCCCCCGCCGCGACTCTCTGGCCCGCCGCGACTTTCTGGCGCTCAGCGTCGCGGCCACGGCAGCGGCGCTGCTGCCCGGCCGGGCCTTCGCCACCATCCCGACCGGCGTAAAACTGCACGGCCTGTCGGCCTTCGGCGATCTCAAATACAAGGCTGACTTCACGCATTTCGACTATGTGAATGTCGATGCGCCAAAAGGCGGCCAGATGAATTTCGCACCGCCGAATTCCACCTTCAATCAGAGCTTCCTGACGTTCAACACGTTGAATTCCCTGGTGTTGAGAGGGGACTCGCCGCCGCGCACGGAACTCTGTTTCGATTCGCTGATGGCGAGCGCGCTCGACGAGCCGGACGCGGTCTATGGCCTGCTTGCCGAGTCCGTTACCCTGTCGGATGACCGCAACGGCTTCCGCTTCAGCCTGCGACCGCAAGCGCGCTTCCACGACGGTTCGCCACTGACGGCTGAAGACATTGCCTTCGCGTTGACGCTTTACAAGGACAAAGGCCATCCGAACCTTTCCCAGGCGTTGCGGCATATGACGGAAGCGGTCGCGGTCGATCCGGTTACCGTCGACCTCACCTTCAACGGCAAACAGTCCGCGCAGAATATCCTTGCGGTCGTCGCAATGCCGATCGTGTCCAAGGCCTTTTATACGGCCAATGAATTCGATGCCTCGACGATGAAACCGCCGCTCAGCTCCGGACCATACAAGATAGGGCGCGTGGCCGCCGGACAGACAGTCGAATATGAACGCGTCGCCGACTATTGGGGCCGCGACCTGGCGGTGAACCGCGGCCTCTACAATTTCGACCGCATCCGTATCGACTTTTACAACAATCGCCAGGCAGCGTTTGAAGCCCTGAAGAAAGGCGACACGCATTTTCGCGAGGAATTTACCGCGCGGGTATGGGCGACCGGTTACGACTTTCCGGCGCTGAAGGACGGCAGGGTCGTCAAACGCGAATTTCCCGGTGAAAAAACGCCATCCATGCAGGCTATGGCGCTGAACCAGCGCCGTCCGCAATTCCGCGATGTCCGCGTGAGACGGGCGATCGCCAATTGCTTCGATTTCGAATGGACCAAACGGGTTCTGTTTTACGGCGCCTACGAGCGCTCGCAATCGAACTTCGAGCGGTCGGATTACAAGGCCGAGGGCCTGCCCTCGCCCGAGGAATTGGCCCTGCTGGAGCCGTTCCGAGCCGAGTTGCCGCCGGAAACCTTCGGCGAACCGGTGATGCAGCCCGTCTCCGACGGTTCGGGTCACGACCGCAAGCTGCTGCGCGAGGCTTCGAGACTGCTTACTGAGGCCGGCTGGAAGCGAGCGGGCAATTTCGTCGTCAACGAAAAGGACGAGCGACTGCGGGTGGAAATGCTGGCCGAGGATGATGGCCTCGTGCGCATTTTCACGCCATGGGCCGAGAATATGAAGGCGATCGGGATCGACGCCTCGATCCGGCAGGTCGATTCGACGCAGTACGAAGCGCGGCAGAGCAATTTCGACTTCGATCTCAACATGCTTGCCTGGTCGATCGGGGCGACGCCCACCGCCGACGGCCTGGAAATCCTCTACGACTCCCGGATGGCGAAGACGCCGGGGATGCGCAACTATCCCGGTACGGAAAGCAAGGCAATCGACGCGCTGATCGAGGCAGCCGGCAAGGCGCAGAGCCGGATCGGCCTCGTCACGGCGCTCAAAGCACTCGATCGGGTCTTGCGCGCGCGGCTCGACTGGATTCCAACATATCACCTCACGAATCACCGAACCGCCTATTGGGACATGTTCGGCTTTCCCGAGCAGAAGCCCGATTTCGGCTTTCCGGTCGAGGCGCTGTGGTGGTTCGACAAGCACAAGGCGGCAAAAATTGGCAAAGCCTGAAATTTTCGCTCAAAGTACGCAGAGGGCCTGATGGGCGCCTACATCCTGCGCCGCATCCTGCTGATGATCCCGACCCTGTTCGGCATCATGGCAATATCCTTCGCCGTCATCCAGTTCGCACCGGGCGGGCCGGTCGAGCAGGTCATCGCCAGGCTGACGAACCAGGGCGGCAGCGACCGCCTCGGCGGCGGTGGCGGTGGGGACGCGGGCGGCAGTAGTTTCGATGCGGCCGGCGAGGTCAGCTCGAAATATCGCGGCGCGCAAGGGCTCGACCCCGAATTCATCACCAAGCTGGAAAAGCAGTTCGGCTTCGACAAGCCGCCGCTCGAGCGCTTCGGCATGATGCTGTGGAACTATGCCAGGTTCGATTTCGGCGACAGCTATTTCCGTGACATTTCAGTGATCGATCTGATCCTGGAGAAGATGCCGGTGTCGATCTCGATCGGACTGTGGATCACGCTCCTGTCCTACCTGATCTCGATCCCGCTCGGCATCCGCAAGGCCGTCAAGGACGGCTCGGCATTCGACGTCTGGACCAGCGGCGTCGTCATTGTCGGGTACGCCATCCCGGGCTTCCTGTTCGGCATCCTGCTGATGGTGCTGTTTGCCGGCGGATCGTTCTATGACTGGTTCCCGCTGCGCGGCATCACCTCCGACAATTGGGACCAGCTGTCCTGGCCGGCGCGGATTGTCGACTATTTCTGGCACATGACCTTGCCGCTGACCGCGCTGGTGCTGTCGGCCTTCGCCACGACGACGCTTCTGACCAAGAATTCGTTCCTCGAGGAAATCCGCAAGCAGTATGTGGTGACTGCGCGCGCCAAGGGCCTGTCGGAACGGCAGGTCCTCTACGGGCACGTCTTCCGCAACGCCATGCTGATCGTCGTCGCCGGTTTTCCGGGCGCCTTCATCTCGGCCTTCTTCACCGGCTCGCTGCTGATCGAGAACATCTTTTCACTCGACGGCCTCGGCCTTCTCGGCTTCAGGTCGGTGGTCGAGCGCGACTATCCGGTGGTATTCGCCAATCTCTACATCTTCTCGCTTCTTGGCCTGTTTGTCGGGCTGCTGTCCGACCTGATCTATACCTGGGTCGACCCGCGCATCGACTTCGAGCGGAGAGACGTCTGATGACGCAGACCGCGGTCGAAACGGCACCGGACCGGATTGCCCGACCTTGGCTGTCGCCGCTCAACAAGCGGCGCCTGCAGAACTTCAGGGCCAACCGGCGCGGCCATTGGTCGTTGTGGATATTCCTCGTGCTTTTCGTGCTGTCGCTGTTTTCCGAATGGATCGCCAACGACAAACCGGTCCTCGTTTCCTACAAGGGCGAGATTCTGTTTCCGGTCCTGGTCGCTTATCCCGAGGAGAAGTTCGGCGGCTTCTATGCGGTCACCGATTATCGCGACCCGGTCATCCAGGACGAGATCAATGCCCATGGCTGGATGATCTGGCCGCCGGTCCGCTACTCCTACCGAACCGTCAACAACGCCATCCCCGAGGCGGCGCCCACCAAGCCGTCCTGGCTCTATGACGCCAAGACGCGGTGCAACCAGTATCCGCAAGGTGCCGCCGACCCCAACTGCGTCGTCGGCAACTGGAACTGGCTGGGCACCGACGACCAGGCACGCGACGTGCTGGCGCGCGTCATCTACGGATTCAGGGTCTCGGTGCTGTTCGGCCTGATCCTCACCGCCGGCTCGGCGCTGATCGGCGTGATGGCCGGCGCGTTGCAGGGCTATTTCGGCGGCTGGACCGACCTTCTGTTCCAGCGCTTCATAGAGATCTGGTCGGCGATCCCGGTGCTCTATCTCCTGCTGATCGTCGCCGCCATCCTGCCGCCCGGCTTTTTCATCCTGCTCGGGCTGATGCTGCTGTTCTCCTGGGTGGCGCTGGTCGGCGTGGTGCGGGCCGAGTTCCTGCGCGCCCGCAACTTCGAATATGTCAACGCGGCCCGCGCGCTCGGCGTGTCCAACGGCACCATCATGTTCCGGCATCTGCTGCCCAACGCCATGGTGGCGACGCTGACCTTCCTGCCCTTCCTGCTCAGCGGCTCGATCTCGACGCTGACCTCGCTCGATTATCTCGGCTTCGGCCTGCCGCCCGGCTCCGCCTCGCTGGGCGAGCTCCTGAAGCAGGCCCAGCGCAACCTCAACGCGCCGTGGCTGGGCATTTCCGGCTTCGTCGTCATCTCGCTGATGCTGTCGCTGCTGGTTTTCGTCGGCGAGGCGACCCGCGACGCCTTCGATCCGCGCAAGACGTTCAGATGAGCGAAGCCCCCCTCCTTTCCGTCCGCGACCTCAGCGTCGCCTTCGCGCAGGAAGGCCGCCAGTCGATGGCCGTCGACCACATCTCGTTCGACATCGCCAAGGGCGAGACGGTGGCGCTGGTCGGCGAATCCGGCTCCGGCAAGTCGGTCACGGCGCTGTCGGTGCTGAAGCTGCTGCCCTATCCGGCCGCCAGCCATCCGTCGGGAAAGATCCTGTTCCAGGGCGCCGACCTGCTCGCCACCGACGAGAAGGAATTGCGCCGCGTGCGCGGCAACAAGATCACCATGATCTTCCAGGAGCCGATGACCTCGCTCAATCCGCTGCACACGGTCGAGCAGCAGATCGTCGAGGTGCTGACGCTGCACCAGGGCCTGGGGGACCGCCAAGCCAAGGCGCGCACCCTGGAGCTGCTCAACGAGGTCGGCATCCGCGAGCCGGAGAAACGGCTCGACGCCTATCCGCATCAGCTTTCCGGCGGCCAGCGCCAGCGCGTCATGATCGCCATGGCGCTGGCCAACGAACCGGAACTGCTGATCGCCGACGAGCCGACGACGGCACTCGACGTCACCGTGCAGGCGCAGATCCTCGAACTGCTCGCGGAGCTGAAGAGCCGCAAGGGCATGTCGATGCTGTTCATCACCCACGATCTCGGCATCGTCAGGAAGATCACCGACCGGGTCTGCGTGATGACGAAGGGCAAGATCGTCGAGACCGGGCCGACGAAAGACATCTTCGCCAACCCGCAGCATACCTATACGCGGCATCTGCTTGCCGCCGAACCGAAGGGCAAGCCGCCGGCGGCCAACCACGCCGCCAAGCCAGTCATGACCGGCCAGGACATCAAGGTCTGGTTTCCGATCAAAAAAGGCTTTTTCCGGCGCACCGTCGACAATGTGAAGGCTGTCGACGGCATCGACGTCACCGTGCGCGCCGGCCAGACGCTCGGCGTCGTCGGCGAATCCGGCTCGGGCAAGACGACGCTTGGCCTGGCACTGGCCAGGATGATCTCGTCGACCGGGACCATTCATTTCAACGGACGCGACATCAACGAGCTGACTTTCAACGCCATGCGGCCGCTGCGACGCGAGCTGCAGATCGTCTTCCAGGATCCGTTCGGGTCCTTGAGCCCGCGCATGTCGGTCTCCGAGATCGTCGAGGAGGGGCTGAGGATCCACGAGCCGAAGCTGTCGCCCGATCAGCGCGACAAGCGCATCGTCGATGTGCTCGGGGAAGTCGGGCTCGATCCCGCCACGCGCAATCGCTATCCGCACGAATTTTCCGGCGGCCAGCGCCAGCGTATCGCCATCGCCCGCGCCATGGTGCTCAACCCGCGCTTCGTCATGCTGGACGAGCCGACCTCGGCGCTCGACATGAGTGTGCAGGCGCAGGTGGTCGACCTTCTGCGCAGCCTGCAAGCCAAGCACGACCTCGCCTATCTGTTCATCAGCCACGACCTGAAGGTCATCCGCGCGCTTGCCAACGACGTCATCGTCATGCGCAATGGCAAGATCGTCGAGGCCGGCCCCTCCGAACAGATTTTCGAGCGACCGCAGACCGACTATACCAAGGCGCTGATCTCGGCCGCGTTCAGGATCGAGACGGCGCCGGTCGGCATCGTCAGCGAGTAATGGGCCAGCCCATGCCCCCCGAAAATCGGAATCGATTTTCGTTGAGGATTATGCGCAAAATCAAAGTGCTACAGCGTCCTTCGCGCGTCCAGGAGACGCGGGCGCCGTAGGTAAAAAGGAAAAAGAATCCGCAATGGAAAAAGGCCGTATCCTGCTTGCCCTCACCGGCTTTCATCCGCAGCGCTGGCGCGAATTGCTGTCGGCGGAACGCGAGGTGGTGCTCGAGCCGGACGGCGCCAGCGATCCTTCGATCACCTATGCGGTGGTCTGGAAGCAGCGGCCGAACCTGCTGTCGGCGCTGCCCAATCTGCGTGCCGTGTTTTCGATCGGCGCCGGCGTCGACCACATCTTCGCCGATCCCACCTTGCCCGACGTGCCGATCGTCAAGGTCGTGGCCGACAACCTTACCCAGTACATGACCGAATATGTCGTCTGGCGGGTGCTCGATCATCATCGCCAGGGCATGCTCTACCGATCGCAGCAGAAAAAGAAGATCTGGCACGAGCCGCCGCAACGGCCGGCCAGCGACATCTCCGTCGGCATCATGGGGCTCGGCACGCTCGGCCGCGCTGCGGCGTCGGTGCTTTTGTCGCTCGGCTTTCCGGTCAATGGCTGGTCGCGCAGCGACCGGTCGATGAAGGGCGTTTCGACCTATTCGGGCGAGGCAGGGCTGATCCCCTTCCTCAACGCCACCGACATTCTGGTGGTGCTTTTGCCGCTCACGCCGCAGACGCAAGGCATCGTCAATTACGGCGTGCTGAAGGAGCTGAGGAAACGCAACGGCCTCGGCGGTTCGGTGCTGATCAATGCTGGGCGCGGCCGCCTGCAGAAGGATGCCGACATCGTGCGCGCGCTGGAGGATGGCACGCTGAAGGAAGCGAGCCTCGACGTATTCGAGGTCGAACCGCTGCCGAAGACCAGCCCGCTATGGAGCCACCCGAAGGTGTTCGTGACGCCGCATGCGGCGGCGACCTCCGATCCCGTGCATCTGGCGCCGATCATGCTGCGCCAGATGGCCGCCTTCGAGCGCGGCGAGAAGCTCGAGAACGTCGTCGATCGCGACGCGGGGTATTAGAGCGCCGCGCGTCCAATTGGACGCGCAAAGGACGCTCTACACTTTTTGAATTGGCGCATGATCCTTTCCGGAAATCGATTCCGATTTCCAGGGTCATGCGCTAACCCGGCAGGCTGAGCTCGTCTGGCTTGGCCGGCCTGCCACATTCGCGGCGGGCAATCGAACGGTTCATGGCATCGATCTCGCCGCGTGCCTGGTCGGAATCGCGCTTGCTCTTCGAGCGCATGTCAGGCGTGAACGGGCCGAAGCCCATTGCCGGATTGGAGAAGGACGGCTTGGCATCCACCGGCAGCCGGTATTGCTGCGCCAGCCCGTCGCGCTGCGTCAGCAATTGGTCGCACGGCACGCTGTCGTACAGCAGCGAGGACCGGACGTTCGCGTCCTGCCGTTCGGACATCGAATTGCCGACGCAGCCAGCCGATACCAGGCAAGATGCCAAGACCAGTATGTTCCAGCGCATGCGACGTGCTCCGTGTCGGTGTTCTGCCTTCGATCGGGATGGCCGCATCAGTCGGACATGCGAATCGGGCTTTTTCGCAGCCGCCGCCACCAGTGGTACGGAATGCGGTCGATATCTCCTGCCTGTGCCGGTGTCAGCAGCCACTTGCAACAGGCTTCCCGCGCCGTAATTAACGCCTATCTTGGAGCCATGCGCGCCAGCGACCTGCTTCATCCCCGGCCCGAGGGCCTTTATTGCCCACCCGGCGACTTCTTCATCGATCCGGTGCGGCCGGTCAACCGGGCACTGATCACGCATGGGCATTCCGACCATGCCCGTTCCGGCCATCGCTCCGTGCTGGCGACGAGGCAGACGCTTGACATCATGGAGCTGCGCCATGGCGAGGGTTATGCCGAGGCGACGCAGGCGGCAGCACTCGGCGAGACGATTGCCGTGAACGGCGTCGGCGTCACCTTCCATCCGGCCGGCCATGTGCTCGGCTCGGCGCAGATCGCGGTCGAGCATCAGGGCACGCGCATCGTCGCGTCGGGCGACTACAAGCGCCAGAGGGATGCGACGTGCGAGCCGTTCGAGCCGGTCAAATGCGACGTGTTCATCACCGAAGCGACCTTCGGCCTGCCGGTGTTCCGTCATCCACCCGATGCCGAAGAGATCGCGCGCCTGCTGAAATCGACCGCGCAGTTTCCCGAACGCGCGCATCTGGTCGGCGCCTATGCGCTCGGCAAGGCGCAGCGCGTCATGCGCTTGCTGCGCGATGCCGGCCACGACAGGCCGATCTACATACACGGCGCGCTGGCCAGGCTCAGTGACTACTATCAGGGCCAGGGCATCGACCTCGGGACGCTGGAGCCGGCGACCGTCGAAAGCGGCGGCAAGGACGATTTCTCCGGGGCCATCGTCATCGGCCCGCCCTCGGCCTTCGCCGACCGCTGGGCGCGGCGCTTTCCCGATCCGATCTCCTGCTTCGCCTCCGGCTGGATGCGCATCCGCCAGCGCGCCAAGCAGGGCGGCGTCGAATTGCCGCTGATCATTTCCGACCACGCCGACTGGGACGAGCTGACCGCCACGATCAAGGAGACCGGTGCCGGGGAGATCTGGGTGACGCATGGCCGCGAGGAAGCCCTGGTGCGCTGGTGCGAACTCGAAGGCATCACCGCCAGGCCACTGCATCTCGTCGGCTACGAGGACGAGGGCGATTGATGGCAGGAGGTTCGGTAGTCACCTGCGTAGAGCTCTATGGCGCCCCCCTCTGTCCTGCCGGACATCTCCCCCATGAGGGGGGAGATCGGATGTCGCGCCGGCCTTCGCCAATCATCGACGTTGCTGGAAGGGCGGCAAGAACGAAACTGCCAATCTCCCCCCTCGTGGGGGAGATGTCTGGCAGGACAGAGGGGGGCGCGACAGAACGCAAACCTCGCCGATTAGCGCGGCTCACCCTGTCATGAACCGCTTCGCCGAACTCCTCGACCGCCTGGTGCTGACGCCGTCGCGCAACGGCAAGTTGACGCTGCTGACCGATTATTTCCGCAGCATCGAGGATCCGGATCGCGGCCTGGCGCTGGCCGCCATCACCGGCGACCTGACCATCGCGGCGGTCAAGCCGGCGATGCTGCGCACGCTGGTCATGGAACGCATGGACCCGGTGCTGTTCGGCTATTCCTACGACTATGTCGGCGACCTCGCCGAAACAGTTTCGCTGGTCTGGCCGCAAAAGCCTGCGGATAGCGCGAGCCACGAGCCGACGCTCGCCGAGGTCGTGGCAAAACTGCAGGCGGCGAGCCGTTCCGACGGGCCGAAAGTGCTGGCCGGGCTGCTCGACAGCGCCAGCGTCTCGGCGCGCTTCGCCATCATAAAGCTGGTCACCGGCGGCCTGCGCATTGGCGTCTCGGCGCGATTGGCCAAGCAGGCGCTGGCCGATTTCGGCAAGGTCGACATCGCCGAGATCGAAGAGCTCTGGCACGGGCTGACGCCGCCCTATGCCGGACTGTTCGCCTGGCTGGAAGGCAAGGCGGAAAAACCCGAAAAGACGGCGCTGGCGCTGTTTCGGCCAGTGATGCTGTCGAACCCGGTCGGTGACGGCGATCTCGAAAAGCTCGACCCGGCCGACTATGCGGCCGAGTGGAAATGGGACGGCATCCGCGTCCAGGCCGTATCGGAAGGCGGCATTCGCCGGCTCTATTCGCGCACCGGCGACGATGTTTCCGGCGCCTTTCCGGACCTTGCCGAGGCGATGGATTTTTCCGGCACCGTCGATGGCGAGCTTCTGGTCGGCGATCCCCGGCAGGCGACGGGCACCTTCTCGGACCTGCAGCAGCGACTGAACCGCAAGAGCGTGACAGCGAAGATACAGCAGCAGTACCCGGCGTTCATGCGCTGCTACGACGTGCTTCAGATCGGCGACGAGGATCTGCGGGCGCGCCCTTTCCGCGAGCGGCGTGGCCGGCTCGAGGCCTTCGTCAGGACGCTCGAACCGAGCCGGTTCGACCTGTCGCCGCTGGTGGAATTCGAGGGCTGGCAAGCGCTGGAGGAATTGCGCCGCAAGCCGCTGCATCCGGTCATCGAAGGCGTCATGTTGAAGCGCTGGGATTCGCCCTATCTCACCGGCCGGCCGAAAGGCCCGTGGTTCAAATGGAAGCGCGATCCGCACACGGTCGACGCCGTGCTGATGTATGCCCAGCGCGGCCACGGCAAGCGTTCGAGTTTTTATTCCGACTACACGTTCGGCGTCTGGTCCGGCCCGGAAGGATCGGAGGAACTGGTGCCGGTGGGCAAAGCCTATTTCGGCTTCACCGACGAGGAACTGAGGCAGATCGACAAATATGTCCGCGACAACACGGTCGAGCGTTTCGGCCCGGTCCGCTCGGTGCGGGCCGACCGCAGACAAGGCCTCGTGCTGGAGGTGGCGTTCGAGGGCCTCAACCGCTCGACACGGCACAAGTCCGGCGTCGCCATGCGCTTTCCGCGCATTTCACGGCTGCGCTGGGACAAGCCGACGACTGAGGCCGACCGCATCGAGACGCTGCAGGCGCTGCTCGACACTTGAGGTTTCAAGGCGCGATCGAGACGCGGATCTCGTAGATGTCGACCGACTTGCCCTGCTGGTCGAAGTCGGAATTGATGGCGATGGTGCCGGCAGCACCCGGACGCTTGTCGGGAAATCGCACGTCGAACAGATATTCGTTGTTCTCACGGCCGACCGCGTAGCGCTTGCGGCCGCAATCGCCGAGCTCGCCGAAATTGCAATCGACGGAGATCTGCGTCTCCTTGCCCTCCTCGGAGCGGGCGATGATATCGAACACGGCGTGCTTGCCGGCGAGCCTTTCCAGCACGCCTTGGCCGACGTCGAAGCTGATGGCCGAACCGGAGGCGCCCGACCGGATGCGCAGGAAGGAACCGCTCTCGTCCTGCATGACTTCGGCCTTGGCATCCGAAGGCGCACTGACAAGCGTCGGGTCGCTCGGCGAAAACACATTGATCCAGTCGCGCTCCTCATCGGCCTCGCCGGAGTTCAGCGGCGCGGCCGTGTCGCCTGGCGGCGTGAAATCATCGTCCTCCACCGTCGGAGGCGTTTGCGGCGGGGCGGTGTCGAGTTGGGCCGCCGACTTGAAGACGCCGGTCTGCGCAGCGAAATAGAGGCCGATGCCGGCAGCCGCGAGCAGCGTAACACCGAGGAAGATCGCTGTGAGAGGCAGACGGCGGCCTCTCACCCGCCTCTCGTCGCGGTCGGGCATCACCTCAGCGTCGTCGTCTCCGGCCGATGCAGGGGCCGACATGTCGATCTCCGGTACACCGGCAAAAACCGCTTCGGGCATAATATCGGGAACGACCGGCAAGACGCGCGACCGGGGCGCGTCGGATGCAGGAGGCTGCACCGGACCGTCGACAACGACGTCAGGCGGCGACGCAGGCTGGGCTTCGACCGCGCTATCGGCCTGGGGCTCCACCGGACCGTCGGCAACGACGTCAGGCGGCGGCGCAGGTTCGGCTTCGGCCACGCTATCGGCCGGCTGCTCCACCGCCGGTCCTGCGGCGTCATCATCGGCCGGCAGGCCGACATCGGGAACCGCCGGCAGGAACTCGGATTCGATTTCGGTGATCTTGGCCTGCACCGCCTTGCGGCGCCTGATGGCGACTTCCACCGTCACGCCCTGGTTGGCCTGCAGGGCACGGTCCAGTGCGGCGAAGGCCGACCGATAGACCCTCTCGCGAAACGCCCGGTCGTCGGCATTGCCTTTTTCGAAGGCGTTCCGGATCGCTTTTTCGATCGCGTCCAAGCGGGATCCCTCTGCACGTACGGTCACATTGCCCATGATCGTTAGCCGTAGGCGACCAATCAATCAACGGGCCAGCGGCCGCATTCTGCCTTGGCGATGCATCCAAAGCCCATTTCGGCGGTATTTCGGCAAAGGAATCAATATTTTTCACTGATTTTCCCAGCCCACCGCCAACGCCCGGCAGGGGCGCGACACGAATTGCCAAGTCCCATCTTGAATTCGCGGCCGGTTGCGTCTATCACCCAGCGCATCTTGGAGGCCTCGGCTTCCCGGGCCGCTTTAGCTCAGTTGGTAGAGCACATCATTCGTAATGATGGGGTCGCGTGTTCGAGTCACGCAAGCGGCACCAATTTCTTCAAACCGACAATCGCTGCTGCCGCCATGGCATCGTTGCCTTGTACCTTCGCGTCCTCAATTTCGAACGCGCCTATCACCAGGATGCGGGCGACCCAGTGCACGATCCCGGCCGCCGGGATCTGAAATCAAATGAGCGCAAATGAAAACCAGTTGAGACACAACTGAAACACATCTACGCGCGGGCGACATGCAAGCGAAACGCTTTGGGGGGATGGTCGAGCCTGGAAAACGCAGGAGCGTCGCCGATGACACCCGATCAGATCAGACTTGTCCAGGATAGTTTTCGCGAGATCGTCCCGATACGCGTGGCCGCCGCCGCGCTGTTCTACGAACGCCTGTTCGCGATCGACGCGGATCTTCGCGCGCTGTTTCCGGTGACAGACATGACCAAGCAAGGCGCCAAGCTGATGGCGAGCCTGGGCTTCGTCGTGCACGGACTGGACCGTGCCGACACCATCCTGCCGACGGTGCGCGTGCTCGCCAGGCGCCACGTGACCTATGGCGTCAAGGAGCATCATTATCCGATCGTCGGGCAAGCGCTCATCGAGACTTTGGCGGCCGGCCTCGGCACGGCTTTTACGCCGCCTGTCCGCGAGGCTTGGGAGGCAGCCTACGGGTTGCTCGCGAGTGTGATGATCATGGCTGCCCGCGAGGATCAGCTGGCAGCGTGACTTGCCAGGTGCAGCCGAAGGCGGCCATCCACCCGAAACAATAAAATCATAAATCGAGGAGAACACGATGTTACGATATACAACTCTTGCGGCGCTTTGCATTGTAGCGAGTTCCGCTTCTGCCGGCGAACTCATGGCCCGTCAGGGTGGGACGGTCGATCTCGGCAACTTCCACGGCGTCGTCTACTACACGGAGGCGGATGACGGCTATCGGGTGGTCACCACGATGGCGGCGGGCGAAGAAAGCCTGCCCGTACGCTTCGTCGCGACCCTCACCGAGGGCCAGACGTTCGTGATCTCGGTCCCGGGCGCCTCGAACAGCCCCGGCCAGGCACTCGAAATCGCGCGCGCCCAGGGCAAGCTCGTTGTCGCGAAGGTGGAGCCCACCCAGTAAACGGCTCGTCTCCACGGGCTCTTGTATCTCGCGCAGCGGCCAGAGCTCATCGAAACCGCAACGGGCGGAACATTGACGTTGCGACGCAACTGGGTAGTCTTGCGCTTGCTTTCCGCGCCTCCAACGACGCGAAGAGATGATGGGCACCGCCATTGGGACGGCTATCGTCCCTACCTCGGAGACCGAGATGTTCAGGGTGCAATGCGCGGAAGTACGATTTCGACTTTTTGAGTGCGGACAATTTCTCCTGACCCTGGTCGGCGCTGGCGTGCTTGCGTCGGCCGCTTTTGCCGACGTCGCCGAACCAACAACCCTCGCTGTGGCGGATTTCGAGTTCAAGGATACATCCGGCGAGGTCAGGGACCAGACCGCCGAGCACGAAGCGCGGCTGAAGGCATTTGGCGTTGCCTTGCACGATGCTCTTTCGGAGAAGATCGACCTCGTCGCGTTACCTTGTCAGGCAGAACAGTGCACCATCAAGGACCCCGGCCTTGTCGATCTCTCGAAGCAGGCAAGAACAGCCCGCGCGAAATATCTCCTGATCGGTCAGATGCACAAAATGAGCACGCTGGTTGGCTGGGTGAAGTTTGCAGTGCTGGATTTGAACGGCAACAAACCTGTCTGCGATCGATACCTGACTTACCGGGGGGATACCGACGAAGCGTGGCGACGAGCCGCAGAGTTCACGGCGCGCGACATCGAGAAGCACTGCATTCCGTAGGGTTGCACAGGAAGTCCGGCGACCGAAATGGGTCGCCCCGACAGCAACGCAACAGCGCAGGTGATCAGACAGGCAGGAATGCCCCAACGCGTTGTTGTGGTGTCGCCGCCGCTGCTGCCCCCGAACGCGGCGCAGTCCTCACCAGCTCGACTTTTCCAACTCCGTGTTCGATCGCATCAACGGTGCCTAGTTTGTCGGGCGCCATGGTTTGACTTGCGTCAACGCCAAAGCAGCTGGGTGGCCGGATGATCGCCCATCATTTGGATTGCCCGCGATCATGGAGACGACCGATGGACGAAGAGCTCAAAAAGAAGATCCTGACGCTGCTGGACCAACACCGGATCATGACGATCGCCACGCTAAGGCCGGATGGCTGGCCGCAGGCGACGACCGTCGGTTACGTGAACGAAGGCCTCGCCCTCTACTTCCTCTGCGGCCTGGACAGCCAAAAGGCGGCGAATCTGGCGCGCGATGATCGGGTGTCGGTGACGATCGATCACGACACTTCGGATTTGATGGCGATTACCGGCCTGTCCATGGCGGCGCACGCGAAAGCGGTGGCTGATCCAGCCGAAGCGGCTAAGGTCTTGCGTATGCTTCCGCTGAAGTATCCCGAGCAGGTCGCGCCGCTGCCAGTGCCGATGCCGACCCCGGAGGATGTCCACATATTCCGCGTCACTCCGACGGTCATCTCGGTGCTCGACTACTCCAAGGGCTTCGGCCACACAGACCTTGTCACTTGCTAAGCGCTTTTTGACGGGAGTAGGCGCCGCCGTTGCCGCCGCGCTCGTCCGGTGCGGGACGCGCGCGATGCAGGTCTGGAGTTGTTGCGATCTCACTGATCATGTGGGTGGAGCGGGTCCATTGCCCAGCGACGCCACCGTCTTCAGCGCGCCGTCGAGCATGTCGCCCTTTTCGTCCTTGAGTGCTGCTTCGCGCAGGCGCCGGATCCAGTCGGCGGCGTCGTCGCGGCCCTTGACCAGGTCGAGCGCCGACAGCACGCGATCGAACTTGGATTGCGCGCGGGCGTGGGTGTCGCTGTAGCCCTTGATCAGCCGGCGGCAGTTGAGGATCTCCGTGCCAAGCGCGTAGTCTTCCCCGGCATGGCCGAGCGCCAGCGCATACCAGCGATCGAGATGTGCGGTCTCGACCCTGTGGCGCAACAGGCGGCGGCGCCAGCGGCGCAGGCCGCCGATGAACCAGAGCGCGGCAAAGCCGACAAAGCTGTCGGTGCGGATGCGGCGGCCGCGATTGATGCGGCGGTCGAGAAAGGCGGCAAGCTTCGGCCGCGCCTCGATGTAGCTGCCCAGCCCGGCCGGCAGCGTGCCGCAGAATTCCTCGATGCGCGGATGGAAATATTCGGTCACCTGGAGGACCGTTCCGTCCTTGACGCCGACCTCGCGGCGCACGCGTTGGTCGCGGGTCGAACGCGTCTTGAGGTCGGCGACGCGGATCATGTCATCGTAGCACATGGCGTTGGCCAGATGCTTTGCCGCTGATATCGACAGCGCGTAGCCATGGTCGGCGCTGTCCAGCGCGACGGCCCGGTCGAGCCGGTCGAGATACTCGCCGCCATAGGCGATGTCCTGATAGTCGACGACTTTTTTCAGGCCGCGAAGCGCCATGTCGCGCGCGGGAAGCGGCAGCGCATCGACGCGGGCCGCAAGGTCCTGCCAGCCCCTCAGCAGGCTTTCTGGTCCGCTCACTTTTGCCGCCGCTCCCGAGCCGGTTTCGGCAACTCCAGGCTCTGCGGTCTTGTCGCCCGGAGCCGGCGCACTCGTGATGTCGCGCGCGCGATCATAGGACGCGCCGAAGGCAGCAAGGCTGGCCTTGACGCCGCGGCCGCCGGCACTGACCGCCTGCTCGTAGCTCTCGCGGGTGAACGGCAGCGCGTCGGACCCCGCCAGCGCGCCGAGCAGGCTGGCCGAGATCATCGAGCCGTTGTCGGCGGCGATCTTTTCCATGTCGAAGGCGATGAAGCGCTTGGCCGCCGCTTCAGCCGTGGCATGCACTTTTGACGACGCGGCCCTGCCATCGCCGGGTTCGATCTTCTCCGACACGGCGGCGATGCGGTGCGACGAGGCGATCAGCGTCGTGCGCTCGGGCGTGACGAAGCCGCGGATGATGGCGCGGCCGGCCTCCATCAGTTCGGCGGCGATCAATATGTCGACGTCGCCCTGCGACGGCGACAGGGCGAAGACCGGCAGGCGGCCGGTGTCTCTGGCCATCTCGACATAATAGATGGTGGCGCCGGTGCGCTGGGCGACGCCGGCGACCGAGGTCGATTGCGCGACGTAACCGTTGCGCTCGGCGACATCGGTGATCCAGTCCGCCAGCACGCCGCCGCCCTGGCCGCCGACCGCCAGCACCGCAAGCTTGATGACGCGCTCGTCATCAGGAGCGCCGGCTTTCGAGCGCGATGAGGGGACGGCGTCAAGCATCGGCGAACATCAGGCGCCGGCTTTCGCGGCGCCGCTGCAACAGGCCGATCGTGGCGCGACGGGCAGCTTCCAGGAAACGGTCCCAGCGGGTGGGATTGTGCACCACGTCGGCGCGGTAGAAGGACGGGCACAGCACCGCCGCATCGGCAACCTCGCCGCAATTGCCGCAGCCGACGCAGTTCTGGTCGATATGCGCCACCGGATCGTCGCGCAGCGGATCGTCGAGCGACTTCACCGACAGCGACGGGCAGCCGGACAGCCGCATGCAGGCATGGTCGCCGGTGCAGATGTCCTCATCGACGCCGAATTTGGGCTTGACGATCCTCGCTCCGCCTTTGATCGCCTTGTCGACCAACGGCCTTTCGCGCCGCTGCCGGTTGAGCATGCATTCGGACGAGGCGACGATGACCTTCGGGCCTTTCTCGTCGGTCGTCAGCGCTTCGCGCAGGGTCTCCTGCATCTTGCCGACATCATAGGTGCGGTCGATATGGCGCAGCCATTTGACGCCCATGCCCTTCACCGCCTCGGTGATCGGGTGCTTCGTCGATTTCGTCTTGTTGCCGGCGCGGGACGACAGAATGTCCTGACCGCCGGTGGCGGCCGAGTAAAAGTTGTCGACGATGACGATGACGCCGTCATTCTTGTTGAACACGGCATTGCCGATCGACGAGGTCAGGCCGTTGTGCCAGAAGCCGCCGTCGCCGACGAAGGAGATCGAGCGGCGCCTGGCGTCGGGCGAATTGAAGGCCGAGGCGGAAGCCGGCCCCAGCCCGTAGCCCATGGTGGTGGCGCCAAGCTCGAAGGGCGGCATGATCGAGAACAGATGGCAGCCGATGTCGGAGGCGATGTGATGCTTGCCGAGCTCCTGCTCGACCAGCTTGGTGGCGGCGAAGATCGGCCGCTCGGGGCAACCGACGCAGAAGCCGGGCGGACGGCCCGGAACGACATTGATCAGGTCGGCGGTATCGAGCCCGTCGCCGATCTTGTTCGGGGCGCGGACCTCGCTTGGCAGCAGATGGGGGATGGTGGCGCGCAGGAAAGATCCGATGCCGTCGAGCATGACCTGGCCGGTGTATTCGCCGGCCATCGGCAGATGTTCCTTGCCGACCAGCTTCGTGCCGCGCCCGGCCTTGTGCAGCATCGCGGCAAACGCCTGCTCGATATAGTTGGGCTGGCCTTCCTCGACGACGAGCACGGCGTCCTTGCCTTCGCAGAAGGACAGGAACTCGTCATCGACCAGCGGATAGACGGCATTGAGCACATAGAGCGGCACGTCTGTCACACCATAGGTGTCGGCAAGGCCGAGGCGCTGCAGCGCCCGGATGACCGCATTGTACATGCCGCCCTGCATGACGATGCCGACCGAACCGTGCTCCGGCCCGAAGAACTCGTTGATCTTGTTGGTGCGGATGAAATCGACCGCCGCCGGCCAGCGTTTCTGCACCTTCTCCTTCTCATGCAGGAACGAGGCGGGCGGCAGCACGATGCGGCCGGTGTCGCGGCGCGGCGCATCGAGCGCATCGGCCACCGTCATCGCCGGTCGCTTGTTGTCCTTGGCGATGAAACGGCCATGGACGTGGCAGCAGCGGATGCGGACCTGCAGCATGACCGGCGTGTTCGAGACCTCCGACAGCTCGAAGCCGTCCTCCACCGCCTTGACGATCGACGGCAGGTTCGGCCGCGGATCGAGCAGCCAGACCTGGCTCTTCATGGCGAAGGCGTGGCTGCGCTCCTGCATGATCGAGGAGCCCTCGCCATAATCCTCGCCGACAATGATCAGCGCGCCGCCGGTGACGCCGCCGGAAGCGAGATTGGCCAGCGCGTCCGACGCGACATTGGTGCCGACCGTCGACTTGAAGGTCGCCGCACCGCGGATCGGATAGTGCACCGAAGCCGCCAGCATGGCGGTGGCGGTCGCTTCGGAAGCGCTCGCCTCGAAATGCACGCCGAGCTCGCCCAGAATGTCCTGGGCGTCGGCCAGCACGTCCATCAGATGGCTGATCGGCGCGCCCTGATAGCCGCCGACATAGCCGACGCCGCATTGCAGCAGCGCCTTGGTGATGGCGAGAATGCCTTCGCCGGAAAACTCCTCGCCGGCGCCGAGCCTGAGCTTCTCGACTTCCTTGGCAAAAGATCGTTCGGCCATTTTTTGGCTCCTTCCGTAACCGCCGAAATCTGGCGGCGCGTGAGATCGTCAAATGTCGTGCTTGCGAATGTTCTTCAGCATCTTCTGCAGTGTGGCGATCAGCGCCGCGTATTCGGCATCGTCGACATCGTCGAACATCGCCTCGAACGCGTCATGCATGGCTGGCCAGGCGCGGGTGAACTCGGCGCGACCCTCGTCGGTCAAGAACACATGGCGGATGCGGCTGTCGGTGACTCCCTGCTCCCGCCGTACGAACCCTTGCCCTTCCAGCGTGTCGAGCGTCCGGCTCAACGTGGATTGTTCGATGACCGTATAAACCGAGAGATCGTTGACGGTGACACCGTCGGTGACCGACAGCACGGCGAGTGTGCGCACCTGCGGAATGGTCAGACCCTGCTTGCGGAAATCGTCGCGCAAGGTGGCGTTGTAGCGGCCCATGATGCGGTTCATCAGATAGGGCGCGAACTGCTGCAGGCCGATCTGGCCCAAGGTGGAGATGCGCTGGCGCTTTTCAACCTTCTGTTCCATCACAACCTCCCCGCCAGCAGGAAGCCGGAGCCGCCGCCCAAGCCCGCGCCGGGATGCGTCGAGGCGCCGATATGGTGGAGGCCCTTGATCCCGGTATCGTGATTGCGGCTCGTCTTGAACGGCCGCCACAGGAACGACTGGTCGATGGTAGAGGAGCCGCCATAGGGATCGCCGCCGACCAGATTGACGTTCATCGCTTCCAGATCGGCCGGCGAATAGGCGCGGCGGGCGATGACGCTGTCCTTGAACCCGTCGATATGGCCGGCAAGGATGGCCTCGACGCGGTCGGCATAGGCTTCGCGCAGCGCCTCGGTCCAACGGCCGTCGGCCGGCGTCTCGAGTTTGCCGGCGGCATCGCCCTTGACGGTGCGTGGCGCCTCGGGCAGTTGCAGCCACAGGATCGCCTTGCCGTCCGGACAGCGCGACGGGTCGAGCGCGTGCGGCTGGCCGACGCAGATCGTCGGCACTTCCGGTAGCACGCCGCGCACCGCCTCGTTGCAGGCTTTCGACACGCCGTCGAGCCCCGGCGTCAGGTGCAGCAGCGCGACCTTGTCCAGGCCGTCGCCCCGCCATGCCGGCGGCTTGTCCAAGGCATAGTGGATCTGGAAATTACCCTTGCCGTAGCGGTATTTTTGCGCTGCTTCGACCTCGGCTTTCGGGGCCGCGTCGCCGAGCAGACGCCCGTAAAGCTGGGTCGGCGTGACCGAGCAGATGACGCTCTTGTTCGCGATGACTGTTTCGCCCGAAGCTAGCCGCACGCCGGTGGCTCGGCCTCCGCTCTGGATGATGGAGGCAACGTCCGCTTCAGTCCGGATCACGCCGCCGCGCTCCTTGATCAGCGCCTCGAAAGCGGCCAGCAGGTTGCTGGCGCCGCCCTTGACGATCGGCGCGCCGGCAGCTTCGAGCGCAAACGCGATAACCCTGGCGATCTGGCCGGAAAACGCATCTTCGGGCCCGAGCCCGGCATGCAGCACCCAGGGTGCCCACAGCGCGCGGATGGTTTCGGATTGATAGGTGCTTTCCAGCCAGCCGCGCGCCGGCACCAGAGCCTGGCCGAGAAAGCCGGCAAGGCCGCGTGGCCCGCGCCGCCAGGCTTCGCCCGCCAGCAGCTTGGTCGTGGGATAGGACCACAGGCTGCCGCCGAGCAGCCCGAACAGCAGGCCGGCGTTGCGCTCGATCTCGCCGACATCGCTGCCGTGCCGGTCGCCATCGCCCGCGGCAAGCGCGTTGGCCGCCGCGACATTGGCGGCGCGATCGGTGCACAGGATGGCGTGGCTGCCGTCCGGCCGCAGCACGCCGGTCGGCGTGCCGGTGTTGCAGAATTCCAGGCCGTGCCGCGCCAGATCCTTGCCCAGCGCCGCATAGGCCGGCGAGGTGATGAACAGGACGAAGGTCGTCGCCATCACGTCGTGGATGAAGCCGGGCGCGGTGATCTCCTCGGTGCGCATGCAGCCGCCGATGCGGTCGTTGCGCTCGAGCACCAGCACCTTCGCCCCCTTGCCGCCAAGCATCGCCGCGCAGACCAGCGCGTTGATGCCGCTGCCGACGATGACGTGATCGGGGGCGGTCATAGAGGGTTGCTCGCTGGAAGCTGAGATTCAATCGCGCAAGTTGGCGTTCCTTCGCGCCCCCCTCTGTCCTGCCGGACATCTCCCCCTCTAGGGGGGAGATCGGTCATCACTGCCTTCGCCAATTTCCAACGTGGCAGGAATAAACGGGGCGCCGAAGCCGCTGATCTCCCCCCTAGAGGGGGAGATGTCCGGCAGGACAGAGGGGGGCGCCGTAGAGCGGCGGCGCCACAAGGCGGCCGCTCCGACTCCATCACTACAGCGTTGTCTGCGAGCATGATCTTCTCCCGAAGACCGCCACCTCGTCCTATTGCCGTGGCACAAGCGCCAGCGCGCGGATCGGGCTGCCGGTGCCGTGCTCGATCTTCAGCGGTGCCGCGATCAGGATCGCGCCCTTCGGCGGCAACCGGTCGAGGTTGCAGAGGCTGGCGAGGCCGTAGCGGTTGGCCTTGTGCATCAGGCTGTGCGCCGGGAACGGCGGCTCCATGCCGCCGGCCTTGCCGGCGTCGGTGCCGATCGTCTCGCTGCCCCAGCCCTTGATGTCCTTGCTGATCAGGAACTGGATCGCTTCTGCCGTCGGTCCGGGCGTATGCGGGCCGGTCTCGTCGGCGTTGAGGAATTCGGCTTCCGAGCCGTTGCGCTTGTACCAGTCGGTGCGCATCACCACCCATTCGCCGGCGTTGATGGCGCCGTGCTCGGCTTCCCACGCCTTGATGTGGTCGACGGTGAGCAGGAAGTCATGGTCGGCGGCGGCTTGCTTCGAACAGTCGATGACATTGACCGGGCCGACGAAGTTCTGCGCCGGAATGGTGTCGGTGCCGCCGTCCGGATAGTCCTTGCCGGTGATCCAATGGTTGGGCGCATCGAAATGCGTGCCCGAATGCTCGCCGAGTTTCAGCCAGTTCCACGCCCACCACGGCCCGTTCTTGTCAAAGTGGGAGATGGCGTGGATCTCGATCTTCGGCGTGTCCACCGCCAGTTCGGGCGGCAGCTTGATCAGCGGCGTGTCGGGACCGAGCGGCGCCGTCAGGTCGACCACCTGGATGGCGCCTGAAAGAAGCTGGCCGGCGACCTCGCCGAGGAGTTGTTGCGTGTCCATGGTCTCTGTTCCCTCTTCTTGGATGGCTCTGAAGGCTCGTTGCGGCCCTTAATATCCTACTAGACGAAAACATATGCATCTGCAATTATCTTTAAGCATAAAGGAAATGGGTTGGGTGGGCGTGAGCGAGTTTGACGCCATATTCGTCGGGGCGGGCCATAACAGTCTGGCATGCGCCGCGCATCTGGCGCTCAAGGGCTGGAAAACAGGGATTTTCGAGCGCAGCGCAACAATCGGCGGCGCCGTCCAGACCCGCAAATTCACGCTGCCCGGCTTCCGGCACGATTTCGGCGCGATGAATCTGAGCCTGTTCGCCGGCTCGGCCTTTCACAAGAAATATGCAAATGAATTGAAAGCCCACGGGCTGGAATTCGCGCCGGTCGCCGATTGCTTCGCCAGCGCCTTCCCGGACGGGAGCTGGTTCGGCGTCAGTAACGACCTGGAAAAGACCGCTGCCCGGATGGCCGCTCTTTCCCCGGCCGATGCCGCGACATGGCGCCGGCTGGTGGCGGCTTTCCCGGCGGAAGCCGAGCATCTGTTCCGGCTGCTGGGCGCGCCGATGAGCGGCCGGGCGCTGGCCGGCACCACATGGAAGCTGTGGCGGAAGAAGGGCTTGGCCGGGGCGCTCGACACCGGCCGGTTGCTGCTGTCTTCACCCCGCGCCTGGCTGGAGGAGACTTTCGAGTCTCCACATGTCAGGGCGACGCTCGCCACCTGGGGTATGCATCTCGATTTCGCGCCGGACATCGCGGGCGGCGCGGTGTTCCCCTACCTTGAGTCGATGGCCAACCAGTGCTTCGGCATGGTGCTCGGCAAGGGCGGCGCCGACACCATCATCCGCGCTTTGTCGGGCATGGTCACTTCTGCCGGCGGCAAGATCGCCACCGAAGCGGAGGTGGCCGAGATCACGGTCTCTGCCGGCAAGGCGACCGGTGTACGGCTCGCTTCCGGCGAGACCCATACCGCCAGCAAGGCCGTCATCGCCGGTGTGGCGCCCGGGGCGCTGCCCGGCAAACTGCTGCCTGATGGTTCAGGCGACGCCGGCTTCGACACGGCGATGAAAAAGTTCCGCCACGCGCCGGGCACGATGATGATCCATCTGGCGCTGGACGATCTGCCGGGCTGGCGCGCCGGGCCTGAGCTTCGGCAATTCGCCTATGTCCATCTGTCGCCGTCGCTCGACGCCATGTCGCGGACCTATCAGCAATCCATGTCGGGCATGCTGCCGGACGAGCCGGTGCTGGTCGTCGGCCAGCCAACCGCGATCGACCCGACGCGCGCACCGGAAGGCAAGCACGTGCTGTGGGTGCAGGTGCGCATGCTGCCTGCCGAGATCCTTGGCGATGCGGCGGGCACAATCGCGCCGGCTCACTGGGATCAGATCAAAGAACGCTACGCCGAGCGCGTGCTCGATATCATCGAGACCTATGCGCCCGGCCTTCGCAAAAAAATCCTCGGCCGCGCCGTGTTCTCGCCGCTGGACCTCGAACGCGAGAACCCCAACCTCGTCGGCGGCGACCAGATCTGCGGCAGCCATCATCTGGCGCAGAATTTCCTGTTTCGCCCGGCGCGTGGTTATGCCGGCTGGAACACGCCGGTCACGAATTTGCATCTCACTGGTGCTGCAACATGGCCAGGTGCCGGCACCGGTGCTGCCTCGGGCTACATGCTCGCCCAACAGCTTGGCGGGAGGTAGAGCCAGGACTTCTTCTAGGGTGAAGGACGAGCGAGGCGCGGTTGCCCAAGGAGCCTGAACCCACTGATTAGACAGACGCCGCGCAAAGAAAATACAACCAACAGGGGAACGACCATGACAATCAACAGACGCGAATTGCTCGGATATGGCGCAGCGGCGCTTGGCGCCACCGTCATCGGCCTGCCGCAAACGGCCAAGGCGGCCGGCGAACTGACCATCGCCTACAACGTCAACCTGCCGTCCTGGGACCCGACCACCGGGCCTTCGGCGGTCAACCCGACCATCCAGGGCCTCTACCAGTCGGTGTTCGACCAGTTCATTCCGCAGAAGCCGGACCTGTCCTTCGCGCCGGGCCTGCTGACCGAATGGGGCTGGAACGACGACCGCACCAAGATCATGATGACGGTGCGCGACGGCGTCACCTGGCACGACGGCTCGCCGTTCACCGCCGAGGACGTGGTCTGGTCGCTGCAGCGGGCGGGCGACGAAAAGACCGGCAACCCGATCCAGTTCGTCTGGAAGAACGTCAACAACTTCAAGATCGACGGCAACAAGATATCAGGCGATGTCGTGCAGTTTGACCCGGTCTATTTCAAGTGGATGTCGTTCCTGACCGGCTACATCATGCCGAAGGCCTATTACGAGAAGGTCGGGGCCGAAGGTTTCGAGAAGGCGCCGATCGGCACCGGCCCCTATATGGTCGACAAGTTCGAGCGCAACGCGTTCCTGCGGCTCAAGGCCAACCCGAACTACTGGGGCGGCAAGCCGGCCTTCGAGAATGTGACGATCAAGTTCGTCACCGACGCGGCGAGCCGCGTCGCCGAAATCGAGTCCGGTTCGTCGCAGGTCACGCTCGAAATTCCTTATGAGGAATATGACCGCCTGATCGCCAAGGACGGGCTTGCCGGCTCGCTCAAGAATGTTTCCGACATCGGCATGGTCTTCTTCAACGACATCGACGCGATGCTGGACAAGAACGTCCGCCAGGCAGCAGTGATGGCAGTCGACAAGAAGCTCTTGGTCGACCGGCTGCTGCGCGGCTACGGCCTGCCGATCGACACACTTGAGACGCCGGAATACGCGGCCTACGATGCGTCGATCAAGGTCGAACACAATCCGGAAAAAGCCAAGGAATTGCTGGCCGCGTCCGGCTATTCGCCGGAAAAACCGGTCAAGTTCACCATACAGACGACCAAGGGCTTCAAGCCCAAGGATTACGAGATGGTCCAGGCGATTGTCGGCATGTGGCGAAAGGTCGGCATCGAGGCGACGATCGAGGTCTACGAGATCGCCAAGCACTACGAATTGCGCGCCGCCGACAAGCTGGCGCCGGCGGCCTTCTACAATTGGGGCAACGCCATCGGCGATCCGACCACCTCGACCGGCTTTGCCACGTATGGCCCGAGCCCGCACTCGGTGTGGGACAGCCAGGATCTGATCGACATGATCAACCCGCTTTGGGGCGAGAAGGACGAGGCCAAACGCATCGCCGGCTGGAAGGCCGTCGACAAATATATCGCCGAGCAGGCCTATGTGCTGCCGCTGATCCAGTATGCGCAGCCGATCGTGCATGCCAAGGGCGTCAATGTCGTGCAGCATGTGTCCGGCGCGCTGCTGCCGGCGCTGATGACCCCGGCCTGATATTGGCGCGAAGAGGTGCGCCTTCTCCGCTTGCGCAGGCCCCCTCATCCGGCCTTCGGGCCAACTTCTCCCCGCTGGGGAGAAGAGGCTGGCTCAGCCGCCTGCGACCCTCTTCTCCCCTTGGGGAGAAGGTGGCCGCGAAGCGGCCGGATGAGGGGGCCTGTTCGTTAGAAACGCTCTAGGCCGACGCCAGAATGCTGCTGCAAAGATTTCTTATCCGCCTGCTGACGATGGCGATCACGCTGTTCGGCGTCGCCGTCGTCGTCTTCGTCGTCATCCGCGTCGCGCCAGGCGATCCGATCGCGATGATGCTGCCGCCCGGCGCCACCGATGCCGACATCGCCCGGCTGCGTGCGCTCTATGGGCTCGACAAGACCATCGTCGAGCAGTTCTTCATCTGGCTGTCCGGCGTCATCAAAGGCGATTTCGGCACCTCGATCTCGCTCAGGCAAGACGTGCTGGCGCTGGTCTTCAACCGGCTGCCGGCGACACTGGAACTCGCCATCACAGCCCTGCTGATGGCGCTGGCGATCGGCGGCACGTCGGCGATCCTCGGCGCGCGCGAACGCGGCACTGCGGTCGAGGCCGGCATCGACATCGCCAGCGGCGCGGCGCTTTCCATTCCCGATTTCCTGTGGGGCCTGGTGCTGATCCTGTTGTTTGGGGTGCTGGTGCCGGTTTTCGACATTTCCGGCCGGGTGTCGCCGCAGCTCGACCTGCCCTTCGTCACCCAGTTCTACCTGTTCGAGAGCCTGGTGCGGCTGCGCTTCGACCTGACCAGGGATCTTCTGGCGCACATGCTGATGCCAGCGATTGCGCTCGCGCTGCCGCTCGCAGCGATCATCTCGCAGCTGCTGAAACAGTCGCTGAAGGAGGTGCTCGATCTCGATTACGCCGTGCTGGCGCGGGTGAAGGGCTTTTCGGAAACGCAGGTCATCCTGCGTGAAGCGCTGAAGAATGCCGCGTTGCCGACGCTGACCCTGGTCGGCGTACAGTTCACCTTCCTGATCGGCGGCACGGTCATCGTCGAGCGGCTGTTTTCTTATGAAGGTCTCGGCAACATGGCGATCGACGCCGTCATCAACCGCGACCTGCCGCTGATCCAGGGCATCGTGCTGGTCTTCGCGCTGCTGTTCGTGCTGATCAACCTTGCCGTCGACATGATGTACGCGCTGCTCAATCCGAGGCTGCGCTATGGATGACGGCCGCATCTCAAGACATGGCTCGGGCGCAAGGCTGTGGCTGGCCGGCGGCTGGCTGCTGCTGGCTTTGCTTGCCGCGCTCTTCGCGCCGCTGGTGGCGCCACAGGATCCGCTGGCGCAGGATCTGATGTTCGAACGCCTGCCGCCGTTCTGGATGAGCGGTGCCGAGCCGGGCTACTGGCTCGGCACCGACAGCCTCGGCCGCGATCTCCTGTCGCGGCTCATCTTTGGCGCCCGCATCGCCTTCATCGTCGCCTTCGCGGCGGCCTTGGCCGCTTGCCTGGTCGGCTCGACGCTCGGGCTGATCGCGGGCTATTTCGGCGGCTGGGCCGACCGCATCATCTCGCGCATCGTCGATGTCTGGATGGCGTTTCCGCCGGTGCTGTTCGCCATCCTGCTGGTCGCCGTGCTCGGCACGGGCTTGAGCTCGGTCATCATCGCCATCGCGGTCATCGACTGGACGCGCTTCTGCCGAGTGATCCGCGCCGAGACCATGGGCCAGGCGCGCATGGACTATGTCGAGAACGCCCGCATCGCCGGCTATGGCCGCCTCGGCATCATGCTGCGCGAGGTGCTGCCCAATGTGGTGCCGTCGATCGTGGCCCTCTTGTCACTGGAAATGGGCATCGCCGTCATCGTCGAGGCGATCCTGTCCTTCGTCAATCTGTCGATCTCGACCGACGATCCGACCTGGGGCGGCATCATCGCCGAGGGCCGCCTGTCGATCCATCAGGCCTGGTGGGTGCTGGTGTTTCCGCTGGTCACGCTGATCCTGACGGTGCTGTCGTTCAGCCAGTTCGGCGAGGGCCTGAAGGCCCGTTTCGATCCGGTGCTGCGATGAGTGCGGCGAGATCCTGCCTCGACATCCGCTCCTTGAGCGCCGTGCTGCCGAATGGCGCGCGCGTGCTGCGCTCGGTGTCGCTCTCCGTTCAACCAGGTGAGGTGCGCGCGCTGGTCGGCGAGAGCGGCGCAGGCAAGACGATGATCGGCAAGGCGATGCTCGGCGTGCTGCCGCCCAGCGTGCGCATCGTCGAAGGCGACATGCTGCTCGAGGGCGAGGATCTCGGCCGGCTTCAGCCAAAGGCAAGGCGGACGCTGATCGGCGCCCGCACCGCGCTGATCCCGCAGGACCCGCTGACCGCGCTCAACCCGTCGCGCCGCATCGGCCCGCAGATGACTGACCGGCTGGTGCGCATCCTCGGCTGGAGCGGACAGCGAGCCGACGCCCGTATCCGCCAATTGCTGGACGAGGTGCAGATCCGCGATCCGGACCGTGTCACCAAAAGCTATCCGCACGAGCTTTCCGGCGGCATGCGCCAGCGCGTGCTGATCGCCGCCGCTTTCGCCGCCGAGCCAAGGCTGATCGTCGCCGACGAGCCGACCACGGCGCTCGACGTGACCGTACAGAAGCAGATCCTGCGGCTGATCGCGCAATTGCAGCGCGAACACGGCACGGCGATCCTGTTCGTCACCCACGATCTCGGCGTCGTCGCCAAGATCAGCCAGAAAGTGTCCGTGCTCTACGCCGGCAAGGTGGTGGAGGAGGCCGAGACGACGGCACTGTTTGCCGCGCCGCGGCACCCCTACACACAAGCGCTGATGGCGGCCACGCCGCGCTACACCGATCCGTTCGCCTCGCTGAAGCCGGTGGACGAAAAGGTGCTGGCCGGACTGGCGGCGGAGATCGCCGCCGCCGACCAGGCATGGAGGCGGCCGCATGGCTGAGCCGCTCATTTCCGTGCGCGGGCTGAAGGTCGCGCTGCCCGACATGACGCGCAAGCCACTGATCGGCCGGGCGCCGATGGCCGAGATCCTGAAAGGGCTGGATTTCGACCTGCCAAAGGGATCGGTGACCGGCATCGTCGGCGAATCCGGATCGGGCAAATCGACGCTCGGCCGCGCCTTGGTGCGGCTGCTGGAACCCAGCGCCGGCAGCATCATTTTCGACGGCCGCGACATCACGCATCTGCCGGAGGCGGAACTTCGGCCGCTGCGCCGCAACCTGCAGATGATCTTCCAGGATCCGATGTCGTCGCTCAATCCGCGCCGCACGATTTTCAGCATCATCGCCGCCCCGCTCAGGCAAAACGGGTTTGGCGACAATCTGAAGGCGCGTGTCGCCGAGGCTTTGCAGCGCGTCGGCCTGCCGCAAAGCTTCGCCAGCCGCTATCGCCACGAGTTGTCGGGCGGCCAGCGCCAGCGCGTCGGCATTGCCCGCGCCTTGGCGCTGTCGCCGAAATTCGTGCTGGCCGACGAGATCGTCTCCGGCCTCGACGTGTCGACCCAGGCGCAGATCCTGACGCTGCTGGAAAGGCTGGCCGCCGAAATGGGCCTGACCGTCGCCTTCATCAGCCACGACCTGTCGGTGATCCGGCGGCTCTGCCGGCAGGTGATCGTCATGCGCGAAGGCGCGATCGTCGAAGCCAGCGCCACCGACGCCTTGTTCGACAACCCGCAACAGGCCTACACGCGCGATCTCCTCGCCGCCATTCCGCTGCCCGAGATCGATGCCGACTGGCTGCTGCCCGCGGCGAAGGTGCCGACATGAAAGCGGCCGCAGCGATCGTCTATCTCATTCGCACGCCGAAGAGCGGGCCTCGGGCGTGCGCCCCGGCAAGTCACCCATGTCCCGCGAGAGGATGACCGAGATGAACAATGCACTCCGAAACGCAACGCTTGCAGCCGCCGTCCTGGCCAGCATCGGCACCGCTTCCGCCGGCTCCATTCCCGGCATGCGCGGGCACGATCACACCGGGGTTACGGTGCCCGACATGAAGCAGGCCGTCGACTTCTTCACCGAGGTCGTGGGCTGCAAGAAGGCGATATCCTTCGGCCCGTTCGCCGACGACAAAGGCACGTTCATGCAGGATCTGCTGGGCGTCGACCCCAAGGCGGTGATCGAGGAAATCACCCTGGTCCGCTGCGGCCATGGGTCGAATATCGAGCTGTTCAAATATACCGCGCCCGACCAGAGGGACCTGCGGGCCCGCAACAGCGACATCGGCGGATTCCACATCGCGTTCTATGTCGACGACATCGCCGCCGCAAAAGCCTATCTCGACGAAAAGGGCGTCAAAACGCGAATGGGTCCGCTGCCGGTCACCGAAGGGCCGGCCGCCGGCCAGACCATCCTCTATTTCCAGGCGCCGTGGGGTCTGCAGCTGGAAGCGATCAGCTATCCCAACGGCATGGCCTATGAAAAGGACGCGGAGACGGTGCTGTGGAGCCCGAAGACCCCGGAAAAATGATCCGGCAAACGCGTGCTTGCGGGTCTGACCGCAGGCACGCCACAGGCATCCGAGGCAAATCGCTTCAATTATGAAACTTCAAGCTTGAAATAATTTACCTCAGGCGCAATACTACGGACAGAAAGCGAAGAGGAGATCGCACGCATGAAGGTTGCGGTTCTCGGCGGTGGACCAGCCGGCCTCTACTTTGCCATTTCGATGAAGCTCAGGGACGCCGCCCACGAGGTGACGGTGTTCGAGCGCAACCGCGCCGACGACACATTCGGCTGGGGCGTCGTGCTGTCGGCCGAGACGCTCGACAATCTGGCAGGGAATGACCCGGTCAGCGCGGTCTGGATCAGGAAGCATTTCGCCTATTGGGACGACATCGCCGTCATCCATGACGGCGTGCGCACGGTCTCGACCGGCCACGGCTTTTGTGGCATCGGCCGCAAGCGGCTGCTCATCCTGTTGCAGCGGCGGGCGCGTGAGCTTGGCGTCAAGCTGGTCTTCGAAACCGATATTGACGATCCCAAACCCTATATGGAGTGCCACGATCTGGTGGTCGCCGCCGACGGTCTGAACTCGAAGGCACGGGGCGCCTTCGTCGACGTGTTCAAGCCCGATATCGACACCCGCAAATGCAAGTTCGTCTGGCTCGGCACCAGCCAAAAGTTCGACGATGCCTTCACCTTCATCTTCGAGAAGACGGAGCATGGCTGGGTGTGGGCGCATGCCTACCAGTTCGACAAGGATACCGCGACGTTCATCGTCGAATGCAGCGAACAGACATGGGAGCGCTTCGGCTTCGGCGCGATGTCGCAGCAGGAATCGATCGCGGTGTGCGAACGGATCTTCGCCAAGCACCTCGGCGGCCACGCGCTGATGACCAACGCCAACCATATCCGCGGTTCGGCCTGGATCAATTTCCCGCGCGTGCTGTGCGAGCGCTGGTCCTACAAGAATCTGGCGCTGATGGGCGACGCGGCGGCGAGCGCGCATTTCTCGATCGGCTCCGGCACCAAGCTGGCGCTGGAAAGTGCGGTGGCATTGGCCGACTATGTCGAGTCAGAACCGGACCTCGAGGCCGCCTTCCGCAAATATGAAGACGCCCGCCGCACTGAAGTGCTGAAACTGCAATCGGCGGCGCGCAATTCGCTCGAATGGTTCGAGGAGGTCGAGCGCTATCTCGGCCTCGACCCGGTCCAGTTCAACTATTCGCTGCTGACACGTTCGCAACGCATCAGCCACGAGAATCTGCGTCTGCGCGACGCCGAGTGGCTGGCCGGCGCCGAAGAGTGGTTCCAGCGCCAGGCCGGCGCCGGCAGCAACAGCCTGCATCGCGCGCCGATGTTCGCGCCGTTCCGGCTGCGCGACATGGCGCTGCAGAACCGCATCGTCGTCTCGCCGATGGCGCAGTACAAGGCCGTCGACGGCTGCCCGACAGACTGGCATTTCGCCCATTATGCCGAACGGGCCAAGGGCGGCGCCGGCCTCATCTACATCGAGATGACTTGCGTCAGCCCGGAAGGCCGCATCACGCCAGGCTGCCCCGGCTTCTACGCGCCCGAACACGAGGTGGCCTGGAAACGGCTGGTCGATTTCGTCCATACCGAGACCGAGGCGAAGATTTGCGCCCAGATCGGCCATTCGGGCGCCAAGGGCTCGACCCGGCTCGGCTGGCAAGGGAATGACGTGCCGCTGGCAGCAGGCAACTGGCCTGTGATGGCGGCGTCGGCGGTGGCATGGTCGCCTGAGAACCAGGTACCGAAGGCGATGGACCGCGCCGACATGGATCTGGTGCGCGACCAGTTCGTCGCCTCGGCCGAGATGGCTGATCGTTGCGGCTTCGACATGCTCGAGATCCACGCCGCGCATGGCTATCTCCTGTCCTCCTTCATCACGCCGATCACCAACCGGCGCACGGACGCCTATGGCGGCTCGCTCGAAAACCGCATGCGTTATCCCTTGGAAATCTTCCATGCGATGCGCGCTACCTGGCCGGCGGAGAAGCCTGTTTCGATGCGCATTTCCGCCAATGACTGGGTCGGCATCGAAGGCGTGACGCCAGCCGACGCGGTCGAGATCGCGCGGCTCTTACATGAGGCCGGCGTCGACATTTGCGATGTGTCGGCCGGCCAGACTTCGGCCGAGGCAAGGCCGGTGTATGGCCGCATGTTCCAGACGCCGTTTTCCGACCGCATCCGCAACGAGGTCGGCATGGCGACCATGGCGGTCGGCAACATCTACGAGCCGGACCACGTCAATTCGATCCTGATGGCCGGCCGCGCCGACCTCGTCGCCATGGCAAGGCCGCATCTCACCGATCCCTACTGGACGCTGCATGCAGCCGTCACGCTCGGGGACCGCGGCGTCAAATGGCCGGACCCTTATCTGCCGGGCCGCGACCAGATCTATCGGCTGGCCGAACGCGACGCGGCAGCGGGGCTGAAAGTATGAGCGCCGCGACGATGACAGCGCGGCACGCGCTGGTCACCGGCGGCGGCTCCGGCGTCGGCCGCGCTATCGCGCTGGCACTGGCCGGCTCCGGCATCGACGTGACCATCTGCGGCCGGCGCGAGGCAGCGCTTGCCGAGGTCGCTGGGGAAAGCGACCGCATTTTCGGAATCGCTGCCGATGTGACCGACGAGGCGGAAATGGCTTCCCTCTACAGCCAGGCGGAAGCGGCGCGCGGGCCGATTGATATCGTCGTCGCCAATGCCGGCATGTCCGGCAGCGCCCCGGCACAGCGGACATCGCTCGCGGACTGGCAGCGCACGCTCGACGTCAACCTGACCGGGGCGTTCCTGACGGTGAAGCCGGCGCTGGCCGGCATGGCCGCGCGGAAAACAGGCCGTATCATATTCGTCGCGTCGACCGCCGGCCTGAAAGGCTATCCTTATGTCGCGGCCTACGTGGCAGCCAAGCATGGCGTCGTTGGTCTGATGCGGGCGCTGGCGGTCGAGACCGCCAAATCCGGGGTGACGGTCAACGCCGTCTGCCCGGGCTTCGTCGAAACCGAGATGCTGGAAAGCTCCGTCCAGCGCATCGTCGAAAAGACCGGCCGCTCGGTTGAAGAAGCAAGGACGAGCCTTGCCTCGACAAACCCGCAAGGCCGCTTCATCCAGCCTGAAGAGGTTGCAGCGGCCGTCTTGTGGCTGTGCGGCGACGCCGCCCAATCGGTCACCGGGCAGACGATCTCGATCTCGGGAGGCGAGACATGGTAGCCGGCCCCCTGCCCGCGCCATCCGGACCCGGCAAGGACCGGCTGCGCCTGTGGGTGCGGCTGCTGCGCGCCTCGCGTAGCATCGAGGCCGAATTGCGCGAGCGCCTGCGGCAGGAGTTCAACACCACGCTGCCGCGCTTCGACGTGATGGCGGCACTCTATCGCGTGCCGGAAGGTATGCTGATGAGCGACCTGTCGCGGTTCCTGCTGGTGTCCAACGGCAATGTGACTGGCATTGTCGACAGGCTGGTTTCGGAAGGACTCGTTACCCGCGCCCGGCGCAATGGCGATCGCCGCACCTCGATGGTGCGCTTGACCGAAGAAGGATCGAAGGCTTTCGCCGTGATCGCCGCCGCGCATGAAAGCTGGATCGGCGAGCTGCTGGGCAATGTGAGCGAGGACGAGGCGCGCCGGCTGACCGGCATGCTGAATTCCTTCCGCAGCAACTGGGAGGGACGGGAATGACTGAAATGGCCGGCCGCAAGCCGAAGCATTTCCTCTGGCAGGTCGAAGGCAAGATCGCAACAATCCGGCTCGACCGGCCGGAGCGCAAGAACCCGCTGACCTTCGACAGCTATGCCGAACTGCGCGACACATTTCGCGATCTCGTCTATGCCGACGACGTCGATGCGGTGGTGTTCCTGCCCAATGGCGGCAATTTCTGCTCCGGCGGCGATGTTCACGACATCATCGGCCCGCTGGTCACGATGGACATGAAGGCGCTGCTCGCCTTCACCCGAATGACCGGCGATTTCGTCAAGGCGATGCTGAATTGCGGCAAGCCGATCATTGCGGCGGTCGACGGCGTGGCCGTGGGCGCCGGCGCCATCATCGCCATGGCCTCCGACATCCGCATCGCTACGCCGGAAGCCAAGACGGCCTTCCTGTTCACCCGCGTTGGTCTCGCCGGCTGCGATATGGGCGCCTGCGCGATCCTGCCGCGCATCATCGGCCAGGGCCGCGCCGCCGAGCTGCTCTACACCGGCCGGACGATGAGCGCTGAGGAAGGCGAGCGCTGGGGTTTCTACAACCGGCTGGTCGATGCGGCGACGCTCGAGGCCGACGCGCTCGACATGGCCGCGCGTATCGTTTCCGGCCCGACCTTCGCCCACGGCATCACCAAGACGCAGTTGAACCAGGAATGGTCGATGGGCCTCGACCAGGCGATTGAGGCGGAAGCCCAGGCGCAGGCGATCTGCATGCAGACCGGCGATTTCGAGCGCGCGTATCAGGCCTTTGTCGCCAAGCAGAAGCCGGTGTTCGAAGGGGATTGAGGATGGTCGTTTTAACGGAGATGTTGGCGGGACAGCGCCCCCCTCTGTCCTGCCGGACATCTCCCCCACTTGGGGGGAGATTGGACGTCACCACTGCTTTCGCCAATCGCCAGCGTTGCAGGAAAGGCGCTGCGGGCGGAGCTGCCAATCTCCCCCCTCGTGGAGGAGATGTCCGGCAGGACAGAGGGGGCGCCGTAGAGCGCTAGGCCTGAAGGACAGCGGAGGCAAACCCAATGCCTGACCGCTCCTTCCTCGACTGGCCGTTCTTCGAGGACCGCCATCGCGAGCTGGCCGAACGACTGGACGCCTGGTGCGCCAAGAATTTGCCGGTCGATCATGACGATGTCGACGCCGCCTGCCGCGCGCTGGTGGCGAAGTTGGGCCAGGACGGCTGGCTGAAACCAACGGCGCTCGACACGGACAATCCCGGACCGCTCGACGTGCGCGCGCTGTGCCTGACGCGCGAGACGCTGGCCCGGCATGACGGACTGGCCGATTTCGCCTTCGCCATGCAAGGGCTCGGCACCGGCGCGCTGAGCCTGTTCGGCACGCCGGACCAGCAGCGCTGGCTGGCGAAGACGCGCGCCGGCAAGGCGATTTCCGCCTTCGCGCTGTCGGAGCCGCGCTCCGGATCTGATGTCGCCAATATGGAGATGACCGCCGCGCGTGACGGCGACGACTATGTGCTGTCGGGCGAAAAGATCTGGATCTCCAATGGCGGCATAGCCGATCTCTACATCGTCTTTGCCCGCACCGGCGAGGCGCCGGGCGCCAAAGGGCTTTCCACTTTCATCGTGCCGGCCGAGACCAAGGGCCTGACCATCGCCGAGCGGCTGGAGGTGATCGCGCCGCATCCGCTGGCACGCCTCTCCTTCGACGAGGTCCGCGTTCCGGCCTCGGCCTTGATCGGCCGGCCGGGCGACGGTTTCCGCATCGCCATGTCGGTGCTCGACGTGTTCCGCTCGACGGTCGGGGCGGCGGCGCTCGGCTTTGCCCGGCGCGCGCTGGACGAAAGCATCGGCAGAGTGGCCGAGCGCAAACTGTTCGGCGCGCCGATGGCCGAGCTGCAGATGGTGCAGGGCCATATCGCCGACATGGCGCTGGATGTCGATGCCGCCGCCTTGCTGGTCTATCGCGCCGCCTGGACCAAGGACATGGGGGCGGCACGTGTCACCCGCGAAGCGGCGATGGCCAAGCTGTTCGCCACCGACAAGGCGCAAGAGGTGATCGACAAGGCGGTGCAGCTGCATGGCGGCGACGGCGTCCGCAAGGGCCATATCATCGAAAGCCTGTATCGCGAGATCCGCGCGCTGCGCATTTATGAGGGAGCGTCCGACGTGCAGAAGGTGGTCATCGCCAGGCAGGTGATGGGAGCGGCCTGAGGCCGAGAAATTGCGGATTGGACTGGTTCGAATTCCGAATACCGCGAACCAGATTTGACTATCGGGAGGCTTGATATGCACACCATCCTGCAGCCGGAAGGCTGGGCAAAACCTGTCGGCTACGCCAATGGCGTCGCCGCGCGCGGGCAGCTGATCTTCATCGGCGGCCAGGTCGGCTGGACCGGGCAAGGCCAATTCGAAACCGATGATTTCGTCGGCCAGGTGCGCCAGACGCTTGCCAACATCGTCGCCGTGCTCGCCGAGGCCGGCGCCAAGGCTGAGCATATCACCTCGATGACCTGGTACTTTACCGACAAGGCCGAATATCTGGCCAATCTCAAAGGGATCGGCGAAGCCTATCGCGAGGTCATCGGGCGACATTTTCCGGCCATGGCCGCCATGCAGGTGATGGCGCTGGTCGAGGATCGCGCCAAGGTGGAGATCCAGGCGACGGCGGTCATCCCGGAGTGAGGCTCGACGCTGGTTGGACGATGCAAGTCGCGCCCGGTGTGGCCGATCAATCGTCGAAGTTGGGCCGCAGCGACGTTCGAGCGGACGACGTCTGATTTCGATCGAACGTCATTGCTTGGCTTGGCCGGCAAGGAGCCTTGGCTGTTCGCCCAATCTGTGATCAGATGATCACGCCCGCTTCGGCTGGGCGATCACAGTGTGCTGTTTGCACATAGCTTCTGTCGGAGAAAAGCGAAACCGTGGCTCTGGGATTTGAACCGGTATCGGGACGTGTGACCGTCCAGGATGGTGTCTACCAGCAGCTTCGGCATGCGCTGATGGTCGGCAGCTTCGATCCGGCCCAGGTGCTGACCATTGCCTCGCTGGCGGAAGCCTTCGGCACCTCGAACATGCCGGTGCGCGAGGCCTTGCGCCGGCTCGCCGCCGAGAACGCGCTGGAGATATCGCAGAACGGCTCGGCCTGCGTGCCGGTCGTCACCCGCGCGCGGCTCGACGACCTCTGCCGAGCGCGCGTCGCCGTGGAGGGGCTGGCCGCCGAACTCGGGGCGCCGCGCCTGACCGCTTCCGACATAGCCATATTGCAGCAGATCACCGCCGACCAGCAGGCGATCGGGCGCAACGGCAGCATCTACGAGCTGATCGCCAAGAACCAGCAGTTCCATTTCATCATCTACCGCGCCTCCGGTTCCGACGTGCTGTTCCAGCTGATCGAGACGCTGTGGCTGCGCTTCGGGCCCTATATGCGGCTGTTGTCAAACCATGTCGCACCTTTGATGCGCGCCGGCACGATGGAGCCTTCCGGGCGGCACACGGCGATCATCGCGGCGCTGAAGGATCGCGATTTCCCCCGAGCCCGCGAAGAGGTGGTTGCAGACATCACGACGACGCAGGAGACGCTGCGCGCGATCTGCCCCGACATGCCCGAACCCAAGCCAATCGAGTTCGCCGGATTCGGCAAGGCCTCCTGAAGCTCCGCCGCGGTCAAACGCTAAATCGACGCCGGAAAGTGCCGATCCGCGACCGCTCGCGGTCGGAAAAAATCGCCCCGATTTCCCGATTGAATCGTATTTCTTCGCCGGCAGCGATTGATCCATATTTCGTTTTGTGATCACATGATCACAGGGAGCAAAGCGCAGTGTCTGGTTATTTTCTCTACCATTCGATCGGAACGTTTCCCGGCAAGGCGGAGCGCATGGCTGCTGCCCTGTCGGAATTCTCGAACATCTGGTCGGCGGAAGATGACGGCCAGTGGCCGGCGGCCCTTGCCGCGCGGCAGCGCTTTATCGATGCCTGGGGCTCGCTGATCGATGCCCCACAGGGGACCCTGACCACAGCCGAGAACGTCACATCGGCCCTTTACAGCCTGATCGGCGCGCTGCCGTCCGAGCGGCTGGCGGGAAAACGCCTGCTGGTCGCGGCCGACTGTTTTCCGAGCCTGCACTTCCTGCTTGCCGGACTTGCCGAGCGCTTCAGCTTTACGCTCGACACCGTGCCGCTGCGGGCCGGCGAGAGCTGGGTGCGCGACGAGGATTTCATCGCCCGCTGGCAGGACGATGTCGGCCTTGCCTTGCTGACCTTCGTCACCTCGACAGCCTCGCACCGCTGCGACGTGGCGCGGCTTGCCGAGCATGGCCGGGAGATGGGCAGCATCGTCGGTGTCGACATTACGCAAGGCGTCGGCGTGACGCCCTTCTCGATTGCGAAGACGCCGGTCGATTTCGTCGTCTCGACCTCATTGAAATGGCTGTGCGGCACTTCGGGCGCCGGCGTCCTGCAGGTGGCGCCCGATCTCCTGGCAACATGCCGGCCGGAACTGCGCGGCTGGTTCAGCCAGCCAAACCCATTTTCGTGGGATCTCGACAGTTTTGCCTATGCGGACGATGCGCGGCGTTTCGACCATGGCACGCCGGCCATCCTGGCCAGCGTCGCATCGCTGCCCGGCCTCGAATGGGTGGCCGAGACAGGTGTCGACGCTATCCGCGCACAGAACGCCAGCATGACCGAGCGCATCATAGGCTGCGCGCTGGACAATGGCTGGGCGGTCCGCTCGCCGCTCGATCCAGACGAGCGCGGCGGCAGCATCATGCTGACCTTGCCGCAAGGCGTCGACCCGGTGAGGACAGTGTCGACGCTGCGCGATGAGCGACTTTACTGCGACGCGCGCGGCGCGACGCTCAGGCTGTCACCCGGCATGGTCACCACGGACGACGCGGTGGACGCACTGCTGGAGCGTCTGCAACGGTTGATCGGCACGCGGCACCGCCGCGCGTCCTGACTTCAGGCGCCGCCTCGCCTGCAGCGTCCGGAAATACGGCGCTGAAAGGGGTGGAAGTGGAAAGCGCCACAGGGAGTGGCCGAACCAGAGGGAACGAAAATGAGCTTCACTCGCCGTAACCTGCTTCTTCTCGCTGCCGCCATCGGCATTGCCGCCGGCCCGGCCACCACCTATGCCGCGGACGTGCTGAACGTCGGCGCCTATCCGACAAACCCGCCCTTCGAATACAAGAACGAAAGCGGCACCTTCGAGGGCTTCGAAGTCGACATCGTCAACGAGGCGGCCAAGCGTATCGGCATGACCACGGAAATCGCCGATCTCGGATTTCAGGCGCTGTTCGCCGCCACCACGTCGAAGCGCATCGACGTTGCCATCTCCTCGATCACGATCACGCCGGAGCGGCTGAAGTCGCAGGCATTCACGCAGCCCTATTATGATTCCGACATGGGCATCGCCGCCAAGGCAGACAGCCCGATCAAGGCCGAGGCCGATCTCAAGGGCAAGATCATCGGCGTGCTGTCCGGCTCGACCGGGGAAGCCTGGACCAAGCAGCACCAGGAGGCCGGCGGGTTCAGCGAGGTGAAGGGCTACGACACGCAGCAGAACCTGCTGCTCGATCTCAGCGCCGGTCGCGTCGATGCCGCGGTCAGCGACGTTCCTGGCCTGGAATACGCCTTCACCAAGATGAAGGATCTCGCCGTAAAAGAGCGTATCAAGACCGGCGAGCAGTACGGACTGATGATGGCCAAGGACCACCCGCTGCTGGGCAAGCTGAACGACGCGCTGACCGCGATGAAGAAGGACGGCACGCTGGCCGCGATCCACATGAAGTGGTTCGGCAGCGACGCGCCCGCCGATTCTTCGACCGTCAAGGAAATGCCGGTGCCGAAGGCCTGAGCTATGCCGAGATTGTGCCGGCTTTCCACGCCGGCCCAATCTCATGGAGCCGCCGTCGTCCTTCGACTTTCACGCATGATCCGCTCCGAAGGCCGATTTCGGGGTTCGGAGTATGCTTTAGCGTTGCGGGACGCCAAATCTTTCGGGAATGCTCCCCATGTCGCTGCTCGAGACCTTCTTCAACGCCGATGTCATGATCTCCAGCCTGCCCGCGCTGCTGCGCGGCTTCCTGAACACGCTGCTGCTCGGGCTCTTGAGCATCGGCATCGGCATCCCCGTCGGCCTGGTGATCAGCCTGATGCGGCTCTATGCGCCAAAGCCGCTGCGGCTGCTGGCGGTCGGCTATATCGATATCTTCCGGGCAATGCCGGTGCTGGTCGTGCTGATCCTGATCTACTACGCGCTGCCGTTCCTCGGCATACGCCTGTCGTCCTGGACCTCCGCGGTAACGGCATTCGCCATCATCATGGCGGCTTATTCGGCAGAAGTGTTCCGCTCCGGCATAGAGAGCATTCCGCGCGGCCAATTCGAGGCGGCGCAGGCACTCGGCCTGCCGTTTTTACTGACCTTGCGCAAGGTGGTGCTGCCGCAGGCGATCCGCGTGGTCATTCCGCCGATGACCAGCAACTGCGTTTCGATGTTCAAGGACACCTCGCTTGCCTCCACCGTGGCGCTGCCCGAACTGCTGAAGGAAGCGACCAACGCGCAGTCGCTCTACGCCAACCCCTCGCCGCTGATCGGCGCTGCGCTGGTCTATCTCATCTTTCTCTGGCCGATGGTCCGTCTCGTCAGCCTGCTGGAACGCCGCTTCAAAACCGAAAAGACCCGCTGACGCCGCCAGCTTCCCCATCCGCCAATTTTCGTATCTGTCAATGTTACATCTGTCAGGCACTTCGCAGGAGACCATCTTGAACAAGCACCAGACCCCCAGTGCGAGCGACGTCTCCGCAGCCTTCCCGGTCGACACGATCCGCGCCATGTTTCCAGCCTTGCAGCAGGCCGGCGATTTCATCTTCATGGATAACGCCGCCGGCGCCCAGATCCCGCAAAGGGTGCTCGACGCGGTGACCAATCATCTGGTCGCGCACAATGTGCAGCGGGGCGGCCGCTACGGCCGCAGCGTCACCGTCGACCAGGCGATCGCTGATGCGCGCGAAAGCGTGGCGCTGCTGATCAATGCCTATAGCCCCGCGGAAATCTGCTTCGGCATGAACGCCACCTCGTTCATCCGCCTCGTCAGCCTCGGCATCGGCCAGATGCTCGGAGAGCGCCCAAATGGGGGACGGGACGAGATCGTCATCACCGATATGGACCACGACGCCAACATCGCGACCTGGCTGGCGCTCGAATCCGCCGGCGCCAAGTTCAAATGGTGGCGGATGCGCGACGACGGCAATCTCCATGTCGACGATTTGCGCCCGCTGGTCTCCGACCGAACCCGGCTCGTCGCCTGCACGGTGACGGCGCATTCGATCGGCTCGATCGTCGATGTCGCGTCAGTGGCTGACATCGCGCATGCGGCCGGCGCCGAAGTGTTCCTCGACTGCGTCCATTACGGGCCGCACGGGCTGATCGACGTGCAGGCCTGGGACTGCGACTATCTGGTCTGCTCCGGCTACAAGAATTTCTCGCCGCATATGGGCTTCCTATGGGGCCGCTTCGAGACGTTGAAACGCCTGCCGACCTTCCGCGAGGATTTCATTCCCGACGAGCCGCCCTACAAGGTCGAGGCCGGCACCTTCATCTACGAGAATGTTTCGGGCATGGATGCCGCGGTGCGCTATCTCGAATCGATCGGCCGCAACTTCCTGGCCGAGAACAACCGGTCGCGGCGCGACAACCTCGTCGCCGGCATGAACGCGATCCGCGACTACGAGCTGGTGCTGGCGCGCGAAATGCTTACCGTGCTCAAGGATTGCGGCGCAACCATCTATGGCGTCGCCGACGAAGCCCGCCTCAGCGAGCGCGTGCCGACCTTCTGCTTCAACATCGGCACGCTGTCGCCGCAAATAATCGTCGAGGCGATGGCCGAGATGCAGATCGGCATCCGCGACGGCCATATGTACGCGCCGCGGCTGATGAAGCGCCTGAACCTTGCCATGGACAGCGGCGCCATCCGCGCCTCGCTGGTGCACTACAACACGATCGAGGAAGTCCGGCGCTTCGGCGAGACACTGCGCGCCGTCATCGCGAGGCTGTCTTGATCGGCGTCTGGAGCGAGACGCATTTAGGTTGAACCGGGCATCTCGCTCTATCTGTTTTTAGCCGCATTTGCGCGAGTGCTTCCACTTGGCTGCAAAACGCTCAAGGTCAAAACTCGATCATCTTGCAGCCGCCAATGGCTGAGAGAAATGGACGTCAGGAACGCGCCGATACTGTTGAAAAAGTCCGCGCCGGGGCCGCCTATGGCATTTGCGTAGAATGGCGTTCCGAGAAGACCCCAAAAGTGAATCCTGATTCCATGCTATGAGCCAAGGTGGAACGGAATTCTATTATCTGTGGCGACTCCGCGGTGCGTGCGACTTTTTCAACAATATCCGCCAGAAGCGGACATCGGGTCCGCAGTCTGGAACGGCAACTCGCACCGAAGCCGTAGCCTCAGAGCCCAGGACCTCCGAGGAGCGTGGCCCGCTGCTTCTTGTCCCGTGTCTTGTTGAAATCTTCGATCGCCTCAACCGACTGGATGTATTCGGCAATATAAGCTGGCGGCAGGCCGTGTTCCCTGCCACCTGCAAGGACAAAGTCCTTGTACCAGCTATAAGGTTTGAGGCTATCGTCGATGTAGTTGGGGGTGGCGAGATAGGTAAGAACCTTCCGCCTGCGACCCTTGTCGTTGATGACAGTGACCGTCGCGTGCTCGTAGCCGCTCCCGACTCCTTCGGCTTTATCCAGCTTGGCACGCTCGGTAGGATCGAAGCTGAATAGGACGCCGATCACGCTATTCTCGTCGCCAGTGGCAAATGCGTTGCACTTCCCGGACTCGTCCACGCTGCGCTTATGAAATCGAAGCGCATGACCCGGCAAGGTAGCGATGCCGATTGGTTTGCAGTTCGGCATGCGATCGCGCAACCGGGCGGTCGACATATTGGACCCATAAGCAAAATAGACGACGTGCTCCGGAGGCCCGGTCTCTGCGTTCTTCAGCGGCTCGATCGAGGGATTTCCCGGCTTTAGGATCGTGCGTAGCGGTACTGTCATGATGCTGCACTCGTCGGTTTCTTCGCCTTCGCGTGCGATGATGGGCTGTCCGTCCCCGAGGTCGAGAATTGGAACGGGCCTGCCAGCCCATCCACAGTCAGCGCACTGCGGTCGTTCCCAGAGTACACCGGGTGCCTCAGTATTCTCGCCACGTCCGGGTTCGAGATGCGGTGAGCCGCAGTTCGGGCATTCCCAAGGCACACCGCGCAACTCGCGAATGATCAATGATGTCGCCATGCCGATGGCGTGTTGGATCAACGAGTGCGCCATCTCGGCGTCAATCCACGTCGCCGACTTTGAGTGCGTCAGCCAGTTGGAAAACGTCCATGCGGACTCAAGCGCACTCTTGAGGGCCCCACGACGCTCTTTGTTGGTGTCACCCGGCAGAAGATCGTTGCAAATGACCTCGGTCCACGCGCGGAAGTTCGCACGCTGTGGCGGTGTGTTCGTCCACATTGCCGCGTCCTGCGCGACGCCGATCAGTTCGAGTAGCGCCTCGCGGCAGCGAACACCGACGGCCTGATAGTCCGAGAGGTTATGCGCCTTTGTCACAGCGGTTCCAGCCTCTTCCATCTTTTCGAAGACTGGACCGAACGGAAGAATGCGAAGATCATCTTCCTGTTGTTTTTCCGTACGCGGGATACGGAGCATCAGGCCAATATGGAAGGTCAGAGCAAGGTCCATATTTGGGAATTGCTCCTGAGAGTAGAGGTTTGTGCCGCCCGTTATGACCCACCAGCGATCCTTGTTGGTGTGAATGTCCCACACGTCGTGGCGGGTGTTCAGGATCGCCTCCGAGTAGACCTTCTGCATAAAGCTCACTTCGAGGTCGGGCGCCTGCCATTCAAAGTATTCCCGGACCTCCTCGATTTCCTCTTCGGTAGCTTTCAACATGATCGTCTCCGGCGAATGCTCGTCACACTGCGCTGCAAAGGGTTTGCGGAAGCCTCAACAACAGTCCGAGCTTTCAAAATCCGGCGCGGCAACGCGGGAGGTCCATTCGCGCTAACTCGGTCATTCAGGAGTAGTCGGGTTTTGACTCTAGGCCGCCTTCTTCCTCGCCAGCCTCGCCTTGATGCTGGCGACGTCGGCGCGCGGCGTCGCCGCGAACAGCGTCTTGGTGTAGCTGTGCTTGGGGTCGGCAAAGACTTCGTCGCGCGAACCGTATTCGACCGCCTCGCCGTAATACATGACCATCACGTCGTCGGCGATGTAGCGCACCACCGACAGGTCGTGGCTGATGAAGACGTAGGTCAGCTTGAATTCGTCCTGCAGGTCAGCGAGCAGGTTGAGCACCTGCGCCTGCACCGACAGATCGAGCGCCGAGACCGGCTCGTCGAGCACCAGGAGGCTTGGATTGAGCATCAGCGCGCGGGCAATGGCGATGCGCTGGCGCTGGCCGCCCGAGAACATGTGCGGGTAGCGGTTGTAATGCTCCGGTCCGAGGCCGACCTTCTTCAGCATCTTCATGGCGAGATCGCGCCGTTCGGCGGCCGGCTTGTCGGTATTGATGAGCAGCGGCTCGCCCAGCACGTCGCCGATCTTCTGGCGCGGGTTGAGCGAACCATAGGGGTTCTGGAAGACGATCTGCACCTTGCGGCGCATTTCCTTCGTCAAGCCATCCCTGGCGATGTCGACCTTGTTGCCGTCGATGAAGAGCTCGCCCGATGTCGCCGGATCGATCAGGGTGACGATGCGGGCGAGCGTTGACTTGCCGCAACCGCTTTCACCGACGATGGCCAGCGTCTTGCCCTTATCGACGCTGAAGGAAACGCCCTTGACAGCGTGCACCGTGCGCGAGGGGCGAAACAGGCCGCCGCCGACATGATAGTCGCGCACGATGTTCTTGCCCTCAAGAACCGTCACGCTCATGACGCGGCTCCCGTTGCTGGCCCGGTTCCCGCGACAGTGGGGGCCGGTTCGAACAGCATGTCGGAAATGGTCGGCAGCCGGTCGCCGACGGCGTTTTCCGGCAGCGCCGACAGAAGCGCGCGCGTGTAGTTGCTCTTCGGCTGCTCGAACAGCGACAGAACGTCGGCCTCTTCCATCTTGCGGCCCTTGTACTGGACGATGACGCGGTCGGCGGTCTCGGCCACGACGCCCATATTGTGGGTGATCATAATCAGGCCCATGCCGTACTTGGCCTGCAGGCCTACCAAAAGGTCGAGGATCTGCTTCTGGATGGTGACGTCGAGCGCGGTGGTCGGCTCGTCGGCGATCAACAGCTTCGGATTGCAGGCGATGGCGATGGCGATCATGACGCGCTGGCACTGGCCGCCCGACATCTGGTGCGGGAACGAATTCAGCCGCTCTTCCGGATCGGCGATGCCGACCAGCTTCATCAGCTCGATGGCGCGGGCCCGGCGCTGAGCACGGTCCATGCCCATATGGAAACGCAGCACCTCCTCGATCTGGAAGCCGGCGGTGAAGCACGGATTGAGGCTGGCGATCGGCTCCTGGAAGATCATCGAGATGTCCTTGCCGACGATCTTGCGGCGCTCGGACGGACCGAGCCCGAGCAGGTCGATGCCGTCGAAGGCCATGCGGTCGGCCTTCACCGTCGCCGTGTTCGGCAAAAGCCCCATCACCGCCAGCATCGCCACCGATTTGCCGGAGCCGGATTCGCCGACGATCGCCAGCACCTCGCGCGGCTCGATCGACAGGTCGATGCCTTGCACGGCCATGAACGGTCCGGCGGCCGTATCGAAGGACACGGTGAGGTTCCTGATCTCGAGAAGAGGCATGGTCACGACCTCTTCAGCTTGGGGTCGAAGGCGTCGCGCAGGCCATCGCCGATCAGGTTGATGGCAAGCACCGTGATCAGGATGGCAAGGCCGGGGAAGGTCACCACCCATGGCGCGCGCAGGATGAACTCGCGCGCCGTGGCGAGCATCGTGCCCCATTCCGGCGTCGGCGGCTGCGCGCCGACGCCAAGGAAGCCGAGAGCCGCGGCCTCGAGGATGGCGTTGGAGAAGGACAGCGTCGCCTGCACGATCAGCGGCGCCATGCAGTTCGGCAAGATCGTCTTCACCATCAGCCTGAGATGACTGGCGCCGGCCACCTTGGCGGAGATCACATATTCGCGGTTCTTTTCGGCCATCACCGCCGCGCGCGTGAGCCGCGCGAAATGCGGCTGCAGCACCAGCGCAATCGCCAGCATGGCGTTGAACAGGCCGGGGCCGAGGATCGCCACCAGAACCAGGGCAAGGAGCAGCGACGGGAAGGCCAGGATGACGTCCATGATGCGCATGATCAGCGTATCGACCCAGCCGCGGAAATAGCCGGCGAGCACGCCGAGGACGATGCCGCTGGTCAGCGAGAAAACGACGACGACCAGACCGATGAACAGCGAGAACCGCGCCCCGAAAATCAGCCGAGAAAGCATGTCGCGGCCAACGGCGTCGGTGCCGAGCAGGAACATCGATTTGCCGCCCTCCTGCCAGACCGGCGGCGTCAGCAGCGCATCGCGAAACTGTTCGTCAGGCGAATGCGGCGCGACCAGCGGTGCGAAAATAGCTATCAGCACCAGAGCCGTGAACACGGCCAGGCCGATGACGGCGCCGGTGTTCATCGAGTAGTAATGCCAGAACTCGGCGAAGGCGCGTTGCCGGCCGCCGGTAGGAATGGATGCGGCGGTGGCTTCTGCCGTGATTTGGTCGGTCATCTCACTGCACCCGGATACGTGGGTTGATGACGGCGTAGAGCACATCGACGATCAGGTTCACCGCCATGACGATCAGCGCGATGATCAGCAAGCCGCTCTGGACGACAACATAGTCGCGCTTGGCGATCGCGTCGATCATCCACTTGCCGATACCGGGCCAGGAAAAGATCGTTTCGGTCAGGATGGCGCCCGCCATCAGCGTGCCGACCTGCAGGCCGATGGTGGTGACGACGGGGATCAGCGCATTGCGAAAAGCGTGGAGCCCAATGACGCGACGCGGCGCCAAGCCCTTGGCACGCGCGGTGCGGACATAGTCCTCGCCCAACACCTCCAGCATCGCCGACCGCGTCTGGCGCGCTATAACGGCGAGTGGAATCGTCGCCAGCACGATCGCCGGCAGGATCAGATGACTGGCGGCGGACCTGAAAGCGCCACTCTTGCCGGAAATCAGGCTGTCGATCAGCATGAACCCGGTGGTCGGCTTGAAGAAATATTGAAGGCCGATGCGACCGGAAACCGGCGTCCAGCCGAGATAGCCGGAGAAGAAGATGATGAGCAGCAGCCCCCACCAGAAGATCGGCATCGAATAGCCGGTCAGCGCCACACCCATCGTCGCCTGGTCGAACCATGATCCGCGCTTGATCGCGGCGAAGATGCCGGCGGGAATGCCGATGAGCACGGCGATGATCAGCGCGATTGTCGCCAGTTCCAGCGTGGCCGGAAACAGCGCCTGGAATTCACCGAGCACAGGCCGCTTGGTGGCGAGCGATATGCCGAAGTCGCCGGTCAGGACCCTGCCGATATACTCCAGATACTGGATGACATACGGCCGGTTGTAGCCAAACCGCTCGATAAGCTCCGCGTAGCGTTCGGGGCTGACGCCGCGCTCGCCGGCCAGGGCCAGGATCGGGTCGCCCGGCAGAAGCCGGACGAAAGCGAACGCCGCCAGCGATATGCCGAACACGGTCGGAACGATCAAGGCGAGCTTGTGGAGGAGATAGCGGAGCATCGTACTTCATAGAACGGCGGCGCCGGAAGTCCAGCGCCGCCGTCCAATTTCTCAGGAGTTATTCGGTGACGTCGACGCCGTCAAACCGATGAATGCCGAGCGGATCCATGACGAAGCCCGAAACTTTCTTGTTCATCGGCATGAAGACCTTGGAATGGGCGATGGTCAGCCACGGAGCCTCACGCTTGAACACGGCCTGGGCTTCCTCGTAGATCTTGGTGCGCTCGGCGACGTCCGTGGTCGCCTTGCCCTTCTGCAACAGGCCTTCGAACTCCTGGTTGCACCAGATCGCATAGTTGGACTGGCCGATGGCATCGCAGCCGAGCAGGAACAGGAAGTTGTCCGGATCGCCATTGTCACCGGTCCAGCCGAGCTGGAAGGCGCCGTCACGATCCTTCTGCTTGCCGCGTTCGCGATACTCGGTCCATTCATAGCTGACGATCTCGGCCTTCACGCCGATCTTGGTGTAGTCGGCCTGGATCAGTTCCGCGACCCTTTGGGCGTTCGGATTGTATGGGCGGCTGACGGGCATTGCCCAGATCTTCATCGACAGATCCGTGACGCCGGCGTCGGCCAGCATCTTCTTGGCCGCGTCCGGATCGTACGGATCGTCCTTGATGTCCTTGTTATAGGACCACATCGTCGGCGGGATCGGGTTGATGGCCGCCTGGCCGGCGCCCTGATAGACCGCATCAAGAATGGCCTGCTTGTTGACGGCCATGTTGAGGGCCTTGCGAACCTCGACCTTGTCGAAAGGCGGCTGCGTCGTGTTGTAGGCCATGTAGCCGATGTTCAGGCCTTCCTGCTCGTCGACCACGAGGTTCGTGTCGGCCTGCAGGCCGGCGATGTCGGCCGGCGCCGGGTACGACATGATATCGCACTCGCCTGCCTTCAGCTTCTGCGCGCGCACAGCCGGATCGGTCGTGATGGCGAAGATCAGATCGTCGATCTTCTGGCGGCCGCCAAAGTAGCCGTCCCATGCCGCATAGCGCACGACCGCATCCACCTGATAGTCGACGAACTGGAACGGACCGGTGCCGATCGGCTTCTGCGTGAACTGCTGCCTGGTGTCGGCCTTGTCGAGCTGGTCGGCATATTCCTTGGAGACGATCGACGCGAAATCCATGCCGAGATCCGGCAGGAAAGCGACTTCAGGCTTATTCAGCACGAACTTCACCGTCAGGTCGTCGACCTTGACGATTTCCTTGAGGAGATCGGGGAAGCCCATGCCGGTGAAATATTCCCAGCCGGTGCCTTCCAGATAGCTGAACCACGGGCTTTCCTTCTTCCACTGGCGTTCGAAGGAGAAGATCACGTCGTCGGCGTTGAGATCGCGCGTCGGGGTGAAGTAGTCGGTGGTCTGGAACTTCACGCCCGGCCGAAGCTTGAACGTGTATTCGAGACCGTCGTCGGAGACCGTCCAGCTCTCGGCGAGGCCGGGTGTGATGGTGGTCTTGCCGTGTTCGAACTCGACCAGACGTGAATAGATGGTGCGTGACGACGCGTCGAAGTCGTTGCCACCGCTCCACGGCGACGGGTCGAAGCCAGCCGGCGACGCCTCCGAGCAGTAGACCAATTGCTTCGCATTGGCCATGCCGCCGAGGACGCTTGCGGCCAGCAACGCGGCCGCAAAAGTCAGTTTCTTTTTCATGGAGGACTCCCTGATGTTCTTCCAAGCCCCTCTATCAGGCTCGCGAAGCGCGCATATAAGCACCGTTTTTCCGGCTTTGGAACACCCCGCTTGCCTACCCCATGGGAAGCAGAATTTAATTCTGCACACCGGCGAGAAGATAGAAGGAATTGTCAATTCTTGCCGATCACGGCATTATTAACGACTGCATTTTTTTATTGAACTTCAACGACCGATAGTGAGGAACCGCGACCTTCGGCTTGTCGCTGGCGCGGAAGATTTTCTTCCGGTCTTGCCGCAGGGGCAAGACTTGCACGGCTGCCGGTAGTCGCAATACATAGTGGCATGCTGGATTTCCTGGGTGCCCGGCCGCGGAGGACGTCTCTGTCATTCGGAGACGACGCGGCGGGCAAGCAGAGGCAAGAGAACAAGCAGGGAGGAACGGGTGGCAAAAACTCCAAGGACGACGCCCGCGAAAGCGGGGGCCAAAACCGCTGCAAAACCGGCCGGCCCCGACAAGCCAAAAGCGCTGTCTGCCGAAGCCGTTGCCAGGCCGAAGGTGGCCGCCGTGTCCACGAAGTCCAAAGTGTTTGCAGAGGCTGGCGGAACGCCCGCCGCCGTCAAACCAGAGGCGAACGCGGCACCGACAAGGGCTTTGTCAGCGTCGCCGGGGCCGGCCAGTAGATCGCCGAAGGCGCCTGCCGGATCGGCGAAGCCTTGGCTCAAAAGCTATCCGAAAGTCGTTCCGGCCGAGATCGGCGCCACCCCGTTCGGCTCCATCGGCGATCTGCTCGCTGACGTCTGTAAGCAGTACGCGAGCCGGCCCGCCTTCACCTGCATGGGCAAGACCGTCACCTATGCGGAAATCGAGCGGCTATCGGCCGCCTTCGGCGCTTTTCTGCAATCGAAGGGACTGCAGAAAGGCGCGCGCGTCGCGCTGATGATGCCGAACGTGCTGCAATATCCGGTGGCGATGATGGCAGTGCTGCGCGCCGGCTATGTCGTGGTCAACGTCAATCCGCTCTACACGCCGCGCGAGCTGGAACATCAGCTCAAGGATTCCGGCGCGCAGGCCATCGTCATTCTCGAGAATTTCGCCAGCACCTTGCAGGCGGTGATCGCCAGGACGGCGGTCAAGCACGTCGTGGTCGCGGCGATGGGCGACATGCTCGGCGGCCTGAAGGGGACGATCGTCAATTTCGTCGTGCGCCACGTGAAGAAGATGGTGCCGGCCTGGTCGCTTCCGGGCCATGTCAAGTTCAACGCCGCGTTGCAGGCAGGCGCCAGCGTGAGTTTCAAGCCGGCGAAGGCCGCTGCCGACGATATCGCCTTCCTGCAATATACGGGCGGCACCACCGGCATCTCGAAGGGCGCGGTACTGCTGCACAGCAACGTGCTGGCCAATGTCGCGCAGAACGCGCTCTGGATCGAAGACGCCTATACGATCAAGCCGAGGCCGGCGAATCTCAACCTCATCTGCGCGCTGCCGCTCTATCATATCTTCGCGCTGACGGTGAACGCGCTGATGGGCATGCAGATGGGCGGCCGGAACATACTCATTCCCAATCCGCGCGACATTCCCGGCTTCGTCAAGGAATTCGGCAAATACCCGATCCACATCTTTCCAGGCCTCAACACGCTGTTCAATGCGCTGCTCAACAACGAGGATTTCCGCAAACTCGACTTCAAGCCGCTGATCCTGACCCTGGCCGGCGGCATGGCGGTGCACAAGGGCGTTGCCGAGCGTTGGAAGGCGCTGACCGGCTGCCCGATCACCGAGGGCTACGGGCTTTCGGAAACCTCGCCGGTGGCCACCGCCAACAAATTCAGCGACGGCAATTTCACCGGCACGATCGGCCTGCCGCTGCCATCGACCGAGATCTCCATCCGCGACGACGACGGCAACGATCTGCCGCTCGGCGAGGTCGGCGAGATCTGCATCCGCGGACCGCAAGTGATGGCCGGTTACTGGAACCGACCGGACGAGACCGCCAAGGTGATGACCAAGGATGGTTTCTTCAAGTCGGGCGACATGGGTTTCATGGACGAGCGCGGCTACACCAAGATCGTCGACCGCAAGAAGGACATGATCCTTGTGTCCGGCTTCAACGTCTATCCGAACGAACTCGAGGAAATCGTGGCCCTGCATCCGGGCGTGCTCGAAGTGGCGGCGATCGGCGTGCCGGACGAACATTCGGGCGAAGTGCCGAAGCTGTTCATCGTCAAGAAGGACCCAGCGCTGACCGCCGAGGTGCTGACCGTCTATTGCCGCGAAAACCTGACCGGCTACAAGCGGCCAAAGTATATCGAGTTCCGGACCGAACTGCCGAAGACGCCGGTGGGCAAGATCCTGCGGCGAGCGTTGCGGGGACAGGCATAACTTTGGGCGATTGCCTTGCTGTCGACGATACGGCGGATACGTTTTCCCATCCCGATCCGCTGACGTTCATCAAGGCGAACATGCGTATCGCCCCGGTTCCCGCGCTTCCCGAAATCCGGCTTTATGCAGCCCATCCAGCGAGCGGTCTGTGGCGGCTCACGCATCCAGAAGGACGAGGAGCAGAGCCGGAAGAAGAAGCTGACGAGGACGGGGCCGAGCCGCAGCCACCTTACTGGGCCTATGCCTGGGCCGGCGGCGCGGTGCTTGCCCGCTACATCCTCGATCGGCCGGAGAGCGTGGCCGGGCTGCGCGTGCTCGATCTCGGCGCCGGCTCGGGCCTCGTCGGCATCGCGGCGGCAAAGGCCGGCGCCAGCGAAGTGATCGCGTCCGAGATCGACAGCAACGGCGTCGCCGCGCTCGGTCTCAATGCGGCGGCGAATGGCGTTACGATCACGGTAGTCGGCGAGGACATCACCGCCGGTCCGCCGCCGCCGGTGGATGTCGTGGCGGTCGGCGACTTGTTTTACGGACAAGATCTCGCCAACCGGATCATGCCCTTCCTCGACCGCTGCCTGGCCGCCGGCATCAACGTGCTGATCGGCGACCCGGGCCGCGCCTACCTGCCCCGCTCGCGGCTTCGCCTGCTGGCTGAATATCGCGTGCCGGATGTCGGCGAGGTCGGGGACGCGATGAAGCCGAGCGGCGTCTTCTCGTTCGAGCGGGAGCGAGGCGAATTCAGATCGTCTCGCTGACCCTCGCCGAAAGAAACTCGGGCAGATCGGCAACGGATTCCAGAATGACGTCGGCAACCTGCGACAGCGATTCACGCGTGCCGGTGCCGGAGAGCACGCCGATCGCCAGCCCGCAGCCGCCGACCCGTGCCATCTCCAGATCGTGGCGGCTGTCGCCGACCATGGCGATCGCCGACGGCTTCAGGCCGGTCAGGTCCGAAAAGGCCAGGATCGTATCCGGCGCCGGTTTCGGGTTGGCCACCGCGTCGTAACCATAGGCGGCGTCGAACAGTTGGGCGACGCCCAGCGTCAGCAACGTCTTTTCCGCGCCGGTGGTCGAATCGTTGGTGGCAACGCCGAGCCGGTAGGATTTCCCGTGAAGTATGCCAAGCGTCTCGACGATGCCCGGCAGCGCCACCGCCATCGCCGAGCCCTGCATCGAGGTGATCTCGTTGAAGCGGGCGACGGCAAGCATCTGATCTTCCTCGGACAGGCGCGGAAACCAAAGCTCGACGACATCCATATTGGTGCCGGAAGCAAAGATGGAATCGGGCTTGAAGCGCTTGGTGGCGAAATCGAAGCCAGCCGCGGCAAGCAGCCTGTCGGCTTTCCAGCGATCGCCCTCCGCCGCATCCATCGCCATGAAATCAGCGACGCCGAGCCATGTCGCGTTGAAGTCGACAAGCGTGCCGTCCTTGTCGAACAATATTCCCTTGATCTCGGCCAAGCCGCTTACTCCGATCCGCGCAATCGGTGGATATGTCCCACCAGTCCAGCGGTCGAAGCGTCTCGCTTTGCGGCATTCTCCTTGCCTTCCACGACCTCCTTGCCTTCCACGAAGGGCAGCAGGCCGGTCGCTAGTTCCTTGCCGAGTTCGACACCCCACTGGTCGAAGGAATTGATGTTGAAGAGCGTGCCTTCGACGAAGACGCGGTGCTCATAGAGCGCGATCAGCCGTCCGAACGTGTGCGGATCGAGTTGTCTGTAGAGGATTGTCACCGAGGGCCGGTCGCCGGAAAAGACGCGGTGCGGGGCGATCCTGTCGACATCGGCGGGGTCCATGCCTTTTGCCAGCATCTGCGCACGCGCTTCCTCCAGCGTGCGGCCCTTCATGAAGGCCTCCGACTGCGCCAGGCAGTTGGCGAGCAACAAATCGTGGTGATGCTTGAGATCCGGCTCATGACCGATGGCCGCGGCAAGGAATTCGACCGGAATGAAGTCGGTGCCCTGGTGCAGCAGCTGGAAGAAGGCGTGCTGGCCATTGGTGCCGGGCTCGCCCCAGACCAGCGGACCGGTCGGCGTGGTCACGGCGCCGCCGTCGAGGGTGACGCTCTTGCCGTTCGATTCCATGTCGAGCTGCTGCAGATATGCCGGCAGCCTGGACAGGCGCTGGTCGTAGGGAATGACGGCGCGGGCGGGGTATTTGCAGATCACCCGATGCCACCAGCCGATCAGGCCCATCAGCGCCGGCAGGTTCCTTCCCAGCGGCGCCGTCTGGAAATGTTCGTCCATGGCATGCGCGCCATCGAGAAAGGCGCGAAAATTCTTCGGGCCGACGGCGATCATCACCGGCAGGCCGATCGCGCCCCAGACGGAGTAGCGTCCGCCGACCCAATCCCAGAAGCCGAAGACGCGGTCGGACGCGATGCCGAATTTGGCCACCAGCTCCAGCGCCGTCGAGACGGCGGCGAAATGCTTGCCGACCGCTTCCTTACCGAGCGCCTTCTGCACCCATTCGCGCGCCGTCTCGGCGTTGGTCATCGTCTCGACCGTGGTGAAGGTCTTCGAGGCGATGATGAACAGCGTGGTTTCGGCGGAAAGGCCTTTCAGCGTGTCGTGGATATGGGCGCCGTCGATGTTGGACACGTAATGCGTGCGTGGCCCGTCGTGATAGGGCGCCAGCGCCAGCGTCGCCATGGCCGGGCCAAGGTCGGAACCGCCGATGCCGATGTTGACGATGTCGGTGATCTTCTTGCCGGTGGCGCCGGCCGCCTTGCCGGAGCGCACGGCATCGGCAAAGACGCCCATCGCGTCGAGCACGGCGACAACCTCCGCCTTGACGTCCTGACCGTCAAGCATGACGCCCTTGCCGTTCAGGTTGCGCAGCGCGGTGTGCAGCACGGCGCGGCCTTCGGTGACGTTGATCTTCTCGCCCGAGAACATCGCGGCGCGCCGGCCTTCGAGATCGGCGGCTGCCGCCAGCTTCTCCAGCATATCCATCGTCTGCGCGTCGACCGCGCATTTCGACCAGTCGAGCAGCAGGTCGCCGTCGGTGACGGAGAATTTTTCGAAGCGCTGCGGATCGGCAGCGAAGGCCTCGCGCATGCTGCCCCATTTGGCCGCACGGTGATCGCGCAGGGCGTCGAGCTGTTTTTGAAAGGACGATTGATCCACTGCCTCGCTCCGAAGTCTTTGATGCCATCATACCAGACCGGATGTTTCCGGCGCGTGTCGTCGCGGCAAACTATCTAGACGAAATCCACCGGTTTCAATGCGCGGGGATGACGCACTGCGCCACGCAGCGATGACGCGTGACGTCACGCAGCGATGACGCGTTACGTCACGCAGCGGTGACGCGTTACGTCACGCTGGGGATGCCGCGTTACGTCACGCTGGGGATGCCGCGGCGCAGCGAAGGATCACTGGCATAAATCCCAGCGATCAGAAAAATTGATTGGCGCAACCCCTTGTGCCACCGATACATTCGACTGGTCCAGCCAAGTGAAAAAGGCTGGCCATCGAGGAACAAATCCCATGCCACAGCGAAACGACACGGCCATATGGTCCGGCCTGTTCCGGATTTCGGCGGAATCCGGCCAGACCCTGCAGGCGCAGATCCGTCAGGCGATTGTCGCCGCCATCCTCGACCGGCAGATCGCCGCCTCTATGCCGCTTCCATCCTGCCGGATCCTGGCCGAGAAACTGGGCGTAGCGCGCGGCACCGTGGTGCTGGCCTTCCAGCAGCTCGTCGACCAGGGCTTCCTGGTGGCGCGCGAACGGCGCGGCCATTTCGTCAATCCCGAGGTGCTGGCGACGCCGGCGAGGCCGCATCAGAAGGCGCCCGACCAGGCCAACGAGATCGACTGGAAGGCGCGCCGGCAGATCGCTGCCAGCGACATGCCGCCGCCGGCCAAGCACGACAACTGGATCAAGTCGTCCTACCCGTTCGTCTATGGCCAGTTCGATCCGGCACTGTTCCCGACCGCAGAATGGCGCGAGTGCAACCGCATGGCGCTCGCCGTGCTCGAGATCCGCAACTGGGCATCCGACATGGTCGACCGCGACGACCCGCTCTTGATCGAGCAGATCCAGGCGCGGCTGTTGCCGCGGCGCGGTATCTTCGCCAATCCCGACGAGATCATCGTGACGCTCGGCGCGCAGAACGCGCTCTATATGCTGGCGACGCTGCTGATGACCAAAGGGTCCAAGGTGGCCATGGAAGACCCCGGCTACCCCGACGCACGCTCGATCTTCCGGCTGGCCGGCGCCGACGTCACACCGGTTCCGGTCGACCACTCCGGCATCGTAACCGCTTCCATTCCCAATGATTCCGGCTTCGTCTTCGTGACGCCCAGCCACCATTGCCCGACCATGGTGCCGCTGTCGGCGGAGCGCCGGCAGGACCTGCTGGCGCGGGCCACCCGCCACAATCAGATCATCATCGAGGACGGCTATGACAGCCAGCTTCTGGACGAGGCGCCGCAGCAGGCGCTGAAGAGCCTCGACCGTTCCGGCCGCGTCATCTATGTCGGCTCGATGTCGAAGACGCTGGCCCCCGGTCTGCGGCTCGGCTACATCGTCGCCTCGGCCGGGCTGATTGCCGAGCTTCGCGCGCTGCGCCGGTTCATGCTGCGTCATCCGCCGGCCAACAACCAGCGCGCGGTCGCGCTGTTCCTGTCGCTCGGCCATCACGAGGCGCTGGTGCGGCGGCTGTCGAGCGCCTTCGACGAACGGCGCAAGCGTCTGATCCATGCGATTTCCGCCTTCTTGCCGGAATGGCGCTCGACCGATTCGGCCGGCGGCGCGTCGCTTTGGCTCGAGGGGCCGCGCGGTACCGATTCGCGCAGGCTGGCCGAGGCCGCCGCCTCGCGCAGCGTCATCATCGAGCCTGGCGACCGCTTCTTCGACCGCACCGAAAAGCCGTCGCGCTTCATGCGGCTAGGCATTTCCTCGATCGCGCTGCAGCACATCGAGCCCGGCATCCGCGAACTGGCGACGGCTGCCGGGCGCAGGCCGGCGGCTGCCTGACGCCTCGTCGAGGCCGGGACCGGCCACGGTTCTTTAGCACCCTGGCATATGCGACGGGACCGTCTGGCTCATAGGCTGTGCCAATGTCGGCGGCATAGTTCCAGGCACAAGGGGACGAAGCAGGCCGATGGTGGACCAACCGCCGCCGCCTGCTTCGCAGCTAAAGTTGGAGTGCCTCCATGTCAGTGGCTGTTGAGAAGCCGGAGACGCCCTCGGACCAACGTTCGCGGCGTTCCGGCGGGCGCGAAGCGCGCCGCGCCATGCGGGCGGCGCCGCTTGCAGACGATATCAAGCCGGTGCGCGCCGGCCTCGAAGGCGGAAGTTACGGACCGCTCAGCGAAAACGACCGCGAGCGCATCCACGAGGCGGTGCTGACGCTGCTTGAAACGGTCGGATTTGCCAACGCCATCCCATCCTGCATCGAGGCGTTGACCAAGGCCGGCGCCACCCTCGGCAAGGACGACCGCATTCGCTTTCCCCGCGCGCTCGTCCTCGACACCATCAGACGAGCGGCACGGCATTTCACGCTGCATGGCCAGGATCCCAAGCACGACATGGTGATCCAGGGCAAGCGCGTGCATTACGGCACGGCGGGTGCCGCCGTGCATCTGGTCGATGTCGAGAAACGCGAGTACCGCGAGTCACTGCTGCAGGACATCTATGATGCCGCCCGCATCGTCGAAGGGCTCGACAACATCCATTTCTTCCAGCGGCCGATGGTGCCGCGCGACATTCCCGATCCGCTCGACATGGATTTCAACACGCTTTACGCCTGCGTGATGGGCACGTCGAAGCACGTCGGCACGTCATTCACGGTGCGCGAGAACGTCAAGCCGGCGCTCGACATGCTCTATGCGATCGCCGGCGGCGAGGAGAACTTCCGGGCGCGGCCGTTCGTGTCGAATTCGAACTGCTTCGTGGTGCCGCCGATGAAATTCGCCGAGGACGCCTGCGGCGTGCTCGAGGCCTGCGTCGAAGGCGGCATTCCGATCCTCTTGCTGTCGGCTGGCCAGGCGGGTGCCACGGCACCCGCAGCGATTGCCGGTGCGGTGGTGCAAGCGGTGGCCGAGGTGCTCGCCGGCCTCGTCTATGTCAACGCCATCAAGCCCGGCCATCCGGCGATCTTCGGCACTTGGCCGTTCGTCTCGGACCTCAGGACCGGCGCGATGTCCGGCGGCTCGGCCGAGCAGGCGGTGCTGACCGCGGCCTGCGCCCAGATGGCGCAATTCTACGACCTGCCGGGTGGTTCGGCCGCCGGCATGACCGATTCGAAACTGCCTGATATTCAGTCCGGCTACGAGAAGGGCATCACCGATGTGATGGCTGGCCTTGCCGGCCTCAACCTCGTCTACGAATCGGCCGGCATGCACGCCTCGCTGCTCGGCTTCTGCCTGGAAAGCCTGATCATCGACAACGACATGCTCGGCCATTGCCTGCGCTGCGTGCGCGGCATCGAGGTGACCGACGAGTCGCTGTCGATCGACACCATCGCCGACGTCTGCCTGAAGGGGCCGGGCCACTATCTCGGCAACGAGCAGACGCTGCGGCTGATGCAGACCGAATATTTCTATCCGGCGGTCGGCGACCGCTTTTCGCCGAAGGAATGGAACGAGAAAGGCAAGCCCGACATCTTGCAGCGGGCGATCGTCGAGAAGAAGCGCATCCTCGCCGAGCGCTTCCCGCGCCATGTGCCGAAGCCGGTCGACGACAAGTTGCGCGCCCGCTTCGGCAATCTGATCCAGCTGCCGCGCAGCGGCATGGGCGGCTGAGCACGCTTCTCCTCGGAACGGTCAGTCTGTGCTCAACCCGTAGCGTTCAAGCACTTCGGCGCTGATCAGCCTGGCATGCAGCGTCATCAGTATGATTTGCGCATCGAAGCTGTCGCCGGCCTCAAGTGCTGCCTCGATCCGGCGCTCCGCATCCAGCGTATGTTCACGGCCGTTGGACAGTTCGAACGCTTCCGGCCCGGCAATGCAATAGCCAAGCAGCAGCGCCACCGGCGGATAGGCTTGTGGCGGCGGCTCGTCGGACCAGTGATCCTTCATCAGATTGACGATGGTGAGCTTTGCTCCCTCCGGCACAAGGGCGGGGTGAAGGTCGACGCCGCGCAACGCGGTGTCGAGTTGCCTGAGGTCGCCTGAACGGCCGAACATTCCGAGGAAGCCTAGGGAAGAGCGCCGTCTCGCCATGATGTTCCTTCGTTTCCAGTCAGACATAGCGGGGTCGGCAACTTCAGTTAAGCACACGCAGCCGCTACCCGCTCGCCGACAGCAACAAGACACCGGCGAGGGCCGATCCCGCCAGCGTCGGCAGCATGCCGATCTTCAGCTTCAAAATGGCGATCATGGCGGCACAGGACAGCAGCGCCGCGCGCCAGTCGATCGATGAGAACACCGGCACGTCCATGCCAAGGCCGATGTTGCGCACCTCGCCGAAGATGACGTGCAAGGCGAACCATAGAGCGAGATTCATGATGACGCCGACGACGGCGGCGGTGATCGCGCCCAGCGCTGCCGACAGCGCCTTGTTGCCGCGCAGGGATTCGATGTAGGGCCCGCCGAGGAATATCCAGAAGAAGCAAGGGGTGAACGTCGCCCACAGCGTGAGCATCGCCCCAAGCGATCCGGCAAGCAGCGGGCTCAACGATCCGGATTGGCGGAACGCGGCAAGGAAGCCGACAAACTGCAGGACCAGGATGAGCGGACCGGGCGTCGTTTCGGCGAGCCCGAGGCCATCAACCATCTCACCGGGTGCGAGCCAGCCGAAGGATTCGACCGCTGCCTGCGCGACATAGGCAAGGACCGCGTAGGCGCCACCGAAGGTGACGACCGCCATGACGCTGAAGAAGCCACCGATCTCAGTCCACACGCTGGCGGATCCGGTGAACGCCCAGATCAGAAGCACAGGCCCGAGCCAGATCGGCAGCCAGATCGCAATGATGCGCGGCGCATGCCATCGCGTCGGCCTGGTGTGGGCGAGCTCGCCGCGCTCGAACATCAGGTCGACCGCGCCCTTGATGTCGGGAATCGCGTCCTTGCCGTGCGCCGCGCCGGAAAAGAGAGCTGGCGCAATACGGTTTCCAATCCAGCCCGTCAGGCCCGCAAGCAGGATGATGAGCGGAAACGGCACGTTCAATGCATAGATGGCGATGAAGGCGGCGAGCGCGATCGACACCATGACCCGATTCTTCAAGGCGCGTCGTCCGATCCGGATCATCGCCTCGATCACGATGGCGAGCACGGCCGCTTTCACCCCGAAAAACAGCGCCTCGACGAAGGGAGCGTCGCCATACAGCGCATAGAGGATACTCAAGGTGAGCATCACAAGCGCGCCCGGCGCGACGAAGAGGATGCCAGCGACCAGGCCGCCGATCGTCCGATGCAGCAACCAGCCGATATAGATGGCGAGCTGCTGGGCTTCAGGGCCGGGCAGCAGCATGCAGTAGTTCAACGCATGCAGGAAACGTTGCTCGCCGATCCAGCGCCGTTCCTCGACCAATTCCTTGTGCATGAGCGCGATCTGCCCGGCCGGCCCGCCGAAGCTGAGCAGGCCGATTTTTGCCCAGAGCTTCACGCCTTCGCGGAAGGTTGGCGCTGCCGGCGCTTCGACGGCCTCGCCCGTTTTCTCCGAAGCCCCCGTCTTGTCAGAAGCCCCCGCTGTGTCAGAAGCCGGGGCGCTCATGATGGCTTGCTTACGCTTGGCCAGTTGTGCGTCTCCTCGGTGGCATCGCGGCACCATCGGTAAAACGCATCGTAGAGCAGCATGCCTGCCTCCAGCTGTTCCAAATCGTCGCGAAACATTCGCGACAGACCAAGCGAGGCGGCCAGGAACCCGGCCGCCTGGGGAACCAGATCGAGGCGCGCGGTGTCGGCTGCGCGCACAATCGTGGCGAGGCGGTCGAGCGGTTCGGAGTCGAGCCCGAACTCTTCGATCATCGTGTCGAAGGTGCAGCGTTCGCCGCGGTGTGACCAGAACACATTGTCGATGTCGAATGGCACGGCCTGAAAGCGATCCGCAGTGGCCAACGCTTCGGCCGCCTCGACAAAGAGGAAGACCGCGCTCGGATCGATGAAGCGCCGGATCAGCCAGGGGCACGCGATGCGATCGACCTTGGGGCGGGCCCGCGTCACCCATACGGTGCGGCCTTTTGCATCGCGGGGTGGAATCTTGCCGGCATGGATCAAAGGCCCCTTGGCATCGCGCCAAGCCTCGAAGCCGCCTTCGAGGGATTCGGCGGCAATGCCGTCATGCCGCAGCCATGCGGCCACGCCTTGCGAGAGCTTCTGCCCTTTTTGGCAGACGACCGTCACTCGGCTGCCGGCGAATTCGGATGCCCAGGTCGAGACGGTTTTGAAATCGCGCCGGTTTGAGGCCGGCAGCAGTCGCGGATCGGCGTTGTAATCCTCTTCGATGCGAACGTCGATGATTGCAGGCGCGCCGGGCAGACCAATCAGACGGGACAGTTGCGATACAGTGATAGCGGTTGTCGACGGCATGGCGTCCACCTCCTGAAAGAGAAGCTTGGACGCGAACGTTGGGCTGACGCCTCACGGGGTCGTCGCGATACACCCCTTACCACGATCGTGGATTTGTCGCGCACGCTTGTCAAGCATCATCCGTCGTCCTTGACCCATTCTGTCCGCCAAGCGGTTCAGGGAAAGGGACACAGGTCGATTGCACTGGCACCTTGCGTGGGTTGACAGGCAGACAGGCCATGTTTAACTTGCAAGTTAATTAACCTTTGGGCTAATCGATATGCCAACAGACCCTCTCTCGACGACCTTCGCGACACTGGCCGATCCGACACGGCGCGCCATATTGGCAAGGCTGGCGCTTGGCGAAGCCACGGTGAATGAGCTGGCGGCGCCGTTCGAAATGAGCCTGCCAGCCATCTCCAAGCACTTGAAAGTGCTGGAACGCGCCGGGCTGATCACGCGCGGACGGGAGGCGCAGTGGCGGCCGTGCCGGCTGAAAGCCGGGCCGCTGAAGGAAGTTGCCGGCTGGCTGGAGCACTATCGCCGCTTCTGGGACGACAGTTTCGACCGCATGGCCGACTATCTCAAGGAAATCCAGACCAAGGGAGACCCGGATGGCCGCAAGAACTGAGACAGCCGAAGCTCCGAAATACGCACTGGAGATTTCGCGCCTGTTCGATGCGCCGCCGGGTCTGGTGTTCAAGCTGTGGACGACGCCGGAGCATCTGGTGCGCTGGTGGGGTCCGAAGAATTTTTCCTCGACCACGGAAAGGCTCGAATTCCGCGAAGGCGGGCGCTACCGCCACCTCATCCACGGGCCAGACGGCCAGACCTATGCGATGTCGGGTATCTTCCAGGAGATTGTCGAGCCGAAGCGCATCGCCTTCACCTTCTCCTGGGACGAAGGCGACTTCCAGGATCGGGTCGAGACCCTGGTGACGGTTTCCATCACCGCCGAAGGCGACCGCACACGGCTAACTTTCAGGCAGGAGCCGTTCGCCGACATCGAAACCCGGGATTCTCATATTGAGGGCTGGAGCGAATGCCTGGACAAGCTCGGCGTCTATCTGGCGAGCATTTGAGAGGAAGTCTCGCTCGGCAGCCTGTCGGCAACCAGCACAATTCAAGACCCACGAGGCAAGACGATGAAAAAGACCTATCACGGCAGCTGTCATTGCGGCGCGGTGCGTTTCGAAGCCGATATCGACCTCACTGACGGCATCCGCAAATGCAATTGCAGCTTCTGCTGGAAGCTCGGCTACCGGAAATCCTTCGCGGCCTATGAGGCCGTGCGGGTGACGGATGGCCGCGACCGGATGCGAGAATACAAGGCAACCCCGTCCAACTGGCCGGAAGGCGACATCAACCACTATATGTGCCCGAACTGCGGCGCGAATTTTCTGTCGCGCGGCTATCTCGACTTCATGGGCGGGAATTTCTGGGCGGTGAACGTCGCTTGTCTCGACGACGTCACCGAAGAGGAGTTGGCTGCAGCACCAATCGTCTATGAGGACGGCAAGCACGACCGGCAGATGGAAGCGCCTGCGGTCACTGCTTATCTATAGGCGCCGCTTGGGTGCGGCTCCTCCTTGAGAAGGTAAAGACGAGCAGCGGCGCCCGTCGTTGTTGCAGATCGCCGTTCAGTGATTGTCCCGCGGCACGCCGCTGGTGTGCGCCACATCCTGGTATTTCACCGCCGGCTTCAGCACCATTCCCTCGGAGAACTGGTCGACCATGCCGCGCTGGATCTCCTGCCATGGTGTCTGGTGCTTGGGGTAGTGATAGCCGCCATTGTTCTGCAGTTCGGCGCGGCGGCGCGTGATCTCGTCGTCGGTGACGAGAATGTCGGCGGTGCCCTTGCGCAGGTCGATGCGGACGCGGTCGCCGTTCTTCAACAGCGCCAGCCCGCCGCCGATCGCGGCTTCGGGCGAGGCATTGAGGATCGACGGCGAGCCCGACGTTCCCGACTGGCGGCCGTCGCCGATGCAGGCCAGCGCATGGATGCCCTTCTTGATGAGGTGGGCTGGCGGCTGCATGTTGACGACCTCGGCGCCGCCCGGATAACCGATCGGACCGGCGCCGCGCATGAACAGGATGGTGTGTTCGTCGATGCCTTGCGCCGGATCATCGATGCGGGCGTGGTAATCCTCGGGGCCGTCGAAGACCATGGCATTGCCCTCGAAGGCCTCGGGGTCCTTCGGGTTGGACAAATAGCGCTCGCGGAATTCGGGCGAGATGCCGCTGGTCTTCATGATCGCCGAATCGAACAGATTACCCCTAAGATTGATGAAGCCGGCATTGGCCTTCAGCGGCTCGGCGACGGTGCGGATGACGTCGAGATTCTCGTTGACGGCCGCGCTGCAATTGTCGCCCATCGTCTTGCCGTTGACAGTCATGGCGTCGGGATGAGGCAACAGCCCGGCCTTCATCAGTTCGGCCACGACCGCCGGCACGCCGCCGGCATGGTGATAATCCTCGCCGAGATATTCGCCCGACGGCTGCAGATTGACGAGGAGCGGTATCTCGAGGCCGACCTTTTGCCAATCGTCATTGTCGAGTGGAACGCCGAGATGGCGGGCGATGGCGTTGAGATGGATCGGCGCGTTGGTCGAGCCGCCGATGGCCGAATTGACGACGATGGCGTTCTCGAAGGCCTTGCGGGTCATGATGTCGGACGGCTTCAAATCCTCATGCACCATGTCGACGATGCGTTTTCCCGTCTCGTAGGCGATCTGGCCGCGCTCGCGATAGGGCGCGGGGATCGCGGCGGAGCCCGGCAACTGCATGCCGAGGGCCTCGGCCAGCGAATTCATGGTGGTGGCGGTGCCCATGGTGTTGCAATAGCCGGTGGACGGCGCCGAAGAGGCGACGATGTCCATGAACTCGTCATAGTCGATCTCACCGGCCGAGAGGCGCTGGCGCGATTCCCAGACGATGGTGCCGGAGCCGGTGCGCTTGCCCTTGTGCCAGCCGTTAAGCATCGGGCCGACCGACAGCGCGATGGCCGGAATGTTAACGGTGGCCGCGGCCATCAAAAGGGCCGGCGTCGTCTTGTCGCAGCCGATGGTGAGCACGACGCCGTCGAGCGGATAGCCGTAGAGCACCTCGACCAGCGACAAGTAGGCGAGGTTGCGGTCGAGCGCGGCGGTCGGGCGTTTGCCCGTCTCCTGGATCGGGTGGCACGGGAATTCGAAAGGGATGCCGCCCATCGACACGATGCCCTCGCGCACGCGCTTGGCCAGTTCGAGATGATGACGGTTGCAAGGCGACAGATCCGAGCCGGTCTGGGCGATGCCGATCAAAGGCTTGCCCGACATCAGTTCGGCACGCGTCAGCCCGTAATTCAGGTAGCGCTCGAGGTAAAGCGCGGTCATGCCCGGATTGTCGGGATTGTCGAACCACTCCTGCGAACGAAATTTCTTTTTTCTTGTAGGTGCGCCGGCCATCGTGGTCTCCGTATTTGTATGACAAATCGATATGACAACGCGCGAGAGCAAGCAAGGGGGACGCGCGCTCCGAAACCGGACTTTGGTGCGATAGACATGTGAGCGCCCCTGCGCTAGAGCGTACTTTGTGCGTCCATATGGACGCACAAAGTACGCTCTAGCATCTTGAATCTTCGCATCGTGCTTTCCGAAAATCGATTCCGATTTCGGGCCGGTGCGATAGGCTTCGTGCCTGTCTTGTCGGGGAGATTTTCATGGCTTTGGTGATCGAAGGCGAGGAACGCATCGCCGCATCCCTGCAAAAGGTGTGGGAAGCGCTGAACGACCCGGAGGTTCTGAAAGAGACCATTCCGGGCTGCAAGAGCCTCGAAAAGAAGTCGGACACCGAGATGGGAGCAACCGTGGTGCTCAAGATCGGCCCGATCAAGGCGACGTTCAACGGCGAGGTGACGCTGAAGAACCTCAACCCGCCGCATTCCTACACCATCCAGGGCGAAGGCAAGGGCGGCATCGCCGGCTTCGCCAAGGGCGGCGCCGATGTGACGCTGACCGCCGATGGGCCGGATACGACGATCCTCAGATATGCGGCCAAGGCCGATGTCGGCGGCAAGATCGCCCAGCTCGGCAGCCGGCTGATCGAATCGACGTCGAAGAAGCTGGCCGGACAGTTTTTTTCCTCGTTCGGCGAGAAGGTCGGCGGCTGAGTCCCTCCCCCTTGAGGGCAGGGTATCCACATTCACTCAAACACGATGCTCGGCACGGCAGAAGCCGCCACGCCCCGTTCTTCATTGACCCTGTCCCAGACGTTCGAGGCGATGTCGCGGTAGATTTTCGCCTCTGCGCCATCGGGCTTCGAGACCACCACCGGCGTTCCGGCATCCGAGCTTTCGCGAATGCCCATCTCGAGCGGCACCTCGCCGAGGAAGGTCACGCCGAGACGCTCGGCCTCGCGGCGCGCGCCGCCATGGCCGAAGATGTCGTAGCGCTTGCCGGTGTCGGGGGCGAGGAAATAGCTCATATTCTCGACGATGCCCAACACCGGCACGTCGACCTTCTTGAACATGTTGAGGCCTTTTCGCGCATCGATCAGTGCCAGATCCTGCGGCGTCGAGACGATGACAGCGCCGGCCAGCGGCACCTGCTGGGCCATGGTCAGCTGCGCGTCGCCGGTGCCGGGCGGCATGTCGACGACGAGCACGTCGAGCGGACCCCACTCGACCTCGCGCAGCATTTGCGTCAATGCCGACATCACCATTGGCCCGCGCCAGATCATCGGCGTCTCTTCGTCGACGAGGAAACCCATCGACATGACCTTCAGGCCGTAATTCTCCATCGGCCTCAGGACCTTGCCGTCGACGGTCTGCGGCCGGCCATGGATGTTGAGCAGCCGCGGCATGGACGGGCCGTAGATGTCGGCGTCGAGCACGCCGACCCTCAGGCCGTTGGCGGCGAGGCCAAGCGCGATGTTGACGGCGGTGGTCGACTTGCCGACGCCGCCCTTGCCGGAAGCGACAGCGATGATCGCCTCGATGCCGGGTATGCCGCGCTTGCCCTGGCTGTGCGAGGCTGGAGCATGCGGAGCCGGACGTGGCGCGGCAGCGGGTGCGGCCGGCGGCGCGGGCCTGGGGGCAGGCCGCGCTGGAACCGGGGCCTCCATGCCGCCGCCTTTCCTTTCCGCCGTCAGCGCGACCACGGCGCCGGCGACACCGGGGATCGCCTTGACGACGCGCTCGGCGGCAGCACGCAATGGCTCCATCTCCTGAGCCCGGGCGGCAGGAACGGTGATCGAGAAGAAGACTTTGGCATCGGCAATGAAAATCTCGGAAACCATGCCGAGGTCGACAATGTTGCCGGTGAAATCCGGCCCGTTGATCGTTTTCAGGCGTTCGGTGACGGCTTCCTTGGTAACGTTTTCCTGGACGGCGGGCATCAGCTTTTTCCTCTGCTTTCCGCTTCAGATAAGGCAGTTGCCGAACAGAACCAAGCGGCGGAACGACGCGCGCGGTGGCATGGCTTCAAAACTTGCGTTGCTTGTAGGGTTTTACGGGAGTCAAACGTCTTTAGGGAAGACGCACGCCGATCGCATAAGCCGCGGTCGCCAGAAGATGAAGCGGCCCTATTTCTTGCACAGCTTTCGGTGGCGCCAGCAAGCAAGGAAAGGAGACTGTCATGCTCGCAGACTGCAACGCAACGGCCAATCTCGCGGTGAAGGACCTGGCCAAGGCCAGGGCGTTCTACCAGGACATCCTGGGTCTGACAGAGGTCCACAACGAGGGTGGCGAATTGATCGTCTACAAATGCGGCGATACCAGCATCAATGTGTACCGCTCGAAGTTTGCCGGAACCAACAAGGCGACGGCGGTGACCTGGATGGTTGGCGTCGCGATCGAAAAAATTGTCAGCGCGTTAAGATCGAAAGGTGTTATTTTCGAACATTACGACATGCCTCACACAATGATGGAAGGCGACATCCACGTCGGTCACGGCATGAAGGTCGCATGGTTTAAGGATCCCGACGGCAACATTCTGAACCTGGTCGACAGGTAGGCGTCGACGATAGCGACGCCTACCTCGCACGCGGATTTCGCCAAGGCAACAACAGCGTGCATCTGGCGCAGCTTCAATTGGCCGGGTAGCTTCCGTCCATGATCGACAAGCTGGAATTCTTCATCACGCTGGCCAGGGAAGAGCATTTCGGCCGGGCGGCTGAGGTGTGCGGCGTCACCCAGCCGACGCTTTCGGCCGGCATCAAGCAGCTGGAGGGTCAGCTCGGCGTGATGCTGGTATTGCGCGGCTCACGCTTTCAGGGGCTGACGCCGGAGGGAGAACAGGTGCTGGTGTGGGCGCGCCGCATCGTTGGCGACACCCGCGCCATGCGCGAGGAGATGCGGGCGGCGCGGCACGGCCTCTCGGGGCGCATCCGCATCGCCGCCATCCCGACGGCGCTGGCCATGGTGGCGCGGCTGACGACGCCTTTTCGCGCCAAGCATCCCGGCGTCACCTTCTCGGTGCTGTCGCGCACCTCGATCGAGGTGCTGTCACTGCTCGGCAATTTCGACATTGATGCCGGCATCACCTATCTCGACAACGAGCCGCTGGGACGGGTGACCAGCGTGCCGCTCTATGACGAGCGCTACCAGTTGATCACCGCGGTCGGAAACCCCTATTCCGACCGCGACAAAGTGACATGGGCGGAGCTCAGCCAGCTGCCGCTCTGCCTGTTGACGCCGGACATGCAGAACCGCCGCATCATCGACCAGCATCTTGCCGAGGCTGGCGTGCAGGTGCGGCCGACACTCGAATCCAATTCGATGATCGTGCTGTTCTCCCATATCCGTACCGGCAAATGGTCGTCGATCATGCCGCTCAACCTCTCGGAAACATTCGGCTTTTCCGAACCGATCCGGGCCATTCCGATCGTCGAGCCGGATGCCAGCCATACCGTCGGGCTGGTGGCGACGCCGCGCGAGCCGCACACGCCGCTGGTCTCGGCGCTGCTGGACGAGGCGATGGCGCTGGCAGACGATTTCCGCGCCCGCCGCTGAGCTAGAGATTGCAGGCCGGACGGCATTGATAGAAGATTTCTATCAAGCAACGGATCGGCTTTATTGATTTCGCTGGTTTCCTCTGATTTCCTAACCACTTAGCGACATTGTGCATATCGTTGCCCCAAAACCGCTTCACTCTTTGGGCGACATGCTTGGATCGCAACGACCAGGGAGGGCGCTGCATGTCGATGCAGCCTGCAAGTACCGAGATCGCGTCGCGCACGGCGGCGATCGTCCAGGAGCTGGAGGGCCTCGAAGGCCCGCTGCTGCCGATCCTTCACAGCATCCAGGAAGAGTTCGGCCATGTGCCGCAGGACGCGCTGCCTGTCATCGCCGAGGCGCTGAACATCTCCAGGGCCGAGGTGCACGGCGTCGTCACCTTCTATCATGACTACCGCAGCCACCCGGCCGGGCGGCATGTGCTGAAGCTCTGCCAGGCGGAAGCCTGCCAGTCGATGGGCTCGGACGCCATTGCCGCCAAGCTCAAGCAGTTGCTGGGCATCGGCTTTCACGAGACGGCCCGCGACGGTTCGGTGACGCTGGAGCCGGTCTATTGCCTCGGCCTTTGCGCCTGCGCGCCGTCGGCGATGCTGGACGGCGAGGTGATCGGCCGGCTCAATGACGAGAAGCTCGACGAGATCGTTGCCGAGGTGCGCTCATGATCCCGCGCATTTACATTCCAGGCGATTCCGGCGCGCTGGCGCTCGGTGCGGAAAAAGTCGCCAAGGCGATCGAGAAGCAATTGGCCGATCGCGGCATCGAGGCCAAGATCGTGCGCAACGGTTCGCGCGGCGCCTATTTCCTCGAGCCGATGGTCGAGGTGGCGACGGCTAACGGCCGCGTCGCCTACGGGCCGGTAAAACCTTCCGACGTCAAAAGCCTGTTCGACTGCGGCTTTCTCACTGGTGGTTACCACAAGCGCTGGCTGGGCGCACCCGACAAGATCCCGTTTCTGGCAAAGCAGACACGGCTGACCTTCGCGCGTTGCGGCGTCACCGATCCGCTGTCGCTCGATCACTACAAGGCGCATGGCGGGCTGAAGGGCCTGCAGAACGCCGTGGCGATGACGCCGGCCGATGTCGTCAGCCAAGTGACCGAGTCCGGCCTGCGCGGTCGTGGCGGCGCAGGGTTCCCGACCGGCATCAAGTGGAAGACGGTGCTCGATACCACGGCCGACCGCAAATATATCGTCTGCAATGCCGACGAGGGCGATTCCGGCACGTTCGCCGACCGCATGATCATGGAAGGCGACCCGTTCGTGCTCATCGAGGGCATGGCGATCGCCGGCATCGCGACGGGCGCGACCAAGGGTTTCATCTATATCCGCTCGGAGTATCCGCACGCGGTAGCGGTCATGCAGAAAGCCGTCGAGATCGCCCGCAAGGCCGGCCTGCTCGGCCTCAACGTGCTAGGTTCTCCCAATGCCTTCGACATGGAAGTCCGTGTCGGCGCCGGCGCCTATGTCTGCGGCGAGGAGACCTCGCTGCTCGACAGCCTCGAGGGCAAGCGCGGGCAGGTGCGGGCCAAGCCGCCGCTGCCGGCGCACAAGGGCCTGTTCGGCAAGCCGACGGTGATCAATAACGTCATCTCGCTGGCTTCGGTGCCGATCATCATGGATAAGGGCGCGGCCTTCTACAAGGATTTCGGCATGGGCCGTTCGCGCGGCACCATTCCGATCCAGATCGCCGGCAACGTCAAGTATCCCGGCCTCTACGAGGCCGCGTTCGGCATGACGCTGGGCGAGATCGTCGACGATATCGGCGGCGGCACCGCGACAGGACGTCCGGTCAAGGCCGTGCAGGTCGGCGGGCCGCTCGGCGCCTATTTCCCTCGCGCTTTGTTCGACACGCCTTTCGACTACGAAGCGTTCGCCGCCAAGGACGGGCTGATCGGTCATGCCGGCATCGTCGTGTTCGACGACACGGCCGACATGCTGAAGCAGGCGCGCTTCGCCATGGAATTCTGCAGCATCGAAAGCTGCGGCAAGTGCACGCCCTGCCGCATCGGCTCGACGCGCGGCGTCGAGGTGCTGGACCGGCTCGCCCGGAACGTCGAACCCGAAAAACAGATCGCGCTGGTCACCGACCTTTGCAACACGATGAAGTTCGGCTCGCTTTGCGCTCTGGGCGGCTTCACCCCATATCCGGTGATGAGTGCACTCAACCATTTCCCCGACGACTTTCGGCCGACGCCAGTCGCCGAAGCAGCGGAATAGGAGCGGACAGGCATGAACGCGACATTCGACATCAAATCGCTGGTCCAGGAAATCGACTACGGCACGCCCGCCTCGGAAGCAGAACAGCAGGTGACGCTGACGGTCGACGGCAAGTCGGTGACGGTTCCAGCGGGGACCTCGATCATGCGCGCTTCGATGGAAGCGGGCGTCGAAATCCCGAAGCTCTGCGCCACCGACATGCTGGACTCGTTCGGCTCCTGCCGGGTCTGCCTGGTCGAGATCGATGGACGCGGCGGCACACCTGCTTCCTGCACGACGCCGGTCGGCGAAGGCATGGTTGTGCACACGCAGACCGACCGCCTCAACGCCATCCGCCGCGGCGTGATGGAACTCTACGTCTCCGACCATCCGACCGGCTGGAACGAGGAGGCCGGCACCGGCGCCAGCGAGTTCGACAAGGTCGCCAAGACGGTCGGCCTGACTGAAAACCGCTACGGCATCGAGGGACGCAACCACGTCAAGCAGGAAAACGGCGTAGCGCCCGGCCATGGCTCGCTGGCTGTCGACTACATCGCCCGTGATGAATCCAATCCCTATTTCACTTATGATCCGGCGCAATGCATCGTCTGCTCGCGTTGCGTGCGAGCCTGCGAGGAGGTGCAGGGCACCTTCGCGCTGACCATCGAGGGCCGCGGTTTCGAATCGCGCATGGTCGCCGGCATGCACGAGGATTTCATCGCTTCCGAATGCGTGTCCTGCGGGGCCTGCGTGCAGGCCTGCCCAACCGATGCGCTGCGCGAGAAGTCGGTGCTTGCCAAGGGCCTGCCGGAGCGTTCGGCCGTCACCACCTGCGCTTATTGCGGCGTCGGCTGCTCGTTCAAGGCCGAAGTGAAGGGCGACGAGGTCATTCGCATGATGCCCTACAAGGAGGGCAAGGCGAACCATGGGCATTCCTGCGTGAAGGGCCGTTTCGCTTATGGCTACGCCACGCACAAGGACCGCATCCTGTCGCCGATGATCCGGGAAAAGGTCACCGATCCCTGGCGCGAGGTGAGCTGGGAAGAGGCGATCGCCCATACGGCCAAGGAATTCCGCCGTATCCAGTACCAGTATGGCCGCACCGCGATCGGCGGCATCACCTCCTCGCGCTGCACCAACGAAGAGACCTATCTCGTCCAGAAGCTGGTGCGGCAGGGCTTCCGCAATAACAATGTCGATACCTGCGCGCGCGTCTGCCATTCGCCAACCGGCTACGGGCTCGGCCAGACCTATGGCACCTCGGCCGGCACGCAGGATTTCGACTCCGTCGACTATACCGACGTCGCCGTCATCATCGGCGCCAATCCCGCTTCCGCCCATCCAGTATTCGCCTCGCGGCTGAAGAAGCGGCTGCGTGGCTCGCCAGGAAAGGAGGGCGCCAAGCTGATCGTGCTCGATCCGCGTCGTACCGAGATGGTCAAGTCGGCACATATCGAAGCGGCCTATCACCTGCCGCTGAAGCCCGGCACCAATGTAGCGGTGCTGACGGCGCTGGCGCATGTCGTCGTCACCGAAGGCCTTTTCAACGAAGCTTTCATCCGCGAACGCTGCGACTGGGCGGAGTTCCAGGACTGGGCGTCTTTCGTCGCCTTGCCGGAAAACAGCCCCGAGACCGTCGGCAAGTTGTCCGGCGTCGATCCCGAGCTGATCCGCGGCGCGGCGCGTCTCTACGCCACCGGCGGCAATGGCGCGATCTATTACGGTCTCGGCGTGACGGAACACAGCCAGGGTTCAACCACGGTGATGGCGATCGCTAACCTCGCCATGGCCACCGGCAATATCGGCCGGCCGGGCGTCGGCGTGAATCCGCTGCGCGGCCAGAACAATGTGCAGGGCTCGTGCGACATGGGCTCCTTCCCGCACGAACTGCCCGGCTACCGCCATATCTCCGGCGAAGCCGTGCGCGACATTTATGAAAGCCTGTGGGGCGTGAAGCTCGACGACGAACCCGGCCTGCGCATCCCCAACATGCTGGATGCCGCCGTCGACGGCAGCTTCAAGGGCATCTACATCCAGGGCGAGGACATCCTGCAGTCCGATCCAGACACCAAGCATGTTGCCGCCGGCCTCGCCGCGATGGAATGCGTCGTCGTGCACGACCTCTTCCTCAACGAGACGGCGAACTACGCGCATGTCTTCCTGCCGGGCTCGACCTTTCTCGAGAAGGACGGCACTTTCACCAATGCCGAGCGCCGCATCAACATGGTGCGCAAGGTTCTGGAGCCGAAGGCGCGCTACGCCGATTGGGAGGCGACGCAGGAGCTTGCCCGTGCGATCGGGCTGGACTGGAACTACCAGCATCCCTCCGAGATCATGGACGAGATCGCCAGGACGACGCCGAGCTTCGCCGGCGTTTCCTTCGAACTGCTCGACCGTGTCGGATCCGTGCAATGGCCCTGCAACGAGAAGGCGCCTCTCGGCACGCCGATCATGCACATCGATGGTTTCGTGCGCGGCAAGGGCAAGTTCATCCGCACCGAATATGTGGCGACGGACGAAAGGACCGGGCCGCGCTTCCCGCTGCTGCTGACCACCGGCCGGATTCTGTCGCAATACAATGTCGGGGCGCAGACGAGGCGGACCGAAAATGTGATGTGGCATGCCGAAGACCGGTTGGAGATCCACCCACACGATGCCGAGAACCGTGGCATCCGCGACGGCGACTGGGTGCGGTTGGCAAGCCGATCCGGCGAGACGACGCTGCGCGCGCTGATCACCGACCGCGTCTCGCCGGGCGTAGTCTATACGACGTTCCACCACCCCGACACGCAGGCCAACGTGATCACCACCGACTTCTCGGACTGGGCGACCAACTGTCCGGAATACAAGGTCACCGCCGTGCAGGTGGCACCGTCAAACGGCCCGACCGAGTGGCAGAGGGACTATAACGAGCAGGCGCGCCAGAGCCGGCGCATCGCCCCGCTGGAAGCGGCGGAGTAGTCTTGGCCGCGCGCCGCAAAGCAACGACGCAGATTTCGCGGCTGGCGCACCGCGCCAGCGGCACTGCGGCCGCTGACCGCATGGTGCCTGAAGAGACGCCGGTGGCGTTCTCCTATGCGGGCACCACTCATGCGGTGATGATGGCGACCCCCGCCGATTTCGAGGACTTCGCGCTCGGCTTCTCCCTGACCGAGGGCATCATCGCCGCCCCTGAAGAGATCGAGGCGATCGAGGTCGAGGATCACGGTGCGGGCATCGACATCCAGATCAGGCTGAAGGATCAAGCCAATACGCGCTTCGAAGCGCGGCGCCGACGGCTGGCAGGCCCGGTCGGCTGCGGGTTGTGCGGCATCGAATCGATCGAGGAAGCGATGCGCTTGGTCGACGCTGTCGGTTCGTCGAGACTTACGCTTAAGGCCGACGATATCGTCCGCTCGGTCAAGCTCCTGTCGAAGGTGCAGCCGCTGCATGCCGAGACGGGTGCGGTCCATGCCGCAGGCTTCTATGTGCCGGGCAAGGGCATCGTTATGGCGCGCGAGGATGTCGGCCGCCACAATGCGCTGGACAAGCTGGCCGGCGCGCTGGCCAAGACCGACATCGACGGCGCATCGGGCGCCGTCGTCGTGACGTCGCGCGTGTCGGTGGAGATGGTGCAGAAGACCGCGGCGATCGGTGCTGCCTTCATCATCGCCGTCTCGGCGCCGACCGCGCTTGCCATCCGCACGGCAGGAGAGGCAGGCATGACGCTGGTGGCGTTGGTGCGCGGCGGTGATTTCGATATTTTCACCCACCCCGAGCGGGTGGTTTCCGGAGTGACTAGGCATGTCGCATGACGAAGAACACATCATGAGCACCAGGGAAAAGCTGGTGCGCATGGCCAACCAGATCGCCGATTTCTTCCATTCCAAGCCGCGCGAGGAAAGCATTGCCGGCGTTGCGGAGCATATCAACAAGTTCTGGGAGCCGAGGATGCGGCGGCAGCTGTTCGAAATGCTGGATGCCGGCGGCGAAGGCTTCAACGAGCTCGTTGTGGCTGCTTCCGGCAAGATCAAGCGGCCCAAGACGCCGGAACAGGCCGATACGAGCATCGGTTACGCCGGGCGTGGGCCTGCACAGGCCGAGAGTGCCGCTCCGCCGAAATAGCCCGACAACCGCCTCCCGGTCGCCGAAGGTCTTATATTTCGCTCCTCTAAAGTTTGGCTGCCGCAAAAAACGGCGTGGCTCTGCTATGGTCGGCGACAAGAAATCGTCTGGCCGGGCGGGACATTTGCGTGAGGCCGATCGAAACTCGATACGCCCGAAGTGTGCGGATGGGGCAAGGAGATGGGGCCCTATGTGGCAGATCTTCCGCGTTGTGGCGTAGCAACTGCGCCCACTTTTTCCCCTTGTGGGAGAAGGTGGATTGGCGCGTTAGCGCCAAGACGGATGAGGAGTATTCCAGCTTGGCGCTTGCTTACCCCTCACCCGGATTGCCAACCGATTTGTGAAGGACAAATCGGGGCAACCCGACCTCTCCCACAAGGGGGAGAGGTAAAAAACGCTACCCGTGCGCCACCATCACATGCCGCACGGCGGTGTAGTCCTCCAGGGCATAGAGCGACATGTCCTTGCCGTAGCCGGATTGTTTCAGCCCGCCATGCGGCATCTCGTTGGTCAGCATGAAATGGGTGTTGATCCAAGTGCAGCCATATTGCAGGCGGGCGGCCGTCGCCATGGCGCGGGAGACATCCTTGGTCCATACCGAGGATGCGAGGCCATAATCGCTGTCATTGGCCCAGCTCACCGCCTCGTCGACCTCTGAAAATCGGGTGACGGAGACGACCGGCCCGAATACCTCGCGGCGCACGATCTCGTCCTCCTGCAGAGCGCCGGCGACGACGGTCGGCTGGTAGAAGAAGCCGGAGCCCTCGCCCGGCTTGCCGCCGGTGGTGATCTCGATGTGCTTCAGCTCGGAGGCGCGCTCGACGAAGCTCGAGACGCGGTCGCGCTGGCGGCGTGAGATGAGCGGCCCGATCTCGTTCTCGGTGTCATCGGGGCGGTTGTACTTGATGGTCGAGACGGCGGAGGAAAGGTCGGCGACGAGCTTGTCGTAGATCTTCTTGCCGGCATAGATGCGGCAAGCGGCGGTGCAGTCCTGGCCGGCATTGTAGTAGCCGAAGGCGCGCAGGCCGTTGACCACCGCATCGAGATCGGCGTCGTCGAAGACGATGACCGGTGCCTTGCCGCCGAGCTCGAGATGCGTGCGCTTGACCGATTTGGCGGCGGCCTGCAGAACCTTCTTGCCGGTGGCGACGTCGCCGGTGATCGAGATCATGTTGACCTTCGGGTGGTTGATCAGCGTGTTGCCGACGCTGTCGCCACGACCGAGCACGACATTGACGACGCCCTCCGGCAGGATATCGGCCAGGATTTTCGCCAGCTTGAGCGAGGTCAGCGGCGTCTGCTCCGAGGGCTTGAAGACGACGGTGTTGCCGCCGGCAATCGCCGGCGCCAGCTTCCATGCCATCATCATCAGCGGATAGTTCCACGGCGCGATCGAGGCGACGACGCCGATGGCATCGCGCCGCACCATCGAGGTGTGACCGGGAATGTATTCGCCGGCGACCTGGCCGGGCATCGAGCGGACGGCGCCGGCAAAGAAGCGGTAGCAGTCGACGATCGCCGGGATCTCGTCGTTGAGCACGGCATTGATCGGCTTGCCGCAATTGAGCGCTTCGAGGGCGGCGAATTCCTTCGCCTCGGTCTCGATGCGGCCGGCGATCTTCAGGAGATAGCCCGAGCGCTGGGCCGGCGTGGTGCGCGACCAGGTGACGAAAGCCTTTTCGGCCGCCAGCACCGCCGCCTCGATCTGCGCCTGGCTGGCTTCAGGCAGGTTGAGGATGGTCGCCCCGGTCTTCGGATTAAGGATCGGCTCCTCGGTCTCGGTGCCCTTCTCGAATTTCGAGCCGATCAGCATCTTTGTGTCCATGGCAGTCTCTCCCTTGCGGATTCTTGACGTTATTTGCCCGAGCCGGCGATCTGGTCGCCGTCGCGGGTCAGGTAATAGGCGGCGAGGATGGGCAGCAGCGTCACCAGCACGACGACCATGGCCACGACATTGGTGACCGGGCGCTGGCGCGGACGGATCAGTTCCTCCAGCATCCAGATCGGCAGCGTCTGCTGCTGGCCGGCGGTGAAGGTGGTGACGATGACCTCGTCGAACGACAGCGCGAAGGCAAGCATGCCGCCGGCAAGGAGTGCCGTGGCGATGTTGGGCAGCACGACATGCCGAAACGTCTGGAAGCCGTCGGCGCCGAGGTCCATCGACGCCTCGATCATCGAACCGGAGGTGCGGCGGAAGCGGGCGACGGCGTTGTTGTAGACGACAACGACGCAGAAGGTGGCGTGGCCGAGGACGATCGTCCAGAACGAGAACGGAATCTCGGCCAGTGAAAAGGCCGAGCGCAGTGCGATGCCGGTGATGATGCCGGGCAGCGCGATGGGCAGGATGACGAGCAGCGAGATCGTTTCGCGGCCAAAGAACCGTGTTCGCGACACGGCGGCCGCGCAGAGCGTGCCAAGCACCAGGGCGACGATGGTCGAGATGGCGGCAACCCTGACCGACAGCGACAGCGCTGCCCAGACGTCGGGGCGGTTCCAGGTGACGGCGAACCACTGCGTGGTCAGCCCTGGCGGCGGCCAGACGAAGCTCTTTTCCTCGGTCGTGAAGGCATAGACGAAGATCAAGAAGATCGGCAAATGCAGGAACAGCAGGCCGCCGGCAGCGGCGATCTTCAGGCCGAGGGGGGCCGATTGGCCGCGATCAGAGCGCATCGAAGGCTCCCATGCGCTTGGCGCCCCAAAGGTAGAAACCCATGATGACGATGGGCACCACGGTGAAGGCGGCGGCGAGCGGAATGTTGCCGGCGGTGCCCTGCTGCGAATAGACGGCCTGGCCGATGAACAGCCGCGAGGTGCCGATGATCTGCGGGATGATGTAGTCGCCGAGCGTCAGCGAGAAGGTGAAGATCGAGCCGGCGACGATGCCCGGCAGCGCCAGCGGGAACAGCACGTTGCGGAAGGTCTGGCCAGGCGAGGCGCCAAGATCGGACGAGGCTTCGACCAGATTGCCCGGCACGCGCTCGAGTGCCGCCTGCACCGGCAGGATCATGAAGGGCAGCCAGACATAGACGAAGACGATGAAGGTGCCGGTGAAGGAGACCGACACAGAGTTGCCGCCGACGATCGGCAGCGACAGCCAGCCATCGAGCAGCCACAGAAGATGCAGCTTGGCGAGCAGCCAGGTCAGGATGCCTTCCTTGGCGAGGATGAGCTTCCAGGCGTAGATCTTGACCAGATAGCTCGACCACAGCGGCAGCATGACGCCGAGATAGAACAGCGCCTTCCAGCGGCCGCGCGCATAACGCGCCGCGTAATAGGCGATGGGGAAGGCGATGACCGCGGAGGCGAGCGTGACCAGGGCCGCCATCGTCACCGTGCGCAGGATGATGTCGAGATTGGCGGCCTGGAGCAGGTCGCCATAGGTTTTCAGCGTGAACTGCCGGTTGATGAGGCCGGAGAACTCGTCGATCGAGAAAAAGCTCTGTAAGAGCAGCGCGAACAGCGAGCCGATATAGACGATGCCGAGCCACAGGATCGGCGGCAGCAGCATGAGGAGCAGCAGCAGGCTCGGCTTGCGCCACAAGAGGTCGGACAGGGCGCCACGCATGCCGCCGCTTCCCGGCAGGATGGCGGGGGCGGGGTTGGAGTTGAGCGCGGCGATTGTCATGACGCCGCCCGGCCCTGGCGGAGGATAGAGAGGCCGCGATCCTTCGCGCCCCCCTCTGTCCTGCCGGACATCTCCCCCACGAGGGGGAGATCGGCAGCTTCGGCGCCTTACTCATTCTTGCGGCGTAGGCGATTGGCGAAAGCCGGCGTGACGTCCGATCTCCCCCCTTGTGGGGGAGATGTCCGGCAGGACAGAGGGGGGCGCCGTAGAGCGCCTTGTCTCGGCTATTGGCGACAATTGCCGAAAGCGCCTTCATGCCGTCTCGTCCATCAGATGCAGGTGCTCGCGGTTGAAGGTGAGCACGACCGCCTCCCCTTCCGTGGGCAATTTCGTACCAGCCGGCACAACAGCGTGCAGCCTCAGCCCGTCGGCATCGAGCGCCAGCCTTGTCGTGGCGCCGAGATAGTTGGTCGAGACGAGGCGGGCGGCAACGCCGTCGCCCTTGGCGGCACGACCGACACGAATGGATTCAGGGCGCAGGCTGCCCCAGCGGTGCTGGCCTGAGTAACGCTGGACGAAATCCGGCGGCAGCACGTTGGACGAGCCGACGAAATCGGCGACGAAGCGCGTCTTCGGCCGCTGGTAGATATCTTCCGGCGTGCCGACCTGCATGATCTTGCCGTCGTTGAAGACGGCGACGCGGTCGGCCATGGACAGCGCCTCGCCCTGGTCGTGGGTGACGAAGACGAAGGTGATGCCAAGCGCCTTCTGCAGCGACTTCAGCTCTTCCTGCATGTTCTCGCGCAGCTTGAGGTCGAGCGCGCCAAGCGGCTCGTCGAGCAGAAGCACTTTTGGCTGGTTGACCAGCGCGCGGGCGAGCGCGACGCGCTGGCGCTGGCCGCCGGAGAGCTGGCCGGGACGACGGGCGCCGTAACCGGGAAGCCGCACCAGCGACAGCGCCTCCTCCGCCGCCTTCTGCCGCTGCGGCTTGCCGACGCCCTTGACCATCAGGCCATAGGCGACATTGTCGAGCACGTTGAGATGCGGGAACAGCGCGTAGTCCTGGAACACGGTGTTGACGTTGCGGCGATAGGGCGGGACGCCTTCGGCGCGTTCATCGAAGATGGAGATCGAGCCCGCCGTCGGCTGCTCGAAGCCGGCGATCAGCCGCAGGCAGGTCGTCTTGCCGGAGCCGGAAGGCCCGAGCATGGCAAAGAACTCGCCCGGCACGATGTCGAGATCGACAGTGTCGACGGCGCGCACGCTGCCGAAATGGCGGGAGACTTTCTGGAAGGAAACGGCCGAGGTCATGGGCTGTCCTGATGTGTCAGGCTCTTAAATCCAGGCGTCTGCGCTGCCCCTCATCCGCCTGCCGGCACCTTCTCCCGTATAGTGACGGGGAGAAGGAAGCGCTCCAGCGCTGGCGACCCCCTCTCCCCGTTCTTCACGGGGAGAGGGTAAGGGGTGAGGGGCAGCGCCTACCTCTCTAGCAAAGCGAACTCACCGCCCGCCGATGACGCCGATATAGTCCGACACCCAGCGATAGTAAGGCACGCACTGGTCGTTTCCGGTGGCGCATTTCGACACCGGCGTCTTCCAGAACCTGATCTTGTCGAAATTGTCGTAGCCGTTGGTCTTGCAGCCTTCGTCGCCGAGCAGTTCGTTGCCCTTGCAGGCGGCGGGCACCACCGGCAGCGAGCCGAACCAGGCGGAGACATCGCCCTGCACTTTCGGCGACAGCGAATGCTCGAGCCACATATAGGCGCAGTTCGGGTGGGCCGGGTCGGCTTCCATCATGGTGGTGTCGGCCCAGCCGGTGACGCCTTCCTCGGGAATGGTCGAGGCGACCGGTTTCTTGGCGGCGACCAGCGTGTTGACCTGATAGGGCCACGAGCCGGAGGCGACGACGCCTTCGTTCTGGAAATCGTCGACCTGGATGGCGGCGTCATGCCAGTAGCGGCCGACCAGCGTGCGCTGGACGCGCAAGAGATCGAGGGCTGCCTTGTACTGGTCCTCGGTCAGTTCATAGGGGTCCTTGATGCCGAGCTCCGGCTTGTGGGCCATCAGATAATTGGCGGCATCGGCAATGTGGATCGGCCCGTCATAGGCCTGGACGCGGCCCTTGTTCGATTTGCCGTCGGGCAGGTTCATTTCCTCGAAGACGACGTTCCAGCTCTTCGGCGCTTCCTTGAACACTTCGGTGTTGTACATCAGCACGTTCGGCCCCCACTGGTAGGGAACGCCGTAATGGGCGCCGCCGACCGTGAACCACGGGGCGTCCTTCAGGCGGTCGTCGACCGTCTTCCAACTCGGGATGAGATCGGTGTTGATCGCCTGGACGCGCTTGCCGGCGACGAGACGCAGCGAGGCATCGCCGGAGGCGGTGACGAGGTCGAAGCCGCCCTCATTCATCAGCGCAACCATCTCGTCGGAGGTGTTGGCGGTCTTGATGTTGACCTTGCAGCCCGTGTCCTTCTCGAAGGATGTGACCCAGTCGTAGCCTTTGTCGGTTTCACCGCGCTCGATATAGCCGGGCCAGGCGACAATGTTGACCTCGCCTTCGCCCTTACCGAGTTCCGTGACCTGGGCGATGGCCTGGCCGGAGAAGGCCAGCGCAACTGTCAAGGCAGTGCATGACTTCAGCAGTGAATTCATCGTCGATCTCCCATTTTTGGCGCATAAGGGGCCGCACTGTCGCGGCGGCTTTGGTCCCTGATCGTCAAGGTGCTGTGAAATTTCCGGTTTCGCAAATTCATTTATCAGAAAGGCGATATCGGTTTTTCCGATAGATCAGCGGCCAATCTTGTCCGGCCGCTGACGGACCATGCGCTGCGACTGGGCAAGACCGATGAAGTCGCGCGCGGCCTGCGGCAGGCCGGAGCCGCGCCGCCAGACCATGCCGACCTGGACCACCGGCAAGGAGCCCGAAATATCGCGCGATTCGATGCGGTCGCCTTCCAGCGACCACGGCCGGTAGACGAGGTCGGGCAGCAGCGCCACGCCGGCGCCGGTGGCGACGAGGCTGCGCACCGCTTCGACCGAGCGGGTGCGGAAGGCGACATGCGGCTTGGCGCCGATCGCCGCCAGCAGTTTTCCGGTATTCTCCTCGATCTCGTCGACGGTCAGCATGATCAGCGGCTCCGAGGCGATGTCGCCGATGCCGATGATGTCGGCGCCGGCCAGCGGATGGCCGAGCGGCAGCCACAGCCGGTAGGCCGAGACTTCAAGGATTTCCGATTGCAGCGCGGTGCGGTCGCGCAGGTTCGAGGTGACCATGACGGCGATGTCGAGCTTGCCGCCGATCAAGAGATGTTCGAGGTAATCGCCATTGTCCTCGATGGCCGATACCTCGACGCCCGGATAGGCGCGGCGGTAGCGGGCGAGAAGGTCGGACAGCACATAGCCGGCGACCAGCGAGGTGACGCCGAGCTGGAGCCGGCCGCCTGCAATCGCCTGATCGCCGAAGAAGGCGCGGCGCGCGTCGGAAACGTCGGCAAGGATCTTGGTCGCGTGACGCAGGAACTGGTGACCCTTGTGGGTGATGTTGAGGCCGCGCGGGTGGCGCTCGAACAGTTCAACGCCGAGATCGCTTTCGAGCTCCTTGATCGCCTCGGTGACCGACGATTGCGAGATGGACAGGTTCTGCGCGGCACCCGACACCGTGCCCTGCTCGGCGACGGCGATGAAGAACTGCAGCTGGCGGATGGTGAAGGCCATGGCCGGACTAAACACGGCGGAGACGCCGCTGGGAAGTGGGGACCGGCATCACTTGACGATCGCAAGTCTCGTAACTAACTAAGTTACATGAAACGAAACAGCAGACTGTCGTCGACCCTGCACATTCTCGTCCACATGACCGAAACGCAGGAACACGCGCTGACCTCCGAGCAGCTCGCCACATTCATCCACACGAACCCGGTCGTGGTCCGCCGGACCATCGCCGGCTTGCGCGACGCCGGCATCGTCACCTCGTTGCGCGGCCATGGCGGCGGCTGGCAGCTTGGCCGCCCGCCCGAAAACATCTCGCTGGCCGAGATCAGCGCCGCACTTGGCGAAACGCTGCTGCCGTTCGGCACCGAGCCGGAAAGCCCCGGCTGTCTTGTCGAACAAGCGGTGATCGCGGCGCTCGACGAGTTTCGCGTCGAGGCCGAAAGGCTGCTGGCGGAGAAACTCAGCCACATCACGCTCGCCGACCTCGCCGCCGATTTCCGCCGCCGCTACGAGTTGATTGGAGTGACCAGCCATGCAGTATGATCTGCCAGCCATGCAGTATGATCTGATTGTCGTGGGCGGCAGCTTTGCCGGCCTGTCGGCCGCCATCCAGGCGGCGCGGGCACGGCGCAATGTCCTAGTGATCGATGCGGGGCAGCCGCGCAACCGTTTCGCCGAGCATTCGCATGGGTTCCTCGGACAGGACGGGCGCGCGCCCGGCGCCATCCTGGACGACGCAAGGCAGCAGCTGCTGGCCTATCCGACAGCCAAGCTCGTCGCCGGGTTGGTGGACAAGGCCGCTGCCGCCGGTGCCGGCTTCGAGATCACAGCGGATCGCGGCGAGACATTCAGCGCGGCGCGGCTGGTCCTTGCCACCGGCGTGCGCGATATCCTGCCCGATATCCCAGGGCTTGCCGAGCATTGGGGAAAGAGCGTTCTGCACTGCCCCTATTGCCACGGCTATGAGGTGGCCAGCGGGTCGCTTGGCGTGCTCGCAACCGGACCGATGTCGGTGCATCAGGCGCAACTGATCGCCGACTGGGGCGACGTCACGCTGTTCGCCAACGGCATGTTCGAGCCTGACGCGGAACAGATGCTTGCGCTGGAAAGGCGGAATGTGCGGTTCGAGCCGGCCGGCGTGGCCGAACTGGAAAAGGATGGTTCGGGCGGACTGACCGTCAGGCTCGAAGACGGCCGCAAAGCCGGCGTCAAGGCACTGTTCACCGCGCCGCGCAACACCATGGCGAGTCCGGTTGCCGAACAGCTCGGCTGCGGCTTCACGGAAGGTCTTCTCGGTCCAGTGATTGTTGTCGACGACCGCCAGCAGACGACAGTCCCCGGTGTCTATGCCGCCGGAGACGCGGCACGATCGATGCACAACATCGCCTTCGCCGTATCAGGCGGCGCCTTCGCGGGCATATGCGCCCACCAATCGCTGGTTTTCGATTAGATCCCGGTTTCCGCGCCTGCAATGCTGAGCCGCGCGCCAGCCTGGGAAAGTACCGCAGCGATGTCATGCGGCGGCGGCCGGTCGGTGGCGAGTTCGGAAAAGCCGTCGAAGCCGCAGACCTGGACCAGGCCTTGGCGACCGAATTTGGTGTGGTCGGTGATGACAAGCGTACGCTGGCCGCGCGACAGCACCATGCGGGCGAATTCCGCCTCTTCCAGATCATAGTCCATGACGCCCGTGTTAGCATCGACCGCGCCGGTGGAGATCACCGCATGGCTGACGGAAAACCGGCTGACGAATTCGATGGCCGAGACGCCGAAGGCGGCGCCCGAATCGCTGCGCAACTCGCCGCCCGCCATATAGACCTTGTTGCCATTGACCGTAGCCAGCGTGCGGGCGATGTCGGAAGAGTTGGTGACCACCGTCAGCCGCCGGTGGCCGAGCAGTTCGCGGGCCAGGAAAGAGGTGGTGGTCCCGGTGTCGAGCATGATCGATTCGCCGTCGCGGATGGTGGCGGCGACCATGCGGGCGATGGCGCGCTTGGCATCGGCGTTCTCGCGCATGCGCCGCTCGAACGGCGCCTCGCCAGCCATCGACGGCAGGCCGACGGCGCCATGCATCTTCAGGATCGAACCGTCACTGGTCAGCGGCTTGACGTCGCGGCGCACAGTCTCCAGAGAGACACCCAGCCGGTCGGCCAGGCTGGCGATGGTGACGGTGCCCTCCTCCTGCAGGAGACGCAGGATTTCGCCATGCCGCTTCGAATGGATCATCGGGTCTCGCCCAATCGGATTGTTGCGCCGCTGACCGCTTTTAAGGCAAATCTGCCACACTATACAAGGAATCCTTGCAATTTCGGGCAAGACGACAGAAAAAGTCACAAATTTTCGTTGACAAGCCAGGTCACATGGCAGGACACTGGCTTGGTGACAGGCTCGGAGTTGCCACGAGAGAACGATGGCAGAGCCGCACCAGAATTTATCTGCCCGAACGTCTGGAAAATCGTCTGGCGCAAGGGAAAGGGTTTTTTTCGAATCCGCGGGGGCGGATGCCGGAGTCAAAGAACCCGGCACAGGGGCTCGTCGGTGCGGTGCGGGATACCGATCCTGGCGTCCCGCACCGACGAGACTTTCGCATTGCTCCCTCCTGTCGACCGCTATCTTTGCGTCCCCCCGTGGCGCCTTGTTGACTCCCGCGAAACGAGGGATGAACCCTTGACTGCCGAGGATCGCATCCGCGCCCTGCCCTGCTGGACCGGTAGCATCGAGATCGAACCGCTGCCGGGCGGCCTGAGCAACGCCAACTATCTGGTCGAGGACGCGGCCGGGCGGCATGTCGTGCGCTTTGGCCAGGACTTTCCGTTCCACCACGTCTTTCGCGAGCGCGAGGTGATGACGGCGCGCGCAGCGCATGCCGCCGGCTTCGCGCCGGCGGTTCGCTATTCCGAGCCTGGCATCCTGGTGACGGAATTTCTCGGCGCCAAGACCTATGTCGCGGAAGACGTGCGCGCCAATATCGGCCGTGTCGCCGCCCTGATGCGCGGCTTCCATCGGGAGATGCCAAATCATGTCTCCGGCGCCGGCTTCATGTTCTGGGTGTTCCATGTCATCCGCGACTATGCGCGCACGCTTGAGGAAGGCGGCAGCCGCATGCGAAGCGAGTTGCCGCGCCTGCTGGCTCTGGCCGACGAGCTAGAACGGGCGCAGAAACTGCTGCCGATCGTCTTCGGCCATAATGATCTTTTGCCGGCTAATATCCTCGACGATGGCCACAGATTGTGGCTGATCGATTTCGAATATGCCGGCTTCAACACGGCGATGTTCGACCTTGCCGGCGTCGCCTCGAACGCCAGCATGAGCGACGAGGAATCCTTCGCCTTCCTGACCGCCTATTTCATGAAGGAGCCAGACCAGGCGATCCGCCGCTCGCACGCGGCCATGCAATGCGCATCGCTGCTGCGCGAGGCGATGTGGAGCATGGTTTCCGAACTTTATCTCGACGCACCCGGCATCGACTACGTCGCCTATACCGACGAAAACCTGACGCGGCTGGAAGCCGCGCTGGAAAACTATAGAACAAAATACGGACAGAAATCATGACATTGCCCAGCCATGCCGGGATCGTCGTCATCGGCGGCGGCATTGTCGGCTGTTCGACGGCCTATCATCTGGCGCGTGACCACAAGGCCGATGTCGTGCTTTTGGAACAGGGCAAGCTGACTTCGGGTTCCACCTGGCATGCGGCGGGGCTGGTCGGACAGTTGCGGTCGTCGGCCTCTATCACCCGCGTGCTCAAATATTCGGTCGATCTCTACAAGGGGCTGGAAGCCGAAACCGGGCTGGCCACCGGCTGGAAGATGACCGGATGCCTCAGGCTCGCCACCAATGCCGACCGCTGGACCGAGTACAAGAGGCTGGCGACGACGGCGAAAAGCTTCGGCATGGACATGCAGTTGCTGACGCCGGCCGAAGTCAAGACAATGTGGCCGCTGCTGGAAACCGGCGATCTCGTCGGCGCCAGTTGGCTGCCGACCGATGGCCAGGCAAGCCCTTCCGACATCACGCAGTCGCTGGCCAAGGGCGCGCGCATGCATGGCGCCAGGCTGTTCGAGGATACCCGCGTCACCGGCTTCGAGATGAAGGACGGCCGTATCACCGCGGTGAGGACCAACAAGGGCGACATCGCCTGCGACAAGGTGGTGAACTGTGCCGGGCAATGGGCGCGGCAGGTAGGGGCGCTGGCCGGCATCAACGTGCCGTTGCAGCCGGTGAAGCACCAGTACATCGTCACCGAAAGGATCGACGGGTTGGCGACCGATGCGCCGACGATCCGCGACCCCGACCGCCGCACCTATTTCAAGGAGGAGGTCGGCGGACTGGTGATGGGCGGCTACGAGCCGAATCCGCAAGCCTGGACCACCGATCTTGCCGGAGGCGACGTTCCTGATGACTGGGCGTTCCGGCTGTTCGACGACGATTACGATCATTTCGAGCAGCATATGAACCAGGCGATCGCGCGGGTTCCGGCGCTCGAAACCGTCGGCGTCAAACAGATGATCAACGGGCCGGAGAGTTTTACGCCGGACGGCAATTTCATTCTCGGCGTCGCACCCGAATGCGCCAACATGTTCGTCGGCGCCGGCTTCAACGCCTTCGGCATCGCGGCGGGCGGCGGCGCCGGCTGGGTGCTGGCACAATGGGTGGTCGACGGCGAGGCGCCGCTCGACCTGTGGGTGGTCGATATCAGACGCTTTTGCGACCTGCACCGCGACCGGCAATGGGTCCGCGACCGCACGCTGGAAGCCTATGGCAAGCACTACACGATCGGCTTCCCGCATGAGGAGTATGTCACGGGCCGGCCGCGGATCGTGTCGCCGCTCTATCAACGGCTGCAAGAGCGCCGCGCGGTGTTCGGTTCGAAGCTTGGCTGGGAGCGGCCGAACTGGTTCGCGCCCGAAGACATCGAGCCTGAGGACGTCTATTCGATGGGCCGGCAGAACTGGTTTTCGGCAGTCGGCGACGAACACCGGCAGGTGCGCGAGAGCGTCGGCATCTTCGACCAGTCGTCTTTTGCCAAATATGAATTGAGCGGCGCGGACGCGCTGAAAGCGCTCGACTGGATCTGCGCCAACGACATCAAGCCGGTCGGCCGGCTGACCTACACGCAGCTTCTCAACACGCGCGGCGGTATCGAGGCCGACCTGACCGTGGCGCGGCTCGGCGAAGAGAGATTCTACATCGTCACCGGCACCGGTTTCCGCACGCATGATTTCTCGTGGATCGGCGACCATGTCGGCAAGGAACTCGACGTGACGCTGACCGATGTCACCGAGGATTTCGGCACGCTGTCGCTGATGGGGCCGCGTGCCCGCGACGTGCTGGCCGCGGTGACCGATGCGGATGTGTCGAACACCGCTTTCCCATTCGGACATGTGCGGGAAATCGCCATCGCCGGCCACACAATCCGGGCGCTGCGCGTCACCTATGTCGGCGAGCTCGGCTGGGAGCTGCATGTGCCGATCGCGGCAACGGGCGAGATCTTCGACGCGCTGATGGCGGCGGGCGAGAAGCACGGCATCCGCCCGGTCGGCTACCGGGCGCTGGAATCGCTGCGGCTGGAAAAAGGCTACCGCGCCTGGGGCTCCGACATCACGCCCAACGATACCCCGCAGGAGGCCGGCCTCGGCTGGGCGGTGAAGCTCAGAAAGAACACGGATTTCGTCGGCAGAAGGGCGCTTGAAAGGCTCGACGGCGCCGCGCTGAAAAAGCGCTTTGCCGGCTTCACGGTCGACGATCGCGAGATCGTTCTGGTCGGGCGCGAGACGATCCTGCGCAACAACGAGCCGGTCGGCTACCTGACCAGCGGCGGCTATGGCTACACGGTCGGCAAAAACATCGGCTACGGCTATGTGCGCAACGCCGACGGCGTCAGCGACGACTTCCTCGCCTCCGGCGATTACGAGCTGGTGGTGGCGATGGAGCGGACGCCGGCGAAAATCCATCTCGAGCCGCTTTACGACCCAGCGGGCGAAAAGGTCAGGGCTTAGAAATTTCTGGGTCAGCGGCGACGCGCAACGTTGGGTATCAGAAATCTGAGCGTCAGGTACCAGAAACCTGGACCTTAGTTGACGCCCTTCGGCACGTTTTCGGGCGGCACCGTGTCGACCACCTTCTGACGATGGAAGATGAACAGGCCGGCCAGCACGATGATGCCTGAGCCGATCAGGATGCGCGGGCCGGGCACGTCGCCGAAGAAGGCAAGCCCGAAGATAACGGCCCACAGCAGCAGGCTGTAATGCAGCGGCGCCAGCGTCGAGGCGGGCGCCAGCTTCAGCGCCCTGGTGATCATCAGATGCGCGCCGCAGGAGACGACGCCGAGAAGCAGCATGGCGCCGAAATCGAGCGAGGACGGCGTCTGCCAGTTGCCGATGGTGAGAACTCCGCCGACCAGCAATGTGCCGATGGTTTGCCAGGTAACGAGCGAGGTGTCGCTGGTGCCACGCAGCCGACGGTTGAGGATGATGGCGAAGGCGAATGAAATGCTTCCGGCCAGCGCGAAGGTCGACGACAGCGAAAACGCCGCCGATGACGGCTTCAGCATGATCAGCACGCCGCAGAAGCCGACCAGGATCGCCATCCAGCGGCGCCAGCCGACCTTTTCACCGAGCAGCAGATGGGACAGCGCCGCTACGTAGATCGGCCCCGCCATGTAGAAACTCATGACGTCGGCGAGCGGCAGATAGACGACGGCGGCATAGAACAGCGCCGTGTCGAGCGTCGTCATGACGACGCGCAGGACCTGCAGCTCAAGGCGCTCCATGCGGAACAGCCTGGCCGTGCCTTGACGCGCGATCATCGGGCCGAGCACGAAAAAGGCGCCGATGGAACGGATCAGCACGACCTGGCCGACCGAAAAGCTGGTGACCAGCCATTTGCCCATCGCATCGTTCAACGCAAACAGGAAATCGCCGGCCAGCATCAGCAGAATGCCGGCCAAAAGCACGTTCCTCATCGTCGAATTCCGGGCTGTTGGCTGTGCCATACCGATGTCGCTTCCTCCCGCATGAAAGCCAATGCAGGTCGCCCAAAAGTGCGCAGCGGTTTTGGGCAACGACATGCATAAGATAAACACCCAAAGCGCGTCGCATGAATCTCTTCAGACGCGCTTTGGATGGAGCCGCGTCGTAGACGCAAGCAGCCGCTTTGACGAGCGGAAATAGGGAATCCGGCCAGACCAGAGCCGGAAATCGGCTGGGCCTAGACCGATGAATATGATCGAAACGGCGCCTGGACGGCCTACTTTGGCCGCGGCCGGATGATGATCGGACGATAGATCACCGGCCGGTCCCAAGGATCGAAAGCCGACGCGCTTCTCAGATCCGCGCGGCGCGCGAGATCGATGCGCTGCAGACATTCGGCGAAGGCATCATTCTTCCTGACGAAGCCGTAGGACCGGCATTTCGCCTCGTCCGCGGCACGGCGGTCTTCCGCCGTCATGCAGCCTGTACAGATTGCGGCCAGCGCGACCGCCATCGCCGTCTTGTACCACATGCTGTCCTCCTCGGCGTAAAAGTGGAGACTGACTGTAGACTTAAGATTGGATCCTATCAATCTGATCGACGCGCGCGGCTTGATGCAGGTCCGCCGTCCTGTTGGGCCTGCCCACTATCGGTCATGACAATTCCTGGTCATGACATGGGCGGACGATGCCTGCGGTTCACCGTTCCCGGCCGCCCCGCGATCGAAAGCCGCGTGTCCTGCCTGGCCCGCTCGGCCACCACCTTGCCCCTGGCGATCACGCACAGGCGTTCGGGGCGCAGACGCAAGGCCTCGACCGGATCGCCGGCATCGAGGACGACGAGGCTGGCGCGCTTGCCGACCGCCAGGCCGAGATGGTCGAGGCCCATGATGGCGGCGTTGACATTGGTGACCATGTCGAAGCAGCGCGCCATGTCGGCCGGGCTCGACATCTGGGCGACGTGAAGACCCATGAAGGCGACGTCGAGCATGTCGGCGGTGCCCAGCGAATACCAGGGGTCGAGCACGCAATCCTGGCCCCAGCCGACACGGATGCCGTGGGCCAGCATCTCCTTGACCCGCGTCAGGCCGCGGCGCTTGGGAAACGTGTCGTGGCGGCCCTGCAGCATGATGTTGATCAGCGGATTGGGGATCGCCGAGACGCCTGCCTCGGCGATCAGCGGCAACAGCTTCGAGACATAGTAGTTGTCCATCGAGTGCATCGAGGTGAGATGCGAGCCGGCGACCCTGCCTTGCAGGCCGAGGCGCTGCGTCTCATAGGCAAGCTGCTCGATATGGCGCGACAACGGGTCGTCGGTCTCGTCGCAATGCAGGTCGACCATGAGACCGCGCTTTGCCGCGATCTCGCACAGTTCCGTCACCGAGCGCGTGCCGTCGACCATGGTGCGCTCGAAATGCGGAATGCCGCCGACGATGTCGATGCCCATGTCGAGCGCGCGGATGGTGTTGTCGCGCGCCGTCGGCGAGCGATAGAACCCATCCTGCGGGAAGGCGACCAGTTGCAGGTCGATGGTGGGCGCGACCGTCTTCTTCACGTCGAGCAAGGCTTCGACCGCCAGCAGCCTGTCATCGCAGACATCGACATGGGTGCGAATGGCGAGCAGGCCCATCGACACCGCCCAGTCGCAGTAGGCGAGCGCGCGCTCGCGCACCGCTTCGTGCGTCAGCAGCGGCTTCAGCTCGCCCCACAGCGAAATGCCTTCCAGCAGCGTGCCCGACGCGTTGACGCGCGGGATGCCCAGGGAGAGCGTGGCGTCCATGTGGAAATGTGGATCGACGAAAGGCGGCGAGATCAGATTGCCATGCGCGTCGATCGCCGTGCCCGCGGTTACGTTCAGTTCGGGCTCGATGGCCGCGATCGTCTCGCCGACGATGCCGATATCGGCGATCGTGCCGTCGGGCAGCGTGCCGCCGCGGACGATAAGGTCGAAATTCATCTGTCGTCATCCTTTTCAGAATCATACTACAGCGCTGCGCGTCCTCCTGGACTCGCAAAGGTCGCTGCAGCACTTGGATTTTGCGCATGATCCCCAGCGAAAATCGATTCCGATTTACGGGGGTTATGCGCATCGTGGCGCACAGGTTGCCGCAGCCGCTTCCTTCCGCGGCGGCGAATGGTTCCATCCGGCCGCAACTCGCTCTATAAGCCGCCTTTCGTTGTCGCGGTTCAGGGATCAGCCGGTTGTTTCGATTTTTCCGCTCGTCGGAGAACCTGCACCTCATCGTGAGGCTGCTCAGGGAATCGTTCCGCAAACACATGTTCGGCTACAGCATCGCCATATTGGCGATGCTGGTGGTGGCCGGCATGACGGCAGCCAGCGCCTGGATCATGCGCGACATCACCAACGAGTTCATGATCTCGCGGGACGTCAAGCGGATCTACCTGATCGCAGCCGCGGTCGCCGCCATCTTCATCATCAAGGGGCTCGCCACCTTCGTCCAGGCCTATTTCCTCAGCCGGGTCGGCAACAGCATCATCGCCGACCGGCAGCGCAAGATCTATGACCGGATCCTGGCGCAAGGCATCGAATTCTACCACTCGACCTCCTCGTCCGACCTGATCACCCGCATGACCAACAACGCGCAGGCCGCGCGCAGGGTGCTCGACCTCGTCGTCACGTCGTTCGTGCGTGATCTGGTTTCGCTCATCGGCCTGCTGCTGGTCATGTTTATCCAGCAACCGGCGCTGTCGCTGGTTTCCTTCATTGTCGGACCGGCGGCGATCTATTTCGTCAACCGCATCCTCAAGCGAATCCGCAAGATCACCGAAATGGAGTTCCGCTCCATCGGACAGATCGTGCAGGTGATGCAGGAAACAACGATCGGCGTGCGTGTCGTCAAATCCTTCAATCTCGAGGATTCGATGCGCAAGCGTATGCACAAGGCGGTTTCCGATGTCGAAAGCCGGGCCAACAGCATCGCCACGCTGGAGGCCGGCACCAGCCCGATCATGGAAACACTGGCCGGGCTGGCCATCGCCGGCGTCATCCTGGTCAGCGGCGTTCTCGTCGTGCAGGGCGGGCAGACACCCGGCAGCATCATGGCCTTCATCACCGCGCTCCTGCTTGCCTACGAGCCGGCAAAGCGCCTTGCCCGCGTCCGCATCTCGCTGGAGACCGGCATGGTCGGGGTGCGCATGATGTTCCAACTGGCCGACCGGCCGCTGACGCTGGCCGAAAAACCCGATGCCAAGCCGCTTCTGCAAGGCCCGGGCGAGATCCGGTTCGACGATGTGAGCTTCTCCTACCAGGACGGCCAACCCGTGCTGGAACACTTCGACCTGACCTTCGCGCCCGGCAAGATGACGGCGCTGGTCGGACCTTCGGGCAGCGGCAAATCGACCATGCTCAACCTGATCATGCGCATGTACGACCCGCAAGGCGGCAAGGTGCTGTTCGATGGCCAGGATATTGCGCACGCTACGCTCGCTTCGCTGCGGCAGAAGATCGCCTATGTCAGCCAGGACACGTTCCTGTTCGCCGGCACGGTGATGCACAACATCCGCCTCGGGCGGCAGGACGCGAGCGACGAGGACGTGATGTCAGCCGCCAAGGCGGCCAATGCCCACAACTTCATCACCGCCATGGCGAAAGGCTACGACACGGAAGTCGGCGAGAACGGCGCGCTGCTTTCCGGCGGCCAGCGCCAGCGCATTTCGATCGCGCGCGCCATGCTGCGCAATGCGGAGATCCTGCTTCTCGACGAGGCGACCAGCGCGCTCGACGCCGAATCCGAGGCGCTGTTTCGCGACGCGCTGCAACAGCTGACGGTCGGGCGCACGACCATCGTCATCGCCCACCGCCTATCGACCGTGCACCAGGCCGATACAATCGTGGTGCTGGAAGCCGGCAAGGTGGTGGAAAGCGGCGCGCATCGAACACTGCTCAAGCAGGGCGGGCTTTATCAGAAGCTTTATGAGTATCAGCTGATGCCGTAGCAGCATTTCCCTTCTCCCCTTGTGGGAGAAGGTGGATTGGCGCGCAGCACCAAGACGGTTGAGGGGTGCTGGCCGGAATGAGACGCCGGCGTTCCCTGGAACACCCCTCATCCGACCGAGCTTCGCTCGGCCACCTTCTCCCACAGGGGGAGAAGGGAAGAACCGCGCTACTCCGGCACGCGCCTCACCGCGCCCTTGTCGGCGCTGGTGGCGAAAGCGGCATAGGCGCGCAAGGCCGTCGTCACCTTGCGCTTGCGCTTTTCCTCGGGCTTCCAGGCGGCAGCTCCCTTGGCCTCCATCGCCGCGCGGCGCGCTGCGAGTTCGGCGTCGCTCACCGCGAGATGGATGGTACGGTTCGGGATATCGATCTCGATCGTGTCACCCTCCTGTACCAGCCCGATCAGCCCGCCTTCGGCCGCTTCCGGTGAGGCATGGCCGATGGACAGGCCTGATGTGCCGCCGGAGAAGCGGCCATCAGTGACCAGCGCGCACGCCTTGCCGAGCCCCTTCGACTTGAGATAGCTGGTCGGGTAGAGCATTTCCTGCATGCCGGGGCCGCCGCGCGGCCCCTCGTAGCGGATGACGACGACATCGCCGGCCTTGATCTCGTTCGAGAGGATCGCCTTGACGCTGGCGTCCTGGCTTTCGAACACGCGCGCCGGGCCGGTGAATTTGAGGATGGATTCGTCGACGCCGGCGGTCTTCACGATGCAGCCGTCGAGCGCCAGATTGCCTTTCAGCACGGCAAGGCCGCCGTCTTTCGAGAAAGGCGTCTGCGCCGAGCGGATGACGCCCTTCTCGCGGTCGAGATCGAGCTCGTCCCAGCGGCGGTCCTGGCTGAAGGCGACCTGCGTCGGTACGCCGCCCGGTGCGGCAAGGAAGAAATCGCGGACGTTCTGGCTGGTGGTGCGCGAAATATCCCAGTGATCGAGCGCTTCGCCAAGGCTTGCCGTGTGCACCGTCGGCAGGTCGCGGTTGATCAGGCCGGCGCTGTCGAGCTGGCCGAGGATGGCCATGATGCCGCCGGCGCGATGGACGTCCTCCATGTGGACGTCGGCCTTGGCCGGCGCCACCTTGCACAGCACCGGAACCCGCCGCGACAGCCGGTCGATATCCTCCATGGTGAAATCGACCTCGCCCTCATGCGCGGCAGCCAGGATGTGCAGCACGGTATTGGTCGAGCCGCCCATGGCGATGTCGAGCGTCATGGCGTTCTCGAAGGCGCCCTTCGAGGCAATGCTGCGCGGCAGTGCGGTGTCGTCGTCCTGCTCATAGCAGCGCTGGGCGAGATCGACGATCAGATGACCGGCCTCGACGAACAGCCGCTTGCGGTCGGCGTGCGTCGCCAGCGTCGAGCCGTTGCCGGGCAGCGACAGGCCGAGCGCCTCGGTCAGGCAGTTCATCGAATTGGCGGTGAACATGCCCGAACAGGAGCCGCAGGTCGGACAGGCCGAGCGCTCGATGGTCTTGACATCCTCGTCGGAGATCTTGTCGTCGGCGGCCGCGACCATGGCGTCGACCAGATCGAGCGCCTGCGTCTTGCCGGCGAGCACCACCTTGCCGGCTTCCATCGGCCCGCCGGAGACGAAGACGGTCGGGATGTTGAGGCGCAGCGACGCCATCAGCATGCCCGGCGTGATCTTGTCGCAATTGGAGATGCAGACCATGGCGTCGGCGCAGTGGGCATTGACCATGTATTCGACCGAGTCGGCGATCAGTTCGCGCGACGGCAGCGAATAGAGCATGCCGTCGTGGCCCATGGCGATGCCGTCGTCGACGGCGATGGTGTTGAATTCCTTGGCGACGCCGCCGGCCTTTTCGATCTCGCGGGCAACCAGCTGGCCGAGATCCTTGAGATGGACATGGCCCGGCACGAACTGGGTGAAGGAATTGACCACGGCGATGATCGGCTTGCCGAAATCCGAATCCTTCATGCCGGTGGCGCGCCACAGGCCGCGGGCGCCGGCCATGTTGCGGCCATGGGTGGTGGTGCGGGAACGATAGGCGGGCATGAACTTTCCTTAGCTGGCTGGCCGCGCCACGGATGGCGCGACGGCGCTGAATTCGGATCGCAGGCGTTATAGACGCCGAAGCCTGGTCTGGCCACAATTTTGCAGTGCGCCACATTTCCCAGGAAAATTCCCAGATCCGCAGAAAAGATCGATGGCACTGTCGGATTGCGTGCCTACCGGGCGTCCTTGGGCAAGCGGCAGGGCAAATAACACCAACGCCAAGCCAGGCCGTTTCACTGTGATAGCCAACTGCAACAGCCGAGGAGCAAGCAAATGCAAAAGATCACCCCCTGCCTGTGGTTTGACGACCAGGCCGAGGACGCGATGAACCACTACATCTCCATCTTCAAGAATTCGAAGGTGCTGAGCGTGATGCGCTGGCCCAAGGGCAGCGGCGATAATGAGGGAAAGGTGTTGGTGGCCGAATTCGAGCTCGACGGCGTGCAGTTTCAGGCGCTCAACGGCGGGCCGCAATTCAAGTTCACCGAGGCAGTCTCGCTGTCCATCAACTGCAAGACGCAGGAAGAGGTCGACCATTTCTGGAACAGGCTAATCGAGGGCGGTGGCGAGCCCAGCCAGTGCAGCTGGCTGAAGGACAAATTCGGCCTTTCCTGGCAGGTCGTTCCCGAGCAGTTGCCGAAGCTGCTGCAGGACCCCGACAGGGAAAAGGCCGGCCGTGTCATGCAGGCGATGATGCAGATGAGCAAGATCGACATCGCCAAGATCGAAGAGGCGGCCAAGGGCTGAGCGATCTTTCCTTTTCCCCTTCTTGTGGGAGAAGGTGTCGCCGAAGGTGACGGATGAGGGGGGTGTTCCAGCTTGGCAAGACAGCGCTCTGTCCAGCACCCCTCAACCGTCTTGGCGCTTCGCGCCAATCCACCTTCTCCCACAAGAAGGGGAGAAGGAAGGCCGTGCTTCAAGCCGCCTTGTCTCTCACCTGATAATCCTTGACCGCGGCGAAGCGGATCGCCTTCCAGCGCTCGGCCTCGTAGTTGAGCGAAAAGGCGTGTTGGGCCAAAAACACCGGATCGTTGTCGAGGTCGCGGGCGATGTCGCCGCGATGCGCCTCGATGAAACGATGCACCTCGGCCTTGTCGTCGGCGGAGATCCAGCGACAGACGGAAAAGCGCGACATCTCGAAATCGACCGGCAGCGAATATTCAACGTTCAACCGCTCCTTCAAGACATCGAGCTGCAGCGCGCCGACGACGCCGACGATTGCGGGCGAACCATCCTCCGGCGAGAACAATTGCACGACGCCTTCCTCGGCCATCTGGTGCAGCGCTTCCTTCAGCTTCTTGGCCTTCATCGCATCGCCAAGCCGAACGCGGCGCAGGATTTCCGGCGCGAAATTCGGCACGCCGCGGAACAGGATCTCCTCGCCCTCGGTCAGCGTATCGCCGATGCGCAGCGTGCCGTGGTTGGGGATGCCGACGACGTCGCCGGCAAAAGCCTCGTCGGCGGTGACGCGGGTGCGGGCAAAGAAGAATTGCGGCGCCGACAGCGACATCGGCTTGCCGGTGCGCACCAGCTTGGCCTTCATGCCGCGCTCGAGCTTGCCCGAGCAGACGCGAACGAAGGCAATGCGGTCGCGATGGTTGGGGTCCATGTTGGCCTGGATCTTGAAGACGAACGACGTCATCTTGTCCTCGGTCGCCTCGACCTTGCGGGTGTCGGCCTCCTGCGCGCGCGGCGGCGGCCCGTAGGCGCCAAGCGCCTCGATCAGGTCGCGCACGCCATAATTGCGCAGCGCCGAGCCGAAATAGACCGGCGTCAGATGGCCCTCGCGAAACGCGTCGATGTCGAGCGGACGGCAGGCTTCGCGCGCCAGTTCCAACTCCTCGATGAAATCCTCGCGCTCGTTTTCCGGCAACAGGCCGGCGACGCGGTTGGAATCCGGGCCGTTGACCGGCGTCCGCTCCTTCTCGGCGTCGCCCTTGCGCACCGCGTTCAGCGCCAGGTGATAGGTGCCGGAGAAGGTTTTTCCCCGACCGATCGGCCAGGTGATGGGCGCTGTGTCCAGCGCCAGCTTCTGCTCGATCTCGTCGAGGATCTCGAACGGGTCGCGGCTTTCGCGATCCATCTTGTTGACGAAGGTGATGATCGGGATGTCGCGCAGCCGGCAGACCTCGAACAGCTTCAGCGTGCGTGGCTCGATGCCCTTGGCGGCGTCGATGACCATGACCGCCGCATCGACCGCCGACAGCGTGCGGTAGGTGTCGTCGGCGAAATCCTCGTGGCCGGGCGTGTCGAGCAGATTGAAGACATTATCCTCGTACTCGAAGGTCATCACCGAGGTGACGACCGAAATGCCGCGCTCGCGCTCGATCTTCATCCAGTCCGAGCGGGTCTGGATGCGGTCCTTCTTGGCCTTGACCTCGCCGGCAAGCTGGATGGCGCCGCCGAACAGAAGCAGCTTTTCGGTGAGCGTCGTCTTGCCGGCGTCGGGGTGCGCGATGATCGCGAAAGTGCGGCGGCGCGATACCGCGTTTTCGATGTCTTCAGCCAATTTTAGGAATCCTGTCTGTGGCGCGGGCTTCTAGCAGCGCTTTTGTGGCCTGTCGAACGGTTTTGGGCGGATGGCCCCCGTCCGGTCTTGAGATAGGGTCGCCGCAACGGCATCAGAAGACCCGATTCGACAAAGGACCATCCATGAGCGCAGCCAAGCAAGTCATCGTCGTCGGCGCCGGCATTATCGGCGCGTCCATCGCCTGGCATCTGGCGAAGGCTGGAGCGAAGGTGACGGTCCTCGCAGACAGCGGCGCCGGCGGCGTCGCCACGCCGAATTCCTTTGCCTGGATCAATGCCAGCTGGGGCAATCCAGAACCGTATTTCCGGCTGCGCACCCGTTCGATGGCCGAGTGGACGCGGCTGGCACAGGACCTGCCCGGCATTCCGCTCGCCTGGTGCGGCGGCCTGTGCTGGGACCTGCCGGCTGCCGAATTGGAAGCCTATGCCTCAGGGCATTCCGCCTGGGGCTATGGCATCGAGCGCGTCGATCGTGCGGGGGCCGCACGCATCGAGCCCAATCTTGCCGAGCTTCCCGATTTCGCCCTGCATGTGCCTGGGGAAGGCGTCGCCGAGCCGGTCGCGGCCACGCGGGCGCTGCTGGCCGATGCCGAGCGGCGCGGCGCGCGAGTGACGACCGGAACCGCCGTGACCGCGTTGGTGGAGGCCAACGGCAGGGTTACCGGCGTGGATATTTCAGGCGGACGCATTGCCGCCGACGAGGTGGTCATCGCGGCGGGGGCCGGCGCTCCGGCGATCGCCGCGACGGCCGGGGTAGACCTGCCGATCGAGACGCCGCCCGGCCTGATCATCCATTCGCGCCCATACGAAAAGCTGCTCAACGGTTTGGTGATCGGCGACCGGCTGCATATGCGCCAGACTGCCGAGGGCCGCATCATCGCCGGTTCGGATTTCGGCGGCGCCGATCCGGGTATGGATGCCGAAGCCACCGCCCGCGAGCTGTTTGCGTCGATGAAAGGCATGCTGCGCGGCGCCGACGGGCTGGAGCTGGATTTTTACACGGTCGGCTACCGGCCAACACCCATCGACGGCTTTCCGATCGTTGGACGGGCCGAGGGCGTGAGCGGCCTTTATGTCGCCGTCATGCATTCGGGCATCACGCTGGCACCCGCCGTCGGCCTGTTCGCCACCCGGGAAATCCTGGAGGGCGAGCGCGATCCGCTGCTTGAGCCTTACGGGCTGGGGCGGTTTGCCAATGTTTAGTGTCCTGGAGTGTTCCTGCCGATCTCCCCTTGTGAGGGCGATGACCGACAGGATGGATAGGCCGCCCAACTGGCAAACCGCTCGATCTTCCTTCAGGCGCGGTCCGTGAGAGCCGCAGGCTCCTTGCCCGCGTGTGAGCCCCTGTTGTGCGTCCGCTCGTAAAGCTCGCGGATGATTCCGCTTGCCGTGGAATCGAACAAGAACGGCAAGAAAGCGTGAACGAGCGCGGCGAAAGCCGCCATGAACAGCCGCGACGAGAACCACGCGGCGAAAGCCATGTGGCCGAAATAGGTTTCGCCCACCGAAGCCGGGTGTGAGGTGAAAAGTCTTGCGAGCCGTGCCGTCATGTCGATCCTCCTGCCGGGCATGCAGACCCGATGAATAAGCAGACTGACACGAAGCTCCGGTTCATTGGTCCCAAATCATCCTTGTATTTGGCCAATTATTGGGACAAACATCCCACATGACGCTGAACATCGATGAGATCGACCGAAGATTGCTGGCCGAACTGCAACGCGACGGCACACTGTCGGTCGACCAATTGTCGGAAAGGGTGTCGCTGTCGCGCAACGCCTGCTGGCGCCGGGTGAAGCGGCTTGAGGAGGATCGCGTCATCACCGGCAGGGTGGCGCTGGTCGATGCCGACAAGCTCGGCCTTGGCCTTTCGGTATTCATCCTGGTCCGCACCTCCAATCACGATCCGGACTGGCTGCAGAAATTCCGCGCGGCGGTGACCGGCTTTCCCGAGATCACCGGCGTCTACCGCATGTCCGGCGACCTCGACTATGTGCTGCGCGCCCGCGTCGCCGACGTCAGGGCTTATGACCGGCTCTATCAGCGGCTGATCGCCAAGGTGGCGTTGTCGGACGTTTCGGCCTCCTTCGTCATGGAGGAGATCAAGGAGACCACGGTCGTTCCCGTCGAACTGCGCTGAAGCGGAACCGCGCTGAAAGAAAGTCGTTGATAGCATTGCCGCCGAGTTGACCGAATCGGCTTTGGCGGCGATAGGATCAGCCTCATGCGCGCAGCACTCTATCCCTCCTCCGTCATCGGTCCGGCCGTCGGCTTCGTCAGGCTGCCGCATGGCGAAGGCCTGCCGCTTCCCGCCTATGAAAGCCCGGGCGCCGCCGGCATGGATCTGCGCGCCGCGGTGCCGGACGACCGGCCGCTGCTGATCCTGCCGGCAAAACGCGCCCTGGTGCCGACCGGGCTGATCCTGGAGATTCCGGAAGGCATGGAAGGTCAGGTCCGGCCACGCTCGGGTCTCGCCTTCAAGCACGGCCTCACCTGCCTAAACACGCCGGGCACCATCGATAGCGACTATCGCGGCGAGGTGAAGGTGCTGCTGATCAACCTCGGCGACGAGGATTTCGCGGTGACGCGCGGCATGCGGATCGCCCAGATCGTCTTTGCGTCCGTGATGCAGGCGACGGTCGAGGAGCGCACACTGGCCGGTGGCACGACGCGCGGCTCCGGCGGGTTCGGATCGACCGGCACGGCCTGATGTCTGGGTCGTGTTTCAGTCATATTGAACCCTTCTAACGGGTGAATTCGAGCCAAATCCTTCGGCCTTCGGACTTGGCCGTGCTACCAGCACGGCCTGCGCCGAAGACCTCGACCTTGACCCAAATTCCCTCCGGTAGAAGGGTTCAATATGACTGAAACACGATCCCTACCCAAACTGGTCATCTTCGATTGCGACGGGGTCCTGGTCGACACCGAGAACCTGGCCAATCGGCGCCTCGCCGAATGGCTTGTTGCCGCCGGCTTTCCGGCGAGCTTCGAATATTGCCGCAAGAATTTCTCCGGCCGCAGCATGGCCTCGGTGCAAAAGGAGGTCGAGGCGACCGGCGTCAGCCTCGGCGCTGATTTCGTCGAGCGCTGGAACGCCGGCCTGCCGGACCTGTTCGCGCATGGCGTCGAAACCGTCCCCTATGTTCGGGAGTTCATCGAAGCCGTGCATAGGGCCGGCATCGCAACTTGCGTCGCCTCATCGGCGCGGGTTTCGAAAATGCACATCACGCTCGGCCAGACAGGTCTGCTGCCGCTGTTCGAGCATGCGCTGTTCAGCTCGACCATGGTCTCGCGCGGCAAGCCGTTTCCCGACCTGTTCCTGCATGCCGCAAGCACGATGGGCTTCGCGCCCGCCGACTGCATCGTCATCGAGGACAGCGTCGCCGGGACATCGGCCGGCATTGCCGCCGGCATGCGGGTGTTTTCCTATCACGGCGACCCGCATTCCGACCGCGACGGCCTCGCCGAGGCTGGCGGCGTTCTGTTCGACGACATGCGCGAACTGGCCGGGCTGGTGCCGATCCACTGATCTGATATTCAGCCTTCTTATCCGGCTGTACGCCTCGGTCGTCCGTGCTAGCTTGCGAAGGCTCGACAGTTCGAGGAACGCATGCATCGCACCCTGCTTCGCTTCATCCTCGCCTGTCTGCTGCTGCTGCCATGTCCGTGGACCGCGGCCGGCGCGCAAGGCGTCAGCTTTCCGGACCTCGGCAGCCCCGTCCCCGGCCACGGGGACACGACCTATCTCGATCTCGCCAGAATGGTCATTTCCGATCTGGCGGCGGACAAGGACGGCTTCTACCGGGGTTCCATGCCGATCGAGATGCGCCATATCGAGGGTCCCGATAGCGGTGGCCAGCCGCCCGAGACGTCGAGCCTTTCCAACGCCGCAGCGCTCAACATCAAGGCCGGCGGCAAGCATCGGCTGGCGATGCTGTTCGACCTCGGCGGCTCCGCCGACAGTGCCGAGGGTTTCGCGGTGCTGGCGCTTTACGATCTTGCCGGCAAGCCGAGACTGCTCGACGCTGTCAATGTCGCCGTCGACCGGAGCACCTATTTCCGCGATCCGGGCAAGCTGCCGATCGGGCCTGGCGATGACGTCATCATTACGCTGAGCACGCATTTCAATTCGAACCAGGGCTACGTCGGCACGCCGCTGATCCTGGTCCGCGACGACAGTTTCGAACTGATCGACGTGATCCACACGTTCGACGAGTCTCTGTGCGCCTACAAGCGCACGCAGGAATTGGCCCTTGAGACCGTTGCGGACGGCCAGCCCTATGCGGCAATCCAGGCCACGGTGACCGATGCCATAGTGACTGAAGCCGCAGGGCCGAATGGCGAAAGTTGCGACGAGGCGGCGCCCGAAGCTTCCTCACGCGACATCTCCGTCACCTACCATTGGGACGGGGCCGCATACGTCAAGGATTCCGACGCATTGGACAAATTGGCAGGAGAGAATGCCAAACGCTTCTGAGCCAATCGCATTCGTTTGCCCGGCGGGCGGTGGCAGGGTAAAATACGCTACGCACTCTGGGGAGCATCCATGGACAAGGGCAAGATTTTTCGCGACCTGCATGCCTCGATCTTCGTCATGCCCAATCCCTGGGATGTCGGCACGACGAAGCTTCTGGCCTCCTTCGGTTTCGAGGCACTGGCGACGACCAGCGCCGGCTTTGCCTTTTCGCGCGGCCTGCCCGATGGCGCGGTGACCTTCGACGCGATGATCCACCATTGCCGCGAGGTGACGGCGGCGACCGGCCTGCCGGTCTCGGCCGATCTCGAGAAAGGCAAGGGCGACAGCGCGACAAGTGCCGCCGAGACCATCTTCGCGGCCGAAGCGGCGGGCCTCGCCGGCTGCTCGATCGAGGACCACACCGGCGAGCCCGACAAGCCGATCTACGATTTTTCGCATGCGGTCGAGCGCGTCGCCGCTGCGGCGGAGGCGGCGCGGGCGCTGAAACACGATTTCGTCTTCACCGCGCGGGCCGAGAATTTCCTGTGGGGCAGACCCGACATCGACGACACGATCAAGCGGCTGCAGGCCTTCGAGAAGGCCGGCGCCGACGTGCTCTACGCGCCGGGCATCGGCGACATCGAGACGGTGCAGATCATCTGCTCGGCGCTGACCAGGCCGGTCAATGTCCTGGCGAGGCCCGACTTCACCATCGACGACCTCGCCCAGGCAGGTGTCAAGCGTATCTCGCTCGGGTCCGGACTCACCAATTTCGCCTTTGGCATGCTGGAAACCGCGGCGCGCGAGATCCAGCAGGACGGCACCTTCGGCTTCAGCCGCGACGCCATGCCTTTCGGCAAGCTGCAGGCGTTGTTTGCCGAATCCTTGGCTTAGATGGGCCCCGACGCATGAGACTCACCGTCGTCGACATGCACACTGGCGGCGAGCCGCTGCGGATCGTCACCGGCGGTTATCCGCAGATCCCGAAAGGCACGATCCTGGAAAAACGCGCCTATGTGCGCGACCACCTCGATCATCTCAGGAAGCTCCTGATATTCGAGCCGCGCGGCCATTACGACATGTACGGCGCGCTGCTGGTCGAGCCCGACCTGCCCGGCGCCGATCTCGCCGTGCTGTTCATGCACAATGAAGGCTATTCGACCATGTGCGGCCACGCCATCGTCGCGCTCGGCCGCTACGCCGTCGACGAAGGGCTGGTGGCGCGGCAGGAGCCGGTGACGACCGTCAACATCGAAGCGCCGTGCGGGCTGGTCGTCGCCTCGGTCGAGGTGCAGGACGGCAAGGCCGGCGCGGTGTCGTTCGAAAGCGTGCCGGCCTTTCTGTTCGCCCGCGACCAGGAGATCGAATTGCCCGGCTTCGGCGCGATCGGCTTCGACATCGCCTACGGCGGCGCCTTCTATGCGCTGGCCGATTGCCGCCAGTTCGGGCTGGAGTTCGGCAAAAGCCGCGTGCGCGATTTCGTCGATGCGGCGACGGCGCTGACCGACAGGCTCAAGGCCGAGTTCCCGCTGTCGCACCCCGACCATGCCGATCTTGCCTTTCTCTACGGCACCATCCTGACCGACGGACGGGACGTATTTTCCGATACCCCGACTAGGAACGTCTGCGTCTTCGCCGAGGCCGAGGTCGACCGTTCGCCGACCGGCTCGGGCGTCACCGCGCGGCTGGCGGCGATGCATGCCAAGGGCCAGATTGCCGGCCAGACGCGGGTGTTCGAGAGCATCGCCGGCTCGCGCTTTTCCGGCAGCGTGGCGCGGACGGCCAAAGCCGGGTCGCATGACGCCATCATCGCCCGTGTCGGCGGCCGCGCCTACTACTGCGGCCGGGCCGAATTCATCGTCGAGCCCGACGACGAACTGGGCAAGGGTTTTCTGCTGCGCTGATGGTCAGAGATCTCAGAGGTTGGCAGGACAGCGCCCCCACATGGGGGAGATCGGAAGCTTCGTCCGCAGCGCCTTGCTGCAACGTTGGCGATTGGTGAAAACGACGACGATGTCCAATCTCCCCCCGCGTGGGCAGGGCAATCGCATATGGCGCTCCCCCACTCCGTCTCGGCTTCGCCGAGCCACCTCTCCCCACAAAGTGGGGGAGAAGAAACGCCGGTCGCCATGGTCGCGGCCTTGAAAGGCTTGGGTTTCCTCTCCCCCATGTCATGGGGAGAGGTGGCCGCGCAGTGGCCGGAGTGGGGGGCAGGCGCTGCCATATGCGATTGCCCTGCCCGCGTGGGGGAGATGTCCGGCAGGACAGAGGGGGGCGCGAAGGAACTCGACCTGAGCCAAGTAGCGAGCGGGCGAGCAGTCAGTTCGCTTCCCGCGCACTGATCGCCTTGTGCAGGTGCACCATCATGGCGGCGGCGAAGAGCGGCGTCAGAAGGTTGAGCAGCGGGACAGTGAGGAAGGCAGCGATGACCAGCCCTGCGAGGAACACCGTGACGGCATGTTTCCTGCGCAATGCCCTTGCCTCGGCTTCCGGGCGAAAGCGCATGGCGGCGAATTCGAAGAACTCGCGTCCCAGCAGATAGCCGTTGACGACGAAGAAGGCGGCGATGTTGATGCCCGGCACCAGCAGAAGCAGCAAAGCCACGATGTTGCCTGACATGACGACGCCGAAGAATTTTATCGCCAGCACCAGGGAGCGCAGCGCCGGCATGGCACGGCCGGGCGGGTCATTGGGATAGTCGGTGCGCTCGACCACTTCGGCGACGTCGTCGAGAAACAGGCCGGCGATGATCGCCGTCACCGGCGCGATGAGCAACGCCAGCCCCAGTGCAAGGCCGATACCGGCGACGATGACGCCCAGCCATCCGGCCCAGGACGGCAGCCCGGGCAGCCAAGCGTCGATCCAAGGCAAGGCCAGCCACTCGAACAGGCCCTCGATGGCGAACCAAAGTGCGGCCAGCGTCAGCAAGGTCAGCCCCAGCGTCTTCACGAACACCGAGCGGAATTCGGGCGAGAACAGCCGGCTTGCGGCGGCGCGGGCGGCGTCGAAGATCACGGCGTTTCCAACTCCTATGTCAAACAGGGCCTATATAGAACAGGCCCAAATCGAACGGAACATCTGCGAGATAGGCGGAGACGCGACGCGTCATGGCGGGTCCGCAACCTTCGAGGGACGTTGATCGACTACGCCATCCCTATAGGCAAGGCACGGAAGAAATGCTTCGATCATTGTCCAACCGTGATGACGCATCCAGCGCGCGCCGTATTTGTTGGCTAGGCAAAGCCGCATCAAATCGCTAGACCCGCCCGCGGCCGGCGTGGCAGAAAGCCGGTGGGTTTTTGACGGAGACATCATTGATGCCGGATTATGACGTGCTTTGCATCGGTAATGCCATTGTCGACATCATCGCCCAGTGCGACGAGGCATTCCTGGAGACGAACGGCATCATCAAGGGCGCGATGAACCTGATCGACACGAGGCGCGCCGAGCTCCTCTACAGCCGCATGGGCCCGGCCATCGAAGCCTCCGGCGGCAGCGCCGGCAACACGGCGGCGGGCGTCGCCAGCTTCGGCGGTCGCGCCGCCTTCTTCGGCAAGGTCTCGAACGACCCGCTCGGCGAAATCTACGCCCATGACATCCACGCGCAGGGCGTCGCCTTCGACACCAAGCCGCTCAACGGCCAGCCGCCGACGGCGCGCTCGATGATCTTCGTCACGCCGGACGGCGAGCGCTCGATGAACACCTATCTCGGCGCCTGCATCGAGCTCGGCCCGGAGGATGTCGAGGCCGACAAGGCTTCGGGTGCGGCGGTCACCTATTTCGAGGGTTATCTGTGGGACCCGCCGCGCGCCAAGGAGGCGATCCGGCAGACGGCGATGCTCGCGCATGCCTCGGGGCGCGAAGTGTCGATGACGCTGTCGGATTCGTTTTGCGTCGACCGCTACCGCGACGAGTTCCTCGACCTGATGCGCTCGGGCACCGTCGACATCGTCTTTGCCAACACCCACGAGATCAAGTCGCTCTACCAGACCGCCTCCTTCGACGAGGCGCTGGCCCAGATCCGCAAGGACTGCAAGGTCGCCGCCGTCACCCGCTCCGAAATGGGCTCGGTCATCGTGCGCGGCGACGAGACCGTCACCGTCGGCGCGACCAAGATCCGCGAGCTGGTCGACACCACCGGCGCCGGCGACCTTTATGCCGCCGGCTTCCTCTACGGCTACACGCAAGGCCGCAGCCTGAAGGATTGCGGCGATCTCGGCTCGCTGGCGGCCGGATTGGTCATCCAGCAGCTCGGGCCAAGGCCGAGGCAGAATTTGCGCCGCGAGGCCGAGTTGGCGGGGCTGCTGTAGGTGACTCCTTCCTTCTCCCTTGTGGGAGAAGGAAGAGGTCGATCGCTGCCGTAAAAGCGGCAACCGCCGCCATATTCACGATGTCTGAAGCCTGGCGTTGAGCGCGACGATCTGATCCGGCGTGTCGAGGCCGGCATTCTATCGTGTGCTTCACGGGCCGCATCGCCACAGCGGTCAATACCTCCCGCCTGTCCAAAGAAGCCCGCCTGCAAGGGTCCGGCGCACTGCGCGGGCCGCAACAATTGAAACAATTCGGTTGAATTTCGGCATTCGTCCGAAACAGTCCGGAGCGAAAAGCCGCGCCATGGAGCGACCCGACGGGACGGCTCCGTTGAAGACGAAACGCTCCCGGCATCAAGCCGGCCACTCATCTGACCCAATCGCGGCCGAGGCCGCCAACCAACTGAAGGATCCGGAAAATGTCTACTTCCGTAACAGTCGACGGCGTCGATCCCGACGCATTGACGCCGACGCAGTATGAGGCGCTCTATACCGGCGCCGCAGCGCGCGCACATCAGGAAAGATCGGCCGTGCTCGCCAAAGGCGTGGCGCGCCTGACATCGATGTTCAAGATCGAACGCGCCGGTGTCGTCTTGCTGCTGGCCGCGATCGTGGGGGCCATGGCCGTCACGAACGGCGCCCACGCCGAAGGGAGCAACCTCAAGATAAAGCACGGTATTTCACAGGCCGTGAAGCAAGGCCCGGCGACGCCGCATGTTCGCCTCGCCCGCCGCACCGAAACCCTCAGGCCGTCAGGCAAACTGCCGTTTACCGACAAGATCCGCCCCAGGATACAGGCGAAAATCGACTGCGCTGCGATTGGCTGCAAAGCCAAACCGCCGATCCTTAAGCATCAGCGCAAAGGTCTGCCTTGCAAGATCGTCGGATGCAAGCCTGGCAATGGCGGCCATGGCGGCCACCATGGCAATCACCACCACAAGCACGGCTCCTGGGCGTGGGGCGGCGTGACGATCGTCGCTGCCGACCATGGCGGCTGCGGCTATGAGTTCTGGAAATGGAAGACGACCGGCTGGCGCTACTGGCGGCATGCCTATCTGAGCTGCCGCGACTGGGAATGAGCCGTCGCTATGTCAAGTGTCTGGCCTTCCCTCGCATGCGGGGGAAGGTTTTTTGCCTACCGATTGAATGACGGCGGCGAGCCGAACCACCACAGGGCCCATCGGCGCTCGCGCGAAGAAAGTTTGCGGCAAACGGCGTGCCGCCGCCCTGGCATCGGCGATGCGGACCGCTTTCAAGTCCCCGCCGAATACGCCGCGATAGCCGCCATGTTGACGATGTCGCTGTCCTTGGCATTCAGCGAGACGATCTGAACCGGCTTGTTCAGGCCGACCAGCAGCGGGCCGATGACGGTCGAGCCGCCGAGCTCCTGCAGCATCTTGGTCGAGATCGAGGCCGAGTGGAAGGCCGGCATGATCAGCACATTGGCCGGCCCGGTCAGCCGGATGAACGGGTATTGCGCCATGGCACGCGGGTTGAGCGCCACGTCGGCGGCCATCTCGCCGTCATACTCGAAATCGACGCGCCGCTTGTCGAGGATGCGCACCGCTTCCTGGACCCGTTCGGAGCGCTCGCCCTGCGGATGGCCGAAGGTGGAATAGGCGAGCATGGCGAGCCTTGGCTCATAGCCCATGCGGCGGGCAAAGCCGGCCGCTTCCTCGGCGATGTCGGCGATCTGTTCGGCATTCGGCATGTCGTGCACGGCGGTGTCGGCGACGATCACGGTCCGGCCCCGCGCCAGCACGATCGAGGCGCCGATGACGCGGTGGCCGGGTTTGGCGTCGATGACGCGGCGGATGTCGTCGAGCGCCGTCGAATAGTTGCGGGTGACGCCGGTGACGATGCCGTCGGCGTCGCCCAGCGCCACCATGCAGGCGGCGAAGTGGTTGCGGTCGTTGTTGATCAGACGCTGGCAGTCGCGGAACAGGAAGCCCTTGCGCTGCATGCGCTCGTACAGATAGTCGGTGTAGACGCCGTTGCGGCGCGACAGTCTGGCGTTGATGATCTCGAGGCCTTGCCTGTCGAGCTCGATGCCGGCGTTCCTGGCGTTCTCCTTGATGACGTCGTCGCGGCCGAGCAGGATGGCGGTGCCGAGCCGCTGGTTCACGTAGGAGACGGCGGCGCGCATGACCTGCTCCTCCTCGCCCTCGGCGAAGACGATGCGCTTGGGCTGGCGGCGCACGCGGTCGTAGATGCGCTGCAGCGTCGAGGCGATCGGGTCGCGGCGGGCGGAAAGCTCCTGGGCGTAGCGGTCGAGATCGAGGATCGGCTTGCGGGCGACGCCGCTATCCATCGCCGCCTTGGCGACCGCGATCGGAATGGCCGAGATCAGGCGCGGGTCGAACGGCACCGGGATGATGTAGTTGGGGCCGAATTTCGGCCGGTTGCCCTGGTAAGCGGCGGCGACGTCGTCGGGAACGTCCTGGCGCGCGAGTTCGGCGAGCGCGCGCGCCGCGGCGATCTTCATGTCGTCGTTGATGGTGGTGGCCCGCACATCCAGCGCGCCGCGGAAGATGTAAGGAAAACCAAGCACATTGTTGACCTGGTTCGGATAGTCCGAACGCCCCGTGGCCATGATGGCGTCGGTGCGGATCTCCGCCACTTCCTCGGGCGTGATCTCGGGGTCGGGATTGGCCATGGCGAAGATGATCGGCTTCTCAGCCATCGACAGCACCATCTTGGTGGTCAGCGCGCCCTTGGCGGAGAGGCCGAGGAACACGTCGGCGCCGTCCAGCGCCTCGGCCAGCGAGCGCGCCTTGGTCTTGACCGCATGCGCCGACTTCCACTGGTTCATGCCTTCGGTGCGGCCCTGGAAGACGACGCCCTTGGTGTCGCAGAGGATGATGTTTTCGGGCGAAAAACCCATCGCCTTCATCAGCTCGATGCAGGCGATGCCGGCCGCGCCCGCCCCGTTGCAGACCATTTTCGTGGTCTTCATGTCGCGGCCGGTAACTTTGAGCGCGTTGATCAGGCCGGCGGCCGAGATGATGGCGGTGCCATGCTGGTCGTCATGGAAGACCGGTATGTCCATCAGCTCGCGCAGCCGTTGCTCGATGATGAAGCATTCCGGCGCCTTGATGTCTTCCAGGTTGATGCCGCCGAAGGACGGGCCGAGGTAACGCACGCAATTGATGAACTCGTCGGCGTCCTCGGTGTCGATCTCGAGATCGATGGAATCGACATCGGCGAAGCGCTTGAACAGCACCGCCTTGCCTTCCATCACCGGCTTGGCGGCCAGCGCGCCGAGATTGCCGAGGCCGAGGATGGCGGTGCCGTTGGTAATGACGGCGACCATGTTGCCGCGCACCGTGTAGTCGAAGGCGCGGCTGGGATCCTCTGCGATGGCGAGGACGGGAACCGCGACGCCCGGCGAATAGGCAAGGCTGAGGTCGCGCTGCGTCGCCATCGGCTTGGTGGCGACGATCTCCAGCTTGCCCGGCCGGCCCATGACATGGAAATCCAGCGCCTCCTGCGCACTGACGGAGGGGCCGTTGTTTTCGGTTTTCCTGGCCATGATGCTTTCGGTTTCCTCACCCGAGCGGCACCGCTTGAGACGGGTGCGTGCTTTTTTTGAAGCTTCCGGATTAAGGCTACACGCCGCCGCTGTAAACCGCCAAGCGATCCGCAAACGCTCTTCCTGCGCGCCGCGAGATGCCTTCGATCAAGGGCGACCTTGCAACGTGGCGAGCCGGGTAAGTTCCCGGGCCGTCTTCCCCTGCTTTTCAAGTCGCCGGCATTAAACCGCGCGATCACATCTGCTAGCGTGCAGCGCATGGACATGCGCACTGCGAAAGACACCGACGCCCCGGCGGCCATGCCGCCGACACCCGCCGCCGCGAGCGGCGCCACCCCCATGATGGAGCAGTATATCGAGATCAAGGCGGCGAACCCGGATTCGCTGCTGTTCTACCGCATGGGCGATTTCTACGAGCTGTTCTTCGACGACGCCGAGAAGGCGAGCCGGGCGCTCGGCATCGTCTTGACCAAGCGCGGCAAGCACCAGGGCCTCGACATCCCGATGTGCGGGGTACCGGTGCATGCCGCCGACGACTACCTGCAGAAGCTGATCGGACAAGGGTTCCGCGTCGCCGTCTGCGAGCAGATCGAGGATCCGGCCGAGGCGAAGAAGCGCGGCGGCAAATCGGTGGTGCGCCGCGACGTGGTGCGGCTGGTGACGCCCGGCACCATCACCGAGGACAAGTTGCTGGCGCCGTCGGAGTCGAGTTTTCTGATGGCGCTTGGCCGGGTGAAGGGCGGGGCCGAGCACACTTATGCGCTGGCCTGGATCGAGATCTCGACCGGTGCCTTCCGCGTTGCCGAAACCACCGCCGACCGGCTGCTCGCCGATGTCTTTCGCGTCGACCCGCGCGAGCTGATCGTCGCCGAACCGGTGTTCTACGATCCCGAACTGAAACCGGTGTTCGACGTGCTCGGGCGGGTCGCCAATCCGCAGCCGCCGAGCCTGTTCGATTCGGCGTCGGCCGCCGGGCGCATCGCCCGCTTTTTCGAGGTGGCGACGCCGGACAGTTTCGGCACCTTTTCCCGCGCCGAATTGTCGGCGATCTCGGGCGCCATCGCCTATGTCGAAAAGACGCAGAAGGCCGAGCGGCCGCCGCTGTCGCGGCCGGAGCGCGAGGAGCAGGGTTCGACGCTGTTCATCGATCCGGCGACGCGCGCCAATCTGGAGCTACTGCGCACCCTGTCCGGCAGCCGCGAGGGTTCGCTGTTCAAGGCGATCGACCGCACGGTGACCGGCGGCGGCGCGCGGCTGCTCGCCGACCGGCTGATGGCGCCGCTGACCGATCCGGCGGCCATCGGCGCAAGGCTGGATTCGGTGTCGTTCTTCCGCTCCGAGACACAGCTGTGCCAGACGGTGCGGGCGAGCCTGAAGAGCGTCGCCGACATGCCGCGGGCGCTGTCCCGGCTGGCGCTCAACCGTGGCGGCCCGCGCGATCTCGGCGCATTACGCGCCGGGTTCGAGGCAGCCGGCGCCATTGCCGAACTTTTCGAGGCGACCGCCCTTCCGCAAGAACTGGCGGCGGCTTTTGCGGCGATCGAGGCGCTGCCGCGCCCGCTGGCCGCACGTCTGACGCAGGCACTCGGCGACGAGCTGCCGCTGCTCAAGCGCGACGGCGGCTTCGTGCGCAGCGGCTACCACGTTGAGCTCGACGAAATGCGGGCGCTGCGCGACGAGTCGCGAAAAGTGATCGCCGGGCTGGAACGCTCGCTGATCGACGAGACCGGCATCCGTTCGCTGAAAATCCGGCACAACAATGTGCTCGGCTACTACATCGAAGTCACCGCCAACCACCATGCGATCATGACGAGCAGCGATGGGGCGAAGGCGCGCTTCATCCATCGCCAGACCATGGCCAATGCCATGCGCTTCACCACGACCGAACTGGCCGAGCTGGAATCGAAGATCGCCAACGCCGCCGACCGGGCGCTGGCGATCGAGCTTGCCGCCTTCGACAGGCTGACAGCGGAAGCGGTTGGCGAGGCGGACACAATCCGCGCCGGCGCCGAAGCGCTCGCCGTGCTCGACGTGTCGGCGGCACTTGCCCTGCTATCCGAGAGCGAGGCCTGGTGCCGGCCGGTCGTGGACGCGAGCCTCGCCTTTTCAATTTCGGGCGGGCGCCATCCAGTGGTCGAACAGTCGCTGCGGCGTTCGGGCGAAGGACCGTTCGTCGCCAATGATTGCGATCTGTCGCCGGAAGGCGATGCCAAAAACGGCGCGATCTGGCTGCTGACCGGCCCCAATATGGGCGGCAAGTCGACCTTTCTCAGGCAGAACGCGCTGATCGCCATTCTCGCCCAGACCGGTTCCTTCGTGCCGGCGGCATCAGCTCATATCGGCGTCGTCGACCGGTTGTTTTCGCGTGTCGGCGCCTCAGACGATCTGGCGCGGGGTCGCTCGACCTTCATGGTCGAGATGGTCGAGACGGCGGCGATCCTCAACCAGGCCGGCGAACGCGCGCTGGTGATCCTCGACGAGATCGGCCGCGGCACCGCCACCTTCGACGGCCTGTCGATCGCCTGGGCGGCGGTCGAGTATCTGCACGAGAAGAACCGCTGCAGGGCGATCTTCGCCACCCATTTCCACGAAATGACGGCGCTGGCCAGCAAACTCGCTCGACTGCACAACGTCACCATGCGGGTCAAGGAATGGGAGGGCGACGTGGTCTTCCTGCACGAGGTCGGCAAGGGTGCCGCCGACCGCTCCTACGGCGTGCAGGTGGCGCGGCTGGCCGGCCTGCCGGAAGCGGTGGTCGGCCGGGCCAGGGAAGTGCTGCACCAGTTGGAGGCAGGCGAGGTTTCGGGCAAGGCAAACCGGCTGGTCGACGACCTGCCGCTGTTTTCGGTTGCGGTGAGGCGGGAAGCACCGAAGTCGGTGAAGGACGACGCGCTGGGTGTCGCGCTCGGCGCGATCAACCCCGACGAGATGACGCCGAGGGAGGCGCTGGAGGCGCTGTACCGGTTGAAGGGCATGGCGGGGAAGTAGCCGTCACTGGCTGGTCCCTCTTCCATCCGCCGGCATTCCTTCGCGCCCCCCTCTGTCCTGCCGGACAGAGGGGGGCGCGAAGGAATGCGACCTAAGCTCTGAGCCTCGTCCTCAAATCATCTCCAGGCCGCGCTTGCGGGTCGGCGGCGGGAAGGCGCGGTCGATGTCGGCGAAATCTTCCGGGGTGAGCCTGATGTCGAGCGCAGCGACATTCTGGCGGACATGCTCCTGTTTGCCGGCCTTCGGAATGGCGATGACACCTGGCTGCGCCATCACCCAGGCCAGCGCCACCTGCGCCGCCGTGGCATCATGGCGGGCGGCGATGGCTTCGAGCCCGGCGTTGCGCGCCAATACGCCCTGATCGACCGGCGAATAGGCCATCAGCGGAATGCCGCGCTGCCGACTCCAGGGCGCAAGGTCGAATTCGGGGCCGCGCTGGGACAGATTGTAGAGGATCTGGTTGGTCTGGACGCTGTCGCCGGCCGGCAGGCCGACCAGCTCGTCCATCTCATGAGTGTCGAAATTGCTGACGCCCCAGTGGCGGATCTTGCCGGCCTTTTTCAACGCCTCGAAGGCATCGACCGTTTCCGCCAGCGGCACGCTGCCGGGCCAATGCAGCAGATAGAGATCGATGCGGTCGGTGCGCAGATGCCTGAGACTTCTGTCGCAGGCCGCCGGCACGCCGGCGCGCGAGGCGTTGGAAGGCAGCACCTTGGAGACCAGGAACACCTCATCGCGGCGCCCGGCAATGGCATCCGCCACCACCTCCTCGGCACCGCCGCTGGCGTACATTTCGGCGGTGTCGATCAGCGTCATGCCGAGGTCGAGCCCGAGCTTCAGGGCGTTGACCTCATCGGCATGGCGACGGGCGTCCTCGCCCATTTTCCACGTGCCCTGGCCGAGCACGGGAACGGCTTCGCCCGAGGGCAGTGTGGTGGTTCTTATCGTTGACGGCATGGCGTGCTCCAGTCGAGACCCGGATGGCATCACACCCTTCGGGAGAAATCCAGATGAAAGTCCCTGGATTTCCCGTGGACCGCTTGATGTCTACTTCACCGGGTGGGCAGCGAGCCAATCCTGCATCTGCTTGATCTCGGCTTCCTGCGCCGCGATGACCGCCTCGGCCAGCTTGCGCATCTCCGGGTCCTTGCCGTTGGCGAGCTCGATCTTGGCCATGTCGATGGCCGCCTGGTGATGCGGGATCATGCCGCGGGCGAAATCGACATCGGCATTGCCGGAATATTCGATCGCCATCATGTCGGTGTGCATCTTGTCCATCGCCGCCTTGTAGCCGTCGGTCGAGGGGCTATCCATCGCCATCGCGCCCATGTCGTGTTTCATCTCCTGGGCTTGCGACGGAATGCTTTCGAGGAAAACGGCAAGCAGCATTCCCGCCGCCATCAGCAGCAGCACGATCTTCTTGGCCAAGGTCATTCATTGTCTCCTTTTTGAACGAGTTTCTATCTGGGGCATCACTCAGAGTTTCAACGTCCTGAGCCGCAACGCGTTGGAGATAACCGAAACCGACGACAGGCTCATCGCCGCCGCCGCGATCATCGGCGACAGCAGCGTGCCGGTGATCGGATAGAGCACGCCGGCGGCGACCGGCACGCCAAGCACGTTGTAGAGGAAGGCGAAGAACAGGTTCTGGCGGATATTGCGGATCGTCGCCTGGGCGAGCGTGCGGGCCCGCACGATGCCGTTGAGATCGCCCTTGACCAGCGTGATCCCCGCGCTTTCGACCGCGACATCGGCGCCGGTGCCCATGGCGATGCCGACATCGGCGGCGGCCAGTGCCGGCGCGTCGTTGACGCCGTCGCCGGCCATGGCGACGCCAGCGCCCCCGGCGCGCAACGCCTCGACCAGCGCGCTCTTCTGTTCCGGCAGCAGACCGGCACGCACCTCGTCGATGCCGAGTTTGCTCGCGATGGCCTTCGCCGTGCGTTCATTGTCGCCGGTCGCCATGATGATCTTCATTCCGCGGTCGTGCAGCGCCTTGATCGCCTCTGCCGTCGTCGCCTTGACCGGGTCGGCGACGGCGACGATGCCGGCCAGTTTCTTGCCGACGGCGACGAACATCGCGGTCTTGCCCTCGGTCTGCAACGCCTCGGCGCTGGTCGAGATGGAGGCGATATCGATGCCGAGATCGGCCATCATCGCGGCGTTGCCGAGCGCGACCTTCTTGCCCGAAACCGTGCCGGAAACGCCCTTGCCGGTGACCGCCTCGAAATCGCCGGCGTCGGGAATTTTTGCGCCGCGTTCGCGGGCACCTTCGACGATCGCCTCGGCCAGCGGATGTTCCGAGCCCTTTTCCAGGCCGGCGGCAAGTGCCAGGAGATCATCTTCCGGCATGTCTTCGGCCGCGACGACGTCGGTCAATCTCGGCCGGCCTTCGGTCAATGTACCGGTCTTGTCGACGATCAGCGTATCGACCGCGGCAAAGCGTTCGAGTGCCTCCGCGTCCTTGATCAGCACCCCGGCATGCGCGCCGCGCCCCGTGGCGGTCATGATCGACATCGGCGTGGCAAGACCCAGCGCGCAAGGGCACGCGATGATCAGCACCGAGACCGCCGAGACGATGGCAAAGATCAGGCTGGGGTGCGGCCCGAAGATCGCCCAGGCGGTGAACGCGACGATCGCGACCACCACGACGGCCGGGACGAAATAGAAGGAGACGCGGTCGGCCAGGGCCTGGATCGGCGCGCGCGAACGCTGCGCCTTGGCGACGAGCTCGACGATCCGCGCCAGCGTGGTTTCGGCGCCGATCCTCTCGGCGCGCATGATCAGCGAACCGTTCTTGTTGAGCGTGCCGCCGGTTAGCGGATCGCCTTGCGTCTTTTCGACCGGCAGCGGCTCGCCGGTAATCATCGATTCGTCGACGGAAGAGCGGCCTTCCAGCACGATGCCGTCGACCGGCACGGCATCGCCGGGGCGGATGCGCAGGCGATTGCCGGCCTTGACCGTGTCGAGCGGCACGTCGTTTTCGGAACCGTCCTCGCCGATCAGCCGCGCGGTCTTCGGCGCGAGGTCGAGCAGAGCGCGGATCGCCGAGCCGGTTTTTTCACGAGCGCGCAGTTCCAGCACCTGGCCGAGAAAAACCAGCGCCACGATGACGGCGGCCGCCTCGAAATAGACCGGCACCGTGCCCTCATGGCCGCGGAACTGGTGCGGAAATATATCCGGGAACAGCGTGGCGACGACGCTGTAGAGATAGGCGGCACCAACGCCGAGCGAGATCAGCGTCCACATGTTGGGGCTGCGGTTGAGAACCGAATCCCAGCCGCGATGGAAGAAGGGAAATGCCGCCCACAGCACGACCGGGCTGGCCAGCGCCATTTCCAACCAGACCTTCGCCTGCCCGTCGATGAAGGTGCTGAACGTCAGGCCGAGCATCGGCGCCATGGCGAAGATCAGCAATGGCACGGACAGCACGGCACTCACCCAGAAGCGCCTGGTGAAATCGACCAGCTCCGGGTTCGGGCCTTCGTCGCCGGTCGGCACGCCCATCGGCTCCAGCGCCATGCCGCAAATCGGGCAGGCGCCGGGCTTGTCGCGGATGATTTCCGGATGCATCGGGCAGGTGTATTGCGTGCCTTTCGGCATCGCCTGCGGCTCCGGCCGGTCGCCGAGATACTTTGCCGGCTCCGCCTCGAATTTCACCTTGCAACCGGCCGAGCAGAAATAGAAGCCCTGGCCTTCATGCCGGGAAAAGTGCTTCGCCGTGGCGCGGTCGACGCTCATGCCGCAGACAGGGTCGGTCGCCGTAAGGTAGTTTTCCGGCTCAGCCGTGAATTTCGAACGGCAGCGCTCGCTGCAGAAATGATAGAGATGGCCGCCATGCTCGGCGGTCGGCTTGCCGGCGGCCGGATCGACGGTCATGCCGCAGACCGGATCGCGAATGACGGCGTCGGCGACGGATGGGGCAGCTTTCGCCGAGCAGCAGGAACCGTGTGTGTGGGCGTGATGATCGTGGTCGGAATGCGTCATGCGGAATGCCTCTATCTCGATGCTGAGGCGGAGGTAGTGCTTCCAGTAACTGGAAGGTCAAGGGCCAAATTCGATTTTCGTGCCGTAGGCGCGATGCCGAACGGTTCAGGCGGAAAATTCCCGCCGCTACCGCGCCGGCGTGTCCGTCCGCCCCATACCCAGCGCCGCGAAAACGCGCTATAGACGCCGCCGAAACGGCGAGGCCGAACGGCACTTATGGCAAGAATATCCCTGAAGCTCGATGAACTGATCGACGGCGAAGCCTTGCGCCGCGAGATGACGGCGCTGACCGCGGCCACGGCAGGCGACGGCTCCGGCAAGGCCGCGCGCGCCGGCGTTCTCCAGCTTCTCAAGGGCAGGCTGGCCGCCGGCCGCACGATCGTGGAACGCATGCTGATGGACGACGGCAGCGGCACTGCCTGCGCCGCCCGGCTGTCGCACCTCATGGACGAGATCATCCGCGCGCTCTACGATTTCGCCGCCAGCCATGTCTATCGCGTGAAAAACCCGTCATCGGCCGAACGCATGGCCGTCGTTGCGGTCGGCGGCTATGGCCGCGGCACGCTGGCGCCGGGATCCGACATCGACCTCCTGTTCCTGCTGCCTTACAAGCAGACACCATGGGGCGAACAGATCGTCGAATACATGCTCTACATGCTATGGGATCTGGGGCTGAAGGTCGGTCACGCCACCCGCAACATCGACGAATGCCTGCGGCTGTCGCGCACCGACATCACCATCCGCACCTCGATCCTGGAAGCGCGTTTCCTGTGGGGCGAGCAGAAGCTCTATGACGAGCTCCTGCAGCGTTTCGACCACGAGGTGGTGCGCACGACCGGGCCCGAATATGTGCAGGCCAAGCTTGCCGAACGCGACGAGCGCCATGCCAAGGCCGGCGAAAGCCGCTACCTGGTCGAACCCAACGTCAAGGACGGCAAGGGCGGCCTGCGCGACCTGCAGACGCTGTTCTGGATCGGCAAGTATTTCTACCGGGTGCGCACCGGCGAGGAGCTGGTCGACAAGGGTGTCTTCACCGGCACCGAATACCGGGAATTCCAGAAGGCCGAGGATTTCCTGTGGGCGGTGCGCTGCCACATGCATTTCCTCACCGGCAAGGCCGAGGAACGGCTGCATTTCGACATCCAGCGCGAGATCGCCGAACGTCTGGGCTACACCACGCATCCGGGCCTTTCGGCGGTCGAGCGCTTCATGAAGCATTACTTCCTCGTCGCCAAGGATGTCGGGGATCTCACCCGCATCTTCTGCGCGGCGCTCGAGGAAGAGCAGGCCAAGCATGTGCCGGGCTTCAACCGCATCTTCCTCACCTTCTCGCGCCGCAAGCGCAAGCTGGCCGGCACCGGCGACTTCATCATCGACAACCATCGCATCAACATCGCCGACGACCAGGTGTTCGAGCGCGACCCGGTCAATCTCCTGAGGCTGTTCTGGTTCGCCGACAAGCACGGGCTGGAGTTCCACCCCGATGCGCTGAAGCTTCTGACCCGTTCGCTCGGCCTGGTCGGCAAGGCGCTGCGGCGCGACGAGGAAGCCAACCGGCTGTTCCTCGACATTTTAACGTCGGACCGCAACGCCGAGCTCAATCTCAGGCGCATGAACGAAGCGGGACTGCTGGGAAAGCTGATCCCGGACTTCGGCAAGATCGTCGCCATGATGCAGTTCTCGATGTACCACCACTATACGGTGGACGAGCACCTGATCCGCTGCATCGGCGTGCTGGCCGAAATCGAGCGCGGCGACGGCGAGAAAATCCACCCGCTCGCCCACTCACTGATGCCGGGGCTGAAGAAAAGCCGCGAGGCGCTCTATGTCGCGGTGCTTTTGCACGACATCGCCAAGGGGCGGCCGGAGGATCATTCCGAAGCGGGCGCCCGGATCGCGCGGCGCATCTGCCCGCATATGGGACTGTCGGCGGCCGACACCGAAACGGTCGCCTGGCTGGTCGAGAACCATCTCGACATGTCGATGACGGCACAGACCCGCGATCTCAACGACCGCAAGACGATCGAGGATTTTGCCGCCATCGTGCAGTCCGTCGAACGGCTGAAGCTGCTGCTGGTCCTGACCGTCTGCGATATCAGAGGCGTCGGGCCGGGCGTCTGGAACGGCTGGAAGGGGCAGTTGCTGCGCACGCTCTACTACGAGACCGAGTTGCTGTTGACCGGCGGGTTTTCGGAAGTATCGCGCGCCAAGCGGACGGCGGCGGCGCGCGAGCTGCTGGCCGAGGCGCTCACCGACTGGCCGGAAAAGGCCCGCAAGCGCTATGCCGGCAAGCACTACGAGAATTATCTGCTGACGGTCGATCTCGCCGACCAGCTTCGCCACGCCGAATTCATCCGCGAGGCGGATCAAGCAGGCAAGAAGCTCGCCACCATGGTCAAGACCCACCAGTTCGAGGCGGTGACCGAGATCACCGTGCTGGCGCAGGACCATCCCCGGCTGCTTTCGGTCATTGCCGGGGCCTGTGTGGCGGCCGGCGGCAACATCGTCGACGCGCAGATCTTCACCACCTCCGACGGCCGCGCGCTGGACACCATCCTGATCTCGAGGGAATTCGACCTCGACGAAGACGAGCGCCGCCGCGCCGAGCGCGTCGGCCGCCTGATCGAGGACGTGCTGTCGGGCAAGAGCTGGCTTCCGGAGATCATCGAGAAGCGCACCAAGCCCAAGCGCGGCGCCAAGGTCTTCCGCATCCAGCCGCGCGCCGAAATCCGCAACACGCTGTCGAACCGGTTCTCGGTGATCGAGGTCGAGGGGCTGGATCGGCCGGGCCTGCTGTCCGAGATCACCGGAGCGTTGTCCGACCTGTCGCTCGACATCGCGTCGGCGCACATCACCACCTTCGGCGAAAAGGTCATCGACACCTTCTATGTCACCGATCTCACCGGCCAGAAGATCGACAGCCCGACGCGCATCACCGCTATCCACAACAGGCTGATCGCGGCCCTCGAAGGCACCGTGCCCGAGCGCGGCGGCAAGGCCAAGGCCGCCGCCGAGTGAACGCGGTCCTCGATTTGTCCCAATCACCCAGGCAATCTCCACACAAATGAGCCTTGTCAAGAAATTCGCCACGGTCGCTTCCGGCACGCTGATGAGCCGCGCCCTGGGCTTCGCCCGCGAGATGCTGATGGCGGCGGCTCTGGGCACCGGGCCGATCGCCGACGCCTTCAACGCCGCCTTCCAGTTCCCCAACACCTTTCGCCGGCTGTTTGCCGAAGGCGCCTTCAACGCCGCCTTCGTGCCGCTCTTCGCCAAGGAGATCGAGACTCACGGCACCGACGGCGCCAAGCGCTTTTCCGAAGAGGTGTTCGGCGTGCTGTTCACGGCGCTGCTGGCGCTGACCATCGCCATGGAGCTGGCGATGCCGCTGATCGTGCGCTACCTGGTGGCGCCGGGCTTCGCCGACTCGCCGGGCAAGTTCGAGATGACGGTCGGGCTTGCGACCATCATGTTCCCCTACCTGATCTGCATGTCGCTCGGCGCGATGATGGCCGGCATGCTGAATTCGCTGCGCCGCTATTTCGCCGCCGCGGTGGCGCCGGTGTTCCTCAACATCATCCTGATCGCCGTGCTCGCCTATGCCTGGTACCAGGGATCGGACGCGCGCACCGTCGGCTTCGCTCTGGCCTGGGGCGTGCTGGCGGCCGGGCTGGTGCAACTGGCGATCGTCTGGGTGGCGGTGCGCCATGCCGGCATCTCAATCGGCTTTCGCCGGCCAAGGATGACGCCCAACGTCAAGCGCCTGCTGGTGCTGGCGCTGCCGGCGGCGATCACCGGCGGCATCACCCAGATCAACCAGGTGATCGGCACGGCGATCGCCTCGACGCAGGACAGCGCGGTATCGTCGCTCGCCTATGCCGATCGCATCTACCAACTGCCGCTCGGCGTCGTCGGCATCGCCGTCGCCATCGTGCTTCTGCCCGAACTGTCGCGGGCGCTGAAATCAGGCAATCTGATCGAAGCGGCCAATCTGCAGAACCGATCGGTGGAGTTCACCTTGTTCCTGACCCTGCCGGCGGCGGCGGCACTGCTGGTCATGTCCGAGCCGATCGTGCGGCTGGTCTACGAGCGCGGCGCGTTTGCCGCCAACGGCTCGACGCCAAGCGTGGCGGCGATCCTGGCGATCTTTGGCTTGGGCTTGCCGGCCTTCGTGCTGATCAAGGCGTTCACCCCCGGCTATTTCGCCCGCGAGGACACGCGCACGCCGATGATCTTCGCCGCCATCTCGGTGGCGGTGAACATCACCACCGCGCTGACGCTGTTTCCGTCGATGGGCGCGCCGGGCATCGCCGTCGCCTCGGCCGTCGCCGGCTGGGTCAATGCGCTGATGTTGCTCGGCGTGCTGATCCGGCGCGGCCACTGGGGCCGCGACGCGCCGCTCATGAAACGCATCCCACGGCTGGTTCTGTCGGCGGCGGTGATGGGGGCGGCGCTCTACTTTGCCGAGAACTGGTTCGCCGCCCAACTGGCCTCGGGCTCGCCGCTGGCAATCAAGGCGACGACGCTTCTTGCGCTGGTCGCCGGCGGGGCGTTGCTCTACTTCATCGCGGCCTTCGCCACCGGCGGCGCCGATTTCGGCATGATCCGGCGCAATATCAGGCGCAAGGGGACGTCGCTTGCCGGGGAACAGTCTCCAGATCCGTAAGCCGAAGGGCCGAGGACGGGGGCAGCGCGAGCCTGAAGCGATTGCCCTGGGTAGTTTCAACTTGACAGGTGACGGCAGTTATGCTAGGAATTTATTCATGGTGCTGAGTTGCGCCAACGACCCGCCGGCGAGGCGGGTTTTTCATTTCATGCTTCGGCAAACAGGCGTTTTGCCAAGCTGGAGCCCGAAGCCCTCGCGTCTATCCGAGAGCCTCTTGATCCTCTCCTCTCTCTCGTCCATAAGCGCGCCGTCGAAAGACTTTCGCCGCGCGCGAAACGGCCCTCCACAAGCCATGGGGACATCATGACCGCCTTCAAGCCTCTCGTTTTTTCCGGCGTCCAGCCGACCGGCAATCTGCATCTCGGCAACTATCTCGGCGCCATCAAGAAGTTCGTCGCGCTGCAGGAGACCTCCGATTGCATCTACTGCGTCGTCGACCTGCATTCGCTGACCGCGCAGCTCGTGCATGACGATCTCAAGGACCAGACGCGCGCGATCACCGCGGCGTTTCTCGCCTCCGGCATCGACCCGAAGAAGCAGATCGTCTTCAACCAGTCGCGGGTTATGCAGCACGCCGAGCTTGCCTGGATCTTCAACTGCGTGGCCCGCATCGGCTGGATGAACCGGATGACGCAGTTCAAGGACAAGGCCGGCAAGGACCGCGAGAATGCCTCGCTCGGGCTGCTGGCCTATCCGAGCCTGATGGCGGCCGACATCCTCGTCTACCGCGCCACCCACGTGCCGGTCGGCGACGACCAGAAGCAGCATCTGGAGCTGACGCGCGACATCGCGCAGAAATTCAACAACGACTTTTCGGACCGCATCGCCGGCCTTGGCGTCGGTGTCGAGATGAAGGTCGGCGAGGAGACGGTGAACGGCTACTTCCCGCTGACCGAGCCGATCATCGGCGGACCGGCGGCGCGCATCATGAGCTTGCGCGACGGCTCGAAGAAGATGTCGAAGTCGGACCCGTCGGACCTGTCGCGCATCAATTTGACCGACGATGCCGACACGATCTCGAAGAAGATCCGCAAGGCCAAGACCGACCCCGAGGCGTTGCCAGGGGAATTGGACGGCCTTGCCGGCCGGCCCGAGGCGGAAAACCTCGTCGGCATCTATGCGGGCCTGGCCGAGATCTCGAAGGAAGCGGTGCTGAAAGAGTTCGGCGGCCAGCAGTTCTCGGTGTTCAAGCCGGCGCTGGCCGACCTGGCCGTGGAAAGACTGGCGCCGGTCGCCGGCGAGATGCGCCGCATTTCCGACGACCGCGGCTATGTCGACGCGGTGCTCAGGGACGGCGGCGAGCGGGCCGGCGCCTTGGCCGAGGCGACGATGAAGACCGTGCGCGACATTATCGGCCTCCTGCAAGGCTGATTTGCACCGGCATCGCCACACCCGCCGGTCGCTTGCGGCCGGGCTGTGGCGGTGGCAGATTGCGACCGAAACCATCGAGGTAGAATATGGTCTCCAAACGCCTCAGCCGCGAAGCCGGCCATCGCCGCAAGTTCCTGGCGATCATCGACGATACGCCCGAATGCGAGCGGGCCGTCGCCTACGCCTCGAAACGCGCGCAGAGCACCAGCGGCGTGCTGGTGCTGCTCTATGTGATCGAGCCGGACGATTTCCAGCATTGGCTGGGTGTCGAGAAGATTATGCGCGAGGAGGCCAACGCCACGGCGCGGGCGGCGCTCGACGCGTATGCCAACAAGGTGCGGCAGAAGCTCGGCATCGAGCCGGAACTGGTGGTGCGCGAAGGCAAGCCGACGGACGAGATCCACAAACTGATCGAGGAAGACCAGGACATCGCCATCCTCGTGCTGGCGGCCGGCGCCGGCAAGGAGGGGCCGGGGCCGCTGGTCGGCGCCGTTGCCGGCAAGGGCGCCGCCTTCCCCATCCCGGTGACGGTGGTGCCGCAGAACCTGTCGGACGAGGAAATCGACAGCCTCGCCTGAGGTGCATCGGCCATCGGGGGTCCGGCAAAAACATTCCGCCGGCCAGCCATTCCGGCGATGCCTTTTGCTTGAATGTCCCGCCGATAAGGCCTATTTAGAATTATTCCAAACTATCTGCCCGAATGGGCACGGAGACGGCCATGTTCATCCAGACCGAATCGACACCAAATCCGGCGACATTGAAGTTCCTGCCCGGCAAGGAGGTGCTTGTCGACGGCACCGCCGATTTCCGCGATGCCGACAGCGCCGCCGCTGCCTCGCCGCTGGCTGGCCGGCTGTTCGAGATCCCAGGCGTCACCGGCGTCTTCTTCGGCTATGATTTCGTCACCGTGACCAAGGACGGCCCCGACTGGCAGCATCTGAAGCCCGCGATCCTCGGCGCCATCATGGAACACTTCATGTCCGGCGCGCCTGTCATGGCCAAGGCCGGCCCCGCCGCCGAGACCAGCCAGACCGGCGAATTCTACGACAAGGCCGACGAGGAACTGGTCATCACCATCAAGGAACTGCTCGACACGCGGGTGCGCCCGGCCGTCGCCCAGGACGGCGGCGACATCACCTTCCGCGGCTTCGAGAACGGCACCGTGTTCCTGCATATGAAGGGCGCCTGCGCCGGCTGCCCGTCGTCGACGGCGACGCTGAAGCACGGCATCCAGAACCTGCTCCGGCATTTCGTGCCCGAGGTGCAGCAGGTCGAGCAGGTCTCTTAGAGGACCCCAATTAATCGCCTTCCAGACAAAACAAAAAACCGGGCCGAATTGCCCGGTTTTCTGTTTGCGACGTCTATTTGTTGCCTAGACGGTCCGCGCATGATTCCTTTTACAAAACGATGACCTTGGCGCCGACCGAGGTGCGGTCGTAGAGGTCGATGATGTCCTGGTTCATCAGCCGGATGCAGCCCGACGACATCGCCTTGCCGATCGAGTTCCACTCCGGGCTGCCATGCAGGCGGTAGCCCGAATCGCCGCCCTTGTTGAACAGATACAGGGCGCGCGCGCCGAGTGGGTTGGTCAATCCCGGCTCCATGCCGCCGGCAAATTTGGCGAGCTCCGGCTGACGCCTGATCATCGCCGAAGGCGGCGTCCAAGTCGGCCATTCGCGCTTCACCGCGATACGGGCGGTGCCGCGCCACTCAAAACCCTCGCGGCCGACGCCGATGCCGTAACGCATCGCCTCGCCGCCGCCCATGACGTAGTACAGAAACTTGTTCTGCGTATCGACGACGATGGTGCCCGGCTTTTCATCGGTGTCGTAATTCACCACCTGCCGACGATATTTCTGCGGCACCTTTTCGATTGGAATGCGGGGCAATTGATAGCCCGCATCGGTCACCGCGCCATAGTTGTTGTTGAATATCTGCGAGCCGATGGTGCTGCAACCAGCGATAGCGGCCGACAACGCAAACGCGACGACGATTGCAAATGGCTTCATGCGCATAAAAAGGTTCGATGCCCCGCCAAATAGTGCGGCACGTTGCGGCCGCTTTGTCGCCATTATTCATGCTGGCATTTGCTTTGCTTGCCAAGCGCGCGATGACTATATGCGGGGGCTTACGTGCGGTAAGTCCGCAACTGTGGCTTTTCGGCAACGGTCGCTGCAGGATTGTGAAGCAAATTCAATGGGCGGTCCGCCAGACCGCCGGAGGTCGAGGAATCGCCATGAATGTCGGAGAAGCCGCCCACCGTTCCGGCCTGCCGGCCAAGACCATTCGCTACTACGAGGAGATCGGCCTGATCCGACCGCGGCGCGCCGGCAACGGCTACCGCGACTATTGCGGCGACGACATCCACCGGCTGGCTTTTCTGCGCCGCGCGCGCAATCTCGGCTTTTCTATCGAAGATTGCCGCCAGCTGATGGCGCTCTATGAGGATCGCGGCCGCGCCAGCCATGACGTGCGCGAGATCGCCGCCGCGCATGTGACGGCAATCGAGGAGAAGGTGCGCGAACTGTGGTCGATGCGCTCGACCCTGCAGAAACTGATCCACGCCTGCCACGGCGACGAGCGGCCGGACTGCCCGATTTTGGATGATATTGCGGGGGCTGCGCGGCCCGATGACAAAGTCGTTTCTGCACAGGTGTGAAGGTTGCGCGACACCAGCCATTCCGTAGCGTGGGTAGCCCAACTAGCGACCAGCTCTGCAAGCCGCAACGGCCGACCTTACGATCCCGGCGGGCGATACCGGATCGACTTCGCCTTGCCAAGCGCTTGCATCGTCTCTTCGACGCTAAGGAGAACGGTGGTCTCGCACGAGCTGAGCGCTCCTCCCGCACCAATGGCGAGCACGACAGATGCCATCGACACGTTGTCTGGCGCCTCCCACAGATTCCAGCCATCGTGCTCTCCGAAGGCGTACCAGAACCCGTGCAGCTTTCCGCCCACCGATTCGATGTAGGAACGGGCCGCCTCGCGTCTATCTTCGGGGTTTTCGATCAGGCGGGCCCAGGTTTCGGGCGTATAGCTGAATTTCGTGAGATACATGGGCATGGTTCATCTCCTCCCAGAGTTACCCCTACGAACACAATTAAGCGCCCCAATCCGAGAGAACGCGAGTCATTTCCGGGGCGTAGTGCCGGCTTATTTGCGGTATCGCTAATGGACGTGCTTCAATGCCTTTCCTCGCGGAGTAGGGTCGATGGCAGCCTATCTTATTGCTGATGTGGACATAACCGACGCCGCCGTTTTCGAGGAATACCGCCGGGATGTACCAGCAAGCGAAGCGCGCTACGGGGGAAGGTACATCGCTCGTGGCGGAGCCACCAAAGTGCTGGAAGGCGATTGGGAACCTCATCGCCTGGTCATTGTCGAGTTCCCGGATATGGCCTCCCTCATGGCATGGTACGACTCTCCGGAATACAGCCGGCTCAAAGCCATCCGCGAACGCTGCGCAAAGACGAGGATCATTGCTCTGGAGGGCATGATGCCCGTAGATTAAAGGAAGGGTTTGTAAAGTACATAATCGCCGCCAAAAAACAGGTTCAAACCGTGAACAACATCTGGCATGGTGTCCGCCATGCCAATCATTTCTCCCATCCCCCTCAATCCCCTGATCGACGGCCGCCAGTCGGAGCGCGCCATGCTGGTGCGGCGTGGCGTGCAACGGCTGCTGAAAGAGATGGGCGCGCATGTGCTGCCCGAACTGTCGCTGGCCACCGGGCGCCGCGCCGATCTCGTCGCGCTGACCCGCCAGGGCGACATCTGGATCATCGAGATCAAATCCTCGATCGAGGATTTCAGGGTCGACCGCAAATGGCCGGACTACCGGCTGCACTCCGACCGCTTCTTCTTTGCCACCCATCCCGGCGTGCCGTCGGAGATCTTTCCGCAGGAATGCGGGTTTATCCTTTCCGACGGCTACGGCGCCGAAATCCTGCGCGACGCGCCCGAGCACCGCATGGCGGCGGCGACGCGCAAGGCGCTGATGCTGAGGATCGCGCGGGCCGGTGCGTCGCGGCTGCTGGCGGCGGAACTCGCCGGCGTGGCGGTGCCGGCGCTGGAGGGAGAGAGCGAGTAGCTTTCGACCTTTGCGCTAAGCGTCAAGTGCGGCTGCTTTCGCAGAACCTGGGTTCCTCGCCCCACAAAGTGGGGAGAGGTGGCCCGGCGAAGCCGGGACGGAGAGGGGCCTTCACGGCGTCCGGGAGCTCGTTGTCTCAAGGCGCCTGAAAGGCTTCGTACCATGGCGAGTCACGCACCCTGTCCCTCACCGGGTTCTGACTTCGCGGATGTCGCCCCCCTCTCCGTCCCGGCTTCGCCGGGCCACCTCTCCCCCGCTTCGCGGGGGCGAGGAACGGCGCCAATCGGCCAGTTCTACTCCTCGTCCTCCTCTTCCCCATTCGCGGCCGGCGCCATCAACAGCACGGCTGCGCCGAGGATCGCGGCGATGACGGATCCGGCGAGGATGCCGACTTTCACCGCGTCCTGCAGCTCGACGTTGCTGGCGAAAGCGAGCAGGCCGATGAACAGGCTCATGGTGAAGCCGATGCCGCAGAGCAGAGAAATGCCTGTCATGTGCAGCCAGCCGGCATTCACCGGCAGATCGGCAAAACCGAACCGGATGGCAAGCGCGGAGGAGCCGAACACGCCGACCAGCTTGCCGACGACGAGGCCGGCGGCGACGCCCAGCGTCAGCGGCTCGACCAGGGTGGCCGCGCTCAGGCCAGCAAGCGAAACGCCGGCATTGGCGAAGCCGAAGATCGGGATGATGACGAACGGCACGACGTTGTGCAGGCCATGCTCGAGCCGATGCAGCGGCGAATGGTCGAGATCATGACTGATGCCCGGGGTGATCTTCAGAGGGATGGTGAGGGCTAGCGCCACGCCGGCGAGCGTGGCATGGACGCCCGATTTCAGCACCAGAACCCATAGGACAAGACCAAGCACGAGATAGGGCAGCAGCGTCAGCACCTGCATGCGGTTGAAAACGACGAGCAGAGCGATGACCGCGAAGGCGGCGCCGAGATAGGCGAGCGACAGGTCGCTTGTGTAGAACATCGCGATGATGATGACCGCGCCGAGGTCGTCGATGATGGCAAGCGCGGTGAGGAATACCTTCAGCGACCCCGGCACGCGGCTGCCGAGCAGCGACAGCACGCCGAGCGCAAATGCGATGTCGGTGGCGGTCGGGATCGCCCAGCCGGACAAAGCGGCCGGGTTGTCGCGGTTGATGGCGACGTAGACAAGGGCAGGAACCAGCATGCCGCCGGCTGCGGCGATGCCGGGCAGGGCGCGCCGCGGCCAGGTCGAGAGCTGTCCGTCCAGCATCTCGCGCTTGATCTCCAGGCCGACCAGCAGGAAGAACACGGCCATCAGGCCGTCATTGATCCAGTGCGATACGCTGAGCGGTCCCAGATAGGCGTGAAGAGCTTCGAAATAGGCCTGGGACAGCGGCGAATTGGCGACGATCAGGGCCAGTGCCGCGGCCACCATCAGGACGATGCCGCCTGCCGCCTCGCTGGCGAGGAATTCGCGAAGAACGGAAACCGGCCGCTGCCGAAGAATGGAAGCCGGTGGCTGCTTCTGGTCCTGCATGTGCTCTCCGTCCTATCGGCCGGCAGGGCCGGTTTCACCTGGTGCGATGATGCGCAAGCATCAATGGCAGGGCAAGCCTCTACGCCGCGCGTCTTTGGAACGCCGCAGTGGTTCGCGCATGGTGCTTTCCGAACCGAAGGTCAGCGAAGCAAAATCGATCCCGGGGAATCATGCGTCAGCGCGGCGCGCGCTTGGCGAGTATCCGCTGCAGCGTGCGGCGGTGCATGTTGAGCCGGCGCGCGGTCTCGGAGACGTTGCGGTCGCACATTTCGTAGACGCGCTGGATGTGCTCCCAGCGCACGCGATCAGCCGACATCGGATTTTCGGGGGGTGCCGCGCGTTCACCCGCCGTGCGGGTGAGTGCGGCGAAAACATCGTCGGCATCGGCCGGCTTCGACAGATAGTCGATGGCTCCCAGCTTCACCGCCGTCACCGCGGTGGCGATGTTGCCGTAGCCGGTGAGGATGACGGCGCGGGCATCGTCGCGCTTCTCGCGGATGGCGGCGACGACGTCAAGGCCGTTGCCGTCGCCGAGCCGCATGTCGACCACCGCATAGGCCGGCGGGTTGGCGCGCGCCTTGGCCACCGCCTCCTCCACGCTCTCGGCCGTCTCGACCACGAAACCCCTGGTTTCCATGGCGCGGGCAAGCCGGGTGAGAAACGGCTTGTCGTCGTCGACGATCAATAGCGAGGTGTCCTCGCCTTCAACCATTGCGCCAATCGTTTCGTCGCCACTCATCGTCTTAAAATTCCTGCTGCCTGATTTTTACGCAGATATAGTTTTGGAACGCCATTGTCCAATTCAGGCCGTGTCAAACATGATGGCCGAAGCCTGCTCAGGATTGAGGAAGACGCCGCGCGGCCACGATATCTGCACAACCGCGCCCTCGCCCGGTTCGCTCGAATTGCGGAAATCGAGGGTGGCGCCGGAGCGTTCCAGCAAGGTCTTGGCGATGAAAAGACCAAGGCCCAGGCCGCCGCCGGCCTCGGTGCCCTGGCGCGTCGACATATAGGGTTCGCCGATGCGGTCGATGATTTCGGGAGGAAAGCCCGACCCGTCGTCGGTGATCGAGAAGGTAACAGTGGCCTCGTTCCAGCTCCAGCGCACGGTGACGACCTTGCGGGCGAAGTCGACGGCGTTCTCGACCAGATTGCCGAGGCCGTAGATGACGCCGGGATTGCGTCGCCCGACCGGTTCGGGGCCGACGCGCTCGCCGGGGCGAAGCTTGATCGAGATGCCGAAATCGCGGTGCGGGGCCGTCACCTCCTCGACCAGCGAGGTCAGCGGCAGGCGCGAAAGATGCGCCTCGCCCTCGGACGACAGGCTGGTCAGGCGTTTGAGGATTTCGCGGCAACGCTCGCTCTGCGAACGCAGCAGCGTCACGTCCTCGCCGTATTTCGGATCGCCTCGAAGCGCTTTCTCCATCTCCTTGGCGACAAGCGTGATGGTGGCAAGCGGCGTGCCCAATTCATGCGCGGCGGCGGCGGCGAGGCCGTCCAGGGCCGACAGATGCTGCTCGCGCTGCAGCACCAGCTCGGTGGCGGCAAGCGCATTGGCGAGCAGGCGCGCTTCCTCGGCCACGCGGAAGGCGTAGATCGCGGTGAAGGCGATCGAGGAAAACACCGCCATCCACATGCCGGCGACATAGATGAACGGCATCGCCAGCGGCGCGCCCTCGTACCAGGGCAGCGGCAAATGGAAGAAGACCAGCAGGCTCGCCGCCACCATAACCAGCGTGCCGAGGATGGCGGTCAGCCGCAGCGGCAGCGATGTCGCCGAGATGACCACGGGCACCGTGACCAGCACCGAAAACGGATTGGTGAGGCCGCCGGTCATGTAGAGCAGGCCGGCAAGCTGCAGGCTGTCGAAGGTCAGGATGGCAAACGCCGGCAGCGGGGTCAGCCGGTGCGCCGCCGGATAGCGGAAGGTCAGCAACAGGTTCATCCAGGCCGAACAGGCGATCAGTGCGAAGCAGAGGCTGACGGGCAGCGGGAACTTCAGCCCGTAGGCGACGACGAGAACCGTCAGGCTCTGGCCGACAATGGCGAGCCAGCGCAGCCTGATCAGCGTGTTGAGGCGCAGCCGCTGGCTTTGCTGGAAGTCGGGCGCCCGCAGGATGTTTATCATGGCTAAGGATTATAGCCGGAAAACGACGAGCGCCAGACCATCATGCTCAGGTCCCCCGCGGCTTGGCGCGGCTGGTGGCGGTGGCGAGAAGCGGGTTCTCCGGCCAGACATGCTTTGGGTAGCGGCCGCGCATGTCGGTGCGCACATCGGCCCAGGAACCGCGCCAGAAGCCGGGCAGGTCACGCGTCGTCTGGATCGGCCGGTGCGCCGGCGACAAAAGTTCCAGCGTCAGCGGCACCGTGCCGTTGGCGATTGCGGGATGCCGGTCGAGGCCGAACAGCTCCTGGACGCGGATCGCCAGCACCGGCCATTCGCCATCATAGCGGATCGGCACGCGGCTGCCCGACGGCGCGTCGAAATGGGTCGGCGCCAGCGTGTCGATCCTGCGCTGGAGATCGTGCGGCACCAATGCCGTCAGGCCGGCCGAAAGCACGCCCGGTTCGATCGCAGCAAAGGACGCCGTACCGGAGAGGAACGGCAACAGCCAGTCGTCGAGGCGGTCGATGAGCGCGGCGTCGGAAACATCGGGCCAGGTCGCGCCGAGGCCGCGATGCAGCCAGCCGAGCCGTTGCCGCAGTGTTTCGGCCTCCTTGCTCCACGGCAAAAGCGACAGCCCGTGTTCGCGCAGAGCGTCGAGAATGGCGCGATCCGCCTCGGCGCCGACCGGCGCCGGCAGCATGCGTTCGGACAGGGTGATGGCGCCGAGGCGAGCGGTTTCGCGCACACGCACCGCGCGCCTGTCACGGTCGAAGCTCACTTCGCGGCGGGTCTCGATCTTGCCGGCAAGCGAAGCGCGAATGTCGGTCTCATCCACCGCCGCTGCCGCCGTGATGCGGGCGGTCTGCGCCTTGCCCTGCAGGTCGGCGACGACCAGCCAGGTTTCGCCCGCCAGCGGATCGGCGGCGTCGAGCATGGCGCCCGAACCGTTGGCCAGCACGAAACGGCCGCGCTCGCCACGCGCCCTGGCGACGCGGTCCGGCCAGGCATGGATGAGGAGAGCGCCGGCGTTGCCCTCCCCCTTGTGGGGAGGGTCGGCGAGCGAGCCTTGCGCAGCAAGGCGCGGGAGACGGGGTGCCGCGCTCGACCTACCCCACCCCGCTCCGCTTCGCGGATCGACCCTCCCCTCGAGGGGGAGGGTGAAGAGGGTGAGGCCTGTTTCGCCAAACGCTCTGCAAGCTGCCGTGCAGCGGTGGCGCGCGGCGATCTTTCGGAGCGGAACCGCACCAGCCGCCGTTCGAGGTCGGCACCGTCGCCGCCAAGGCCGCGCTCGGTGAGCAGCACGGCGAGCATCGCCGCTTCGACCGCCTGATTGGCCTTCGCCGCCTCGGTGATCATGTGAGCCAGCCGCACCGGCAGCGCCAGCCTGCGCATCGCAGCACCCGACTCGGTCAGGCGCCCTGCCCCGTCAACGGCGTCGAGCGCACGAAGCAGCGCCCTTGCCTCGTTGAGTGCCGGGGCCGGCGGCGGATCGAGGAAGGAAAGGCTCACCGGGTCGGCGACACCGAAGGCGGCGCAATCGAGCATCAACCCCGAAAGATCGGCTTCGAGGATTTCCGGCGGGGTGAAGGCGGGAAGTGCCGACGTCTGCTCGGCCCGCCACAGCCGGATGGCGACGCCCGCTTGCGTGCGGCCGGCGCGGCCGGCGCGCTGGTCGGCGGAGGCCCTGCTAACACGCACCGTCTCCAGTCGCGTCAGGCCGCTGGCCGGCTCGTAGCGCGGCAGGCGCGACAGGCCGGAATCGATGACGACGCGCACACCGTCGATGGTGATGGAGGTCTCGACGATCGACGTCGCCAGCACCACCTTGCGACGGCCGGACAGCGCCGGCTTGATCGCCGCATCCTGCGCCTTGCCGTCGAGCATGCCGTAGAGCGGCACGATGTCGGTGTCGGCATTGACGCGACCCTGCAACCGCTCGGCGGTACGCTCGATCTCGCGCTGGCCGGGCAGGAAGGCGAGCACGCTGCCGCTCTCATCGGCAAGGGCCGCGCGGATCGCCTTGGCCATGGCGTCCTCTATTGCCGTGCCGGCCGGCCGCTCGTCATAGCGGATATCGACCGGAAAGGCGCGGCCTTCGCTCTCGATTACCGGGGCGCCGGAAAGCAAGCGAGCGACCCGCGCGCCGTCGAGCGTCGCCGACATGACCAGCAGTCGCAGATCGGGCCGCAGCGCGCCTTGCACGTCGAGCGCCAGCGCCAGGCCAAAATCACCATCGAGCGAGCGCTCATGGAATTCGTCGAAGAATACAGCCGAGACGCCGGGCAGTTCCGGGTCGTCGAGGATCATCCGCGCGAGCACGCCCTCGGTGACGACGAGGATTTTCGTCCTTGCCGAGGTGCGATTCTCCATGCGCATGGCATAGCCGACGGTTTCGCCCGGCTCCTCGCCGAGCAGTTCGGCCATGCGGCGGGCGGCAGCGCGGGCAGCGAGCCGGCGCGGCTCGAGCAGAATGATCTTGCCCGTGCCGAGCCATGCTGCATCGAGCAGCGCCAGCGGCACCAGCGTCGTCTTGCCGGCGCCGGGCGGCGCCACCAGCACGGCGCTGTTGCCATGGTCGAGCGCGTCGCCGAGCGCCGGCAGCACGGCGGAAACCGGAAGCTCCGGCAAGGGTTTTCTGGTCATTGTTCCAGGGATGCTTCCATCCAGTCGCGGCGGATCCGCAGCGACCGCATATCAGCGGTGACGGCTGTCGCGCAACCGGTGCGGCCAGATCAAAGCCGCGTCCGCGAAAACGGATTCCAGCGCACTGTGCCGAGCCTCACCTCCTCGCGCACCATCGTCAAAAGGCCGGAGCCGCCGACGACGGTGAGGCCGACAAGCGACAGGAAATCGGGATATTCCTGGAAGAACAGCGCGCCCAGGATCACCGCCCAGAGGATCTGCGAATAATGCGTCGGCGCGATCCGGTTGGCGGGCGCGTATTTGACGGCCAGTAGCTGAAGCAACTGGCCGCAAGCGGTGAATACGCCCGACAGCACCAGCCAGGCCAGTTGCCTTGCGTCCGGAAGCGAGAATGACGTGGCCGCGGCGCCGATGCCGTTGAAGAACGGGCCGTAGCCGATCAGCACGCCCAGCATCGTCGTGCGTTTTTCCCCGGCCGCGAGCGAACGCATCAGGATGACGCTGGCGGCGGCGAGGAAGGCAACGCCGAACGCGGCAAGGTGACCGAGATGCAGGTCGCGAAAGCCCGGCCGCACGACCAGCATGACGCCGGCAAAGCCGGCGACCACCGCCAGCCATCGCCACGGGCCGACCTTCTCCTTGAGTATGACGGTGGAGAGAATGGTGACGCACAGCGGCGCCAGGAAAATCAAGGCATAGGCTTCCGCCAGCGGGATGGTGGTGAAGGCATAGACGCTGAGCACGCCGGACGCGATGCCGGACCAGGCGCGGGCCTGCACCGCCCAGGGCCGCTTGGTGCGCCAGAAATCACGCCAGCGTTCGCCGTTTGGCCGGGTGAAGAGAAGAAACAAGCCGGCAAACAGCGTCGAGTAAAACCCGATCTCGAACACCGTGAACTGCCCGCCCAGGCTTTTGACGACGGCATCGTTGCACGAATAGCTTGCATAGGCGATCAGGGCGAGCAGGATTCCGTTCGTCACGTTTTTCCATTCCGGGAGAGAGTGGGATGAAGTGGAGAGCGTAGAGTGAAGGCATTGGCGCTCGGTGCGCATCCGGACGAGATCCTCATGCTCGGTACGATGGGCGCTTAAGCCGCGCAAGGCGCAGAATTGGTTTTTGCGATAGCCACGGATGGCGCCAAGGGCGGGAAGAGCGATCCAGGACTGCTCGCCCTTCCCGCCGCAAGGAAGCAACGGCGTCGGCGGACCTGCTTGGCGCAATGTATTTCCTCAACTTCCCTGACGGCTGCTTTCGCCAGCCCCAGTGATCCGGCCGGTGATGGTCAGGACGAGAACGGTCGATTGAACCGGCTCCGGTGCGCCGACCAATCCGGCAGCCGCAATTTTCCCGGACCAGCACCCCGGGACGGAAGCGCCATGTTGCGGCGCAGCAACGAATTCGCTTGCCTTGTTTAGTAAAAATTGCATCACTAAACAAATTACTAAACATCCGCGGTTCAACCGCGTCGTCATGTTTAGGCCCCTGAGGAGGGGGGTTGAGGTTTCTTGAAACCGTCATCCGGGCGCGTTTCGCAAATGGGAGGAAGGCATGAAATCGACCTTGAAACTGACGTTAGGGAAACTGACGTTGGGACTGGCCTCGGCAATGCTTGCGTCGACAGCCGTCTCGAACGTCGCACATGCGGAAGACCTGACGCTTTGCTGGGCAGCATGGGACCCGGCCAACGCGCTTGTGGAACTGTCCAAGGACTTCACCAAGGAAACCGGCATCGGCATGAAATTCGAGTTCGTGCCGTGGACCAACTATGCCGATCGCTTCCTCAACGAATTGAATTCCAAGGGCAAGCTGTGCGACCTGATCATCGGCGACAGCCAATGGATCGGCGGCTCCGCCGAGAACGGCCACTACGTCAAGCTGAACGACTTCTTCGACGCGGAGAAGATCAGCATGGACGACTTCGTGCCGGCGACCGTCGTCGGCTATTCGCAATGGCCGAAGAACTCGCCGAATTACTGGGCGCTGCCGGCCATGGGCGACGTCGTCGGCTGGACCTATCGCAAGGACTGGTTCTCCAAGCCGGAACTGCAGAAGGAGTTCAAGGAAAAATACGGCTGGGATCTCGCCGCGCCGACGACCTTCGACCAGTTGAAGCAGATCGCCGAGTTCTTCCAGAAGCGCGAGATCGACGGCAAGACGGTCTATGGCGCGTCGATCTACACCGAGCGCGGCTCCGAAGGCATCACCATGGGCGCCATGGACGTGCTCTACAGCTTCGGCTTCAAATACGAGAACCCCGACAAGCCCTACGAGATGGACGGCTTCGTCAATTCCGAGAAATCGGTGAAGGGCCTGGAGTTCTACAAGGCACTCTATGACTGCTGCACGCCTCCCGGGGCGTCTAACAGCTACATGGGCGAAGGCGTCGATGCCTTCAAATCCGGCCAGGTGGCGATGCACATGAACTTCGCCTTTACCTGGCCAGGCCTGCAGAAGGACGAGAATGTCGGCGGCGACAAGATCGGCTATTTCGCCAATCCCAAGGGTCCCGACGGCGACCAATTCGCCCAGCTCGGCGGCCAGGGCATCTCGGTGGTCTCCTATTCGGACAAGCAGGAGGCCGCGCTCAAATACATCAAATGGTTCGCCAACAAGGACGTGCAGGCCAAATGGTGGTCGCTCGGCGGCTATTCCTGCCTCAACGCGGTGGTGAACGACCCGGGCTTCCCGGCCAGCCAGCCCTATGCACAGACCTTCCTCGATTCCATGGCCATCGTGAAGGACTTCTGGGCCGAGCCCAGCTATGCGCCGCTGCTGCAGGCGTCGCAGAAGCGCTTCCACGATTATGTCGTCGCCGGCCAGGGGTCGGCCAAGGATGCGCTTGACGGCCTGGTCAAGGACTGGACCGAGGTGTTCCAGGACGACGGCAAGATGTAGTCGCTCCTCCCGAGCCCGCGTGTCCCGTGCCGCCCTTGGCACGGGACACAGTTCAGATAAATTCCATTGTCGAGACGACCCAAGTGACCGAAGCGGGACTGACCATGCTCAATCGGACTGCGGACAGCGTTGCCCGGGCTACGCCTGAGCCGTTGGCCCGCAAGGTCCGAGGCATCAGCGACAAGGGCCTTGCCTGGCTGTTCATCTCGCCGACGATCCTCTTGCTGCTCGCCATCAACATCTTCCCGCTGTTTTGGGCGATCTACCTTTCCTTCACCAACTACCGCGCCAATCGCCCCAACGAGGTTGTCAAAAATGTCGGCTTTGCCAATTACCGGCGCATCCTCGGCGACCAGGACATCTGGATCGCCATGCAGACGACGGCGCATTTCGTGTTCTGGACCATTCTGCTGCAGACGCTGATCGGCTTCACGCTGGCCTGGCTGATCGACCGGAAATTTCGCGGCCACGCCTTCTGGACGACCATCATTCTCGTTCCGATGATGCTGTCGCCGGCGGTGGTCGGCAATTTCTGGCGCTTCCTCTACGAGCCGCAGATCGGTCTGTTTGCCTATGCCATCTCATTCGTGTCAGGCATTCCGGCAACGCAGATCGGCATGCTCTCCAACGTCTCGCTGGCGCCGTGGTCGATCGTCATCGTCGACACCTGGATGTGGACGCCCTACGTGATGCTGATCTGCCTCGCCGGCCTGCGTTCGATCCCCGAATACATCTACGAGGCGGCCGAGGTCGACCGCGCCTCCAACTGGCGGCAGTTCTGGTCGATCACGCTGCCGATGGCGTTGCCCTTCATCATGCTGGCGGTGCTGTTCCGCGGCATCGAGAACTTCAAGATGTTCGACATGGTCAACCTGCTCACCGGCGGCGGGCCGGGATCGACCACCGAGGTCGCCTCGATCACGCTGAAGCGGCAGGCCTTCGAAAGCTGGCGGACGGGCTATTCCTCGGCTTTCGCCATCATCCTGTTCGTCGCGGTGTTCGGCCTCGCCAACATCTACGTCAAGGCGCTCAACAAGGTGAAGCAGAGATGAGCCTGACGTCAGCCCATTCGGTCGTCGCACCCTCGGTCACGTCGAAGCGCGTCGCCGGAACGATCATTGTACTTTACGCGCTGATCTCGATCGTGCCGCTGCTGTGGATCTTCGCCACCAGCTTCAAGACACCGCCGGATTCGATCGCCTATCCGCCCAAGATCCTGTTCCAGCCGAGCCTCGAGGGCTACTGCAATCTGTTCTCGACACGGACGCGACAGACGCCGGAATACATCAACTCGCTGGGACCGGCGACCGGCCTCTGCGACGAGACCGTGCGCAAGCGCAACATGGTGATCGCCGGCCCGTCCAACTTCATGCCGCGCTTCGTCAACTCGCTGATCATCGCCTTCGGCTCGACCTTCTGCGCTGTCTTCCTCGGCACGCTGTCGGCCTATGGTTTCTCGCGCTTCAAGGTGCCGCTGGCAGACGACCTTTTGTTCTTCATCCTGTCAACGCGGATGATGCCGCCGATCGCAGTCGCGATTCCCATCTACCTGATGTATCGCGAGCTTGGCCTGTCGGATACCGCGCTCGGCATGATCCTGCTCTACACGGCGGTCAACGTGTCGCTAGCAGTGTGGCTGCTGAAGGGCTTCATCGACGAGATCCCGCGCGAATACGAGGAAGCGGCGATGATCGATGGTTACACGCGCCTGCAGGCGTTCTGGCGCACCGTGCTGCCGCAGGCGACCACCGGCATTGCCGCGACCGCCATCTTCTGCCTGATCTTCGCCTGGAACGAATATGCGTTCGCCGCCCTGTTGACCTCGGGCACGGCGCAGACCGCACCGCCTTTCATCCCGACCATCATCGGCGAAGGCGGCCAGGACTGGCCGGCGGTCGCCGCCGGCACGACGATTTTCCTGGTGCCGATCCTGGTGTTCACCATCCTGCTGCGCAAGCAGTTGCTGCGCGGCATCACCTTCGGCGCGGTGCGCAAATGAGCATGACCCAACCGGCAAGACGCAAATCGCGCTGGCCGGCCTGGGCCAGGCGCGGCTTGATGGAGAACATCGCGACAGTGATCATCGCCATCGGCTTCCTGATGCTGTTCCAGCCTTTCGCACTGCCGCTCTATACTTACTCCTTCGTCACCATGCTGGCCGGCACGGCGATGTTCATCATCGTCTCGAAATTTCCGGAGTAGACGATGGCGGAGATCAGGGTCGAGCATCTGAGAAAGGCCTTCGGCGATTTCGTCGCCGTGCAGGATTCCAACTTCGTCGTCGGGGATGGCGAGTTCTTCGTCATGCTGGGGCCGTCGGGCTGCGGCAAGACGACGACGCTCAGGATGATCGCCGGGCTCGAACTGCCGACAGGCGGCAAGATCCTGCTCGGCGGCGAGGACGTCACCATGCGGCGTGCTCGCGAGCGCGACATCGCCTTCGTCTTCCAGTTGTTCGCGCTCTACCCGCACATGAACGTCAGGAAGAACATCGGCTTTCCGCTGCTGGCGCAAGGCATGCCCGGTGCCGAGATCCGCGCCAGGGTCGAGGAGACGGCGAAGCTTTTGCGCATCGACCATCTGCTCAACAAATCAGTCTCCGGCCTTGCCGGCGGCGACCGCCAGCGCGTGGCGCTCGGACGCGCCATCGTGCGGCGTCCAAAATGCTTCCTGATGGACGAGCCGCTCGGCACACTCGACACCGAATTCCGCGACCTCATGGTCCACGAACTGCGCGAATTGCACAACCGCATCCACGCCACAACCGTCTATGTCACCCATGACCAGATGGAAGCGATGTCGATGGCCGACAAGATAGCGGTGATGAACCACGGCGTCATCGAGCAGTTCGGAAGCCCGCGCGAAATCTACGACCGGCCGGCGAGCATGTTCGTCGCCGACTTCATCGGCTCGCCGCCGATGAATTTTCTGGGCTTCGGCGGCGGGCTTTCAAGGGGTGCCAGGGAGATCGTGGTGCAAGGTGCCAAGGTGGCCGTGCCGGAGGTGCGCGAGGACATCGCGCCGGCCGACATGGCGCTTGGCATCCGGCCGGAACACATCCGCTTCGACGACGCCTCGAAGCTGCGCGGCGCCATCTACGGCACCGAATATCTCGGCACCACGCAGATCGTGGCGGTGGAGACTGCAGACGGCATCATCAAGGCGCGGGTCCCGGCCGAAATCCGGCTCAATGCGGGCGACCATGTCGGCCTGGCGCTGAGCAGCGCCCGGCTGTCGCTGTTCGAGAAAGGCTCCGGCCGCGCGGTTCGCACCGCGATCCATGACGCCACCGCAGAGGTCCGTCATGGCTGACGTGCACATCAAAGGCGTAACCAAGAGCTTCGGCGAGCACACCGCCATCGACAATCTCGATTTGCAGGTCAAGGACGGCGAATTCGTCGTGCTGCTCGGCCCGACCGGCGCCGGCAAGACTACGACGCTGCGGCTGATCGCTGGATTGGAACGGCCGGATATGGGCTCAATCCATATCGGCGGCCGCGATGCGACAGCACTCTCGCCGGCCGAGCGCGACACCGCCTTCGTCTTCCAGCAATATTCGCTCTATCCGCATCTGTCGGTCTACGACAACCTCGCCTTTCCACTGCGTTCGCCGGCACGGCGTTTCCCCGAAGAGGCGGTGCGCCGCCGCGTCGAGGAGGTGGCCAGGATGGTGCGCATCCATCACAAGCTCGACAACCGCTCCACCAAACTTTCCGGCGGGGAGATGCAGCGCGTCGCCATCGGGCGTGCCCTGGTTCGCAAGCCTTCGATCTACCTGATGGACGAGCCGCTGTCGTCGCTCGACGCCAAGCTGCGCGCCGACCTCAGGCTCGAGCTGAAGCGCATCCAGGCCGAGCTCGGCGCCACCATGCTCTACGTCACGCACGACCAGATCGAAGCGATGACCATGGCCGATCGCATCGGCATTCTCGCCGACGGCGTTTTGGTGCAGATCGGCACGCCGCGGACGATCTATTCGGAGCCGGCCAACCTTCATGTCGCCGCAAGGCTCGGCCAGCCGGCGATCAATCTGCTGCCGACCGGCCTGCTGCCCGACGGCGACATGCCGGCGGGAACCAAAACCATCGGCGCGCGTACAGAACATCTATCCATCGGCAAGGCATCGAACGGCCACGCCGACGGCGTTGTTGACTGGGTCGAGCATCTGGGCGACCAGAACCACCTGCATGTGAGCGTCGGGACCAAAAAACTGGTGACGCTGACCGACCCCGACACGCAACTGGAAAAGGGCGACAAGGTGACGATCCGCTACCGGGCGCCGCTGTTCTTCGACCAGGCCGGCAACAGGATCGCAAACCGATGAGCGCTCGGACGATGGACAAGACTGGGACGATGGACAAGGTTGATCTGAAGGCGCTGATATCAGCCACCGCCGACACGATTGTCGCCCACGCGGACGAGCTGACCACGCTCGACCAGGCGATCGGCGACGGCGACCATGGGCTGAACATGAAGCGCGGCTTCGAGGCGGTGCGGGCCGAGGCCGACCAGTTCGCGGCAAAGCCCCTGCCCGACGCGTTGAAGGCGATCGGCACCAAGCTGGTGATGACGGTGGGCGGCGCTTCCGGCCCGCTGTTCGGCACGCTTTTCATGGCGCTCGGCAAGGAAATTTCCGCTGAGCCCGATCGCGCCAATCTGGCGTCTGCGTTCGGCAAGGCGATCGAGGCGGTGGCGGCACGTGGCAAGTCGCAGGTCGGGCAAAAGACCATGCTCGACGTGCTGCAGCCGGTGCATCAGGCGCTGCTACAGGGAAAGACCGGAGCGGAAATTACCGACGCCGCCGACAGTGCGGCCGACACCACCGTGCCGATGAAGGCCTTGCGCGGACGTGCCTCGTTCCTCGGCGACCGCTCGATCGGCCATATGGATGCCGGCGGGCGCTCGGTCGCGCTTCTGGTGCGAGCCGTCGTCGAAACCATTAAGGGCCACGCATGAGCAATGTCGGCATCGTCATCGTATCGCATTCACCGCTGGTCGCCGAGGGCACGGCCGACATGGTGCGCCAGATGGTCGGCGACGAAGTGCCACTTGCATGGTGCGGCGGAAACGGCCATGGCGGGCTGGGCACAAACGTCGAGGCGATTATGGGCGCCATCGACAAGGCCTGGTCGGAGGCGGGTGTCGCCATCCTCGTCGATCTTGGCGGCGCCGAGACCAACAGCGAGATGGCGATCGAGATGATCGGCGAGCCGCGCGCGCAGAAGATCGTCGTCTGCAATGCGCCGATCGTCGAGGGCGCGGTGATGGCGGCGACGGAGGCTTCCGGCGGCGCCTCGCTCAGGGAAGTGGTGGCAACGGCACATGAATTGTCGCCATCGTGAATGAATAGGAATTTTGACTCGATGTCCGCATCCGCCGAAGCCACCGTCCTGATCACCCACGAGGTCGGTCTGCATGCGCGCCCTTCGGTGAAGTTCACCAAACTCGCCAAGACGTTCGCGGCCGAGGTCGAAGTTGCGCTCGCCGCCAACGGGCCGTGGTTCGACGCCAAGAGCATCGTCAAGGTGATGGCGGCCAAAGCGCCGAAAGGCACGGTGCTGCATATCAGGGCCAAAGGCGACGGCGCCAGCGAGGCGGTCGGCGCGCTGGTCGAGCTGGTACGGCGCGATTTCGACGAGGGCGCGGACCATGCCCGAACCGCTTAGGCTGAAGGGGATTTCGGCCTCCGCCGGCTATGCCGAGGGGCCGTTGTTCAACCTGGAGCCGGTTGCCGCGCGCTACGCCGGCAAGGCGAGCGCCGCGGACGAGAGGCTCGCGCTCGAAACGGCAATCAAGGCAGCCATCAGCCGGCTTGCCACGCTGATCGAGGCGGTCGAGGGCGACGCCGCCGACATCCTCGAGTTCCAGATCGCCATGCTGGAGGACGATGCGCTGACCGGCCCGGCCTTTGCCGCGATTGACTCAGGTCAGCCAGCGAATGCGGCGTGGCGGCAGGCGCTCGACGCCGAAATCGTCGGCTACGAGACGTCGGACCAGGACTATTTCCGCGCGCGCGCCGCCGACATGCGCGATATCAGAGACCAGGTGCTGCGGACGCTGACCGAGGACAGCGAGGCTGCCGCGCCGGTGGGCGCCATATTCTACGGCGAGGACATCGCGCCGACGCGCTTCCTCGAAACTGACTGGAGTTCCGGCGGCGGCATCGCCCTGAAAGCGGGCAGTGCCGCCAGCCACGTCGCCATGCTGGCACGCTCGCGCGGCGTGCCGATGGTTGTGGGGCTTGGGGCGGTTGGGCTCGACGCTTTGCCGGCTGATCTTGCCGGCGTCGCCCTGCTCGACGCCGAGCACGGCGGCATCGTGCTGGCGCCGTCGAAAGCCGAGGTCGAGGCATTCCGCCGATCGTCGTCGTCCTTTGCTAGGCGCCGCGACCTGGCTGAAACCTTTTTGGGCCGCCCGGCGGTCACCAAGGCAGGTACGGCGGTACGGGTGCTGGTCAACATAGCTGATCCGTCCGACGTCGATGCCATCGATATCTCGACCTGCGACGGCGTCGGGCTGATGCGCACCGAATTCCTGTTCGGCAAGACGCTGCCGGACGAGGAAACGCAATATCGCGCCTATCGCAAGGTGCTGGAATGGGCCGGCGAAAAGCCAGTGACGATCCGCACCGTCGATGCCGGCGGCGACAAGCCGGTGCCCGGCTTCACTGTGGAGGAAACCAATTCGTTCCTCGGCCTGCGCGGCATCAGGCTGTCGCTGGCAAGGCCAGCGGTTTTTCGCGTACAGATCCGGGCGCTGCTGCGCGCGGCCGTCCATGGCAATCTCAAGGTGATGTTCCCGATGATCGCCGTTGTGGACGAATACGCGCGTGCCGCCGCGCTGTTCGCGGAAGAGCAGGCCGCGCTTGCCGCGCGCGGCGTCGCGCAAAGAATGCCGCCGCTCGGCATCATGGTCGAGGTGCCGTCGGTGGCGGTCGCGCCGGAGGCGTTTGCCGAAGTCGCCTTCTTCTCGATCGGCTCGAACGACCTTACCCAATATGTGATGGCGGCGGCGCGCGACAATGCCTCGGTCGCGCATCTCAATTCGGTCAGGCACCCGGCCGTGCTTCGGCTTATCGCCTCGGTTGCCGCGTTCGGCCGCGCGCAAAAGATACCGGTCAGCCTGTGCGGCGACGCCGGCGGCGATCCGGCGGCGATCCCGGCGCTGATCGAGGCCGGTCTGGGCGACCTGTCCGTGGTTCCCGCCCAGCTCGCCATGGCCAAGGCGGCCATTGCGGACGTCTCGATCTAGGCGCCGGCATGGCCGAGAAGACGCCCGAAGCCGGCTCCGAAGAGGCGATCCGCGCTTACAAGACGATCCTGTCGCAGGTCATCGACCAGCGCCCGTCCGGCATGCGCCAGCGCCTCGCCGACGCGCTGGGCAAGCACCGCAGCTTCGTCACGCAGATTTCCAGCCCGGCCTATTCGACCCCGATCCCGTCAAAACATTTGCCGGCTATTTTCTCCGTCTGCCATTTCAGCCCGGCCGAACGCGACCATTTTCTCGCCGCCTACCATCAGGCTCATCCAGGAAAAATGCCGGTGGCATCAGGCATGCGCAAGACGCGGCATGTCTCGCTCATCGTTCCGGATTTAGGCGACGACAAGCAGAACGCGGCGCTCGACCGGGCAGTCAACGATTTCATCCAGAAGATCACCAGCATCGCCGGCAAGGGCGGGACATAGTCGCGCCACGTTCAGCTATTTCGGGAGGAGACGGCCATGAAGAAGTTTCTGAATTCCGTGGACACGGTGCTGACCGAAAGCCTCGACGGCTTCGTTGCAGCCCATGCCGACCTGCTGGTGCTTGGCGACGAGCATAAATTCGTCCGCCGCAAGATACTCAAGCCGGGCAAGGTGGCGCTGATTTCCGGCGGCGGCTCGGGCCACGAGCCGCTGCACGGCGGGCTGGTTGGGCATGGCATGCTGGATGCCGCCTGCCCCGGCCAGGTGTTCACCTCGCCGACGCCGGACCAGATGATGGCGGCCGCGGAAGCGGTCAACACCGGTGCCGGCTGCCTGTTCATCGTCAAGAACTACGAAGGCGACGTGATGAACTTCGACATGGCCGCCGAAATGGCGGAGGGCGTCATGCAAGTCGTGACCAACGACGACGTCGCTGTAGAGAACTCATCCTACACCACCGGGCGGCGCGGCGTCGCCGGCACGCTGGTCGTCGAGAAGATCGTTGGCGCCGCAGCCGAGCAAGGCATGGCGCTGAAGCAGTTGAAGGCGCTTGGCGAACGCGTCAACGGGGCGACACGCTCCATGGGCGTGGCGCTGACCAGTTGCACCGTACCGGCGGCGGGCAAGCCGACCTTCGACATAGGCGATGGCGAGATGGAGTTCGGCGTCGGCATCCATGGCGAGCCCGGCCGCCGGCGCGACACATTGAAGAGCGCCGACGCCATTGCCGAGGAGATCTGCGCGGCGATCGCCGGCGACCTCGGCGGCAAGGCAAAAGGTCCGGCGCTGCTCTTCGTCAACGGCTTCGGCGGCACGCCGCTGATGGAACTTTACCTGATGTACAACAGCGCCCGCAAAATCTTCGAGAGGAACGGCGTGACGGTCACCCGCTCGCTGGTCGGGTCCTACGTGACCTCGCTCGACATGGCCGGCTGCTCGATCACGCTGACCATGCTCGACGGTGAGACGACCGCGTTGTGGGACGCGCCGGTGCATACGGCCGCGCTGCGCTGGGGCATGTAGCGCACTCCAGAAATAGCCGATGGCAAAACTGTCATGTGCTTTGCCGAGGATTGTCAGGCCAGTGTGGTGGATTCAGGCAGCGATGTTCCTTTCTTTACCTTTGGTAAGGTAAGGAATCCGGCGGGTTTTGGGAGGCAGAACATGCGTTACAATTGGGATCGGGCGCCGACGGGTTTCCAACGTCATAGAAAAGCGTTGGCCGCCGTTTTGCTGATCGCCGGCGGTATTGGATTCATGCTGACGGCGCTGCCGCTCTAGAGCCAATCCGAATGAGCGCAGTCGAGATCGCGCTGGGATGCCCGGGCGCGAATGGCATCCCTTGCCCGCGCGCGGGGGGAACAGTCTTCACCAGCAGCGCCGTCAACATGGCTATCCAATCCCGCATCGCAACTTCATTGCCTATGCCCAACCAAAATCCCCAATCATAATGCGGCACGTTTGCGACCGAGCCGAGGTCGCCAAAAGACGAAATTGCACATGCTTGCAAAAACAGCATACGGTGTTTCAAAGACAGCAAACATTCCTGGGGAGGAAGCTGGATGGCGTCACGCTACCACGAGGTTTATGACGGCTGGAAACGCGACCCGGAAAAATTCTGGGCGGATGCGGCCAAGGCCATCGACTGGTTCTCGCCCTTCGAGACCGTGTTCGATCCGAATGCCGGCGTCTATGGGCGCTGGTTTGGCGGCGCCTCCTGCAACACCTGCTTCAACGCCGTCGACCGCCACGTTGCTGGTGGCCGCGCCGACCAGATCGCGCTGATCCATGACAGCGCGATCTTAGGCACGATCAGGAAATTCACCTATGCCGAACTGAAGCGCGAGGTGGTCGCGCTGACGTCGGTGATGAAGAACCGCGGCGTCCAAAAAGGCGACCGGGTCATCATCTACATGCCGATGGTGCCGGAAGCGGCCTTTGCCATGCTTGCCTGCGCCCGGATCGGCGCCGTGCATTCGGTGGTCTTCGGCGGCTTTGCCTCGCACGAGCTCGCCACGCGCATCGACGACGCCAAGCCGAAGCTGATCATTTCCGCCTCTTGCGGCCTGGAGCCCGGGCGGGTCGTCGCCTACAAGCCGCTGCTCGACAAGGCGATCGAGATGTCCCGGCACAAGCCCGATGCATGCCTCATCCTGCAGCGCGACCAGTTGCGCTGCGAGATGAAGGAGAACTACGACATCGACTATGCCGACGCGGTCGCCCGCGAGCGGGCCGCCGGCGCCAATGTCGACTGCGTTGCGGTGCTCGCCACCGACCCGCTCTACATCATCTACACATCAGGCACGACCGGCCAGCCCAAGGGCATCGTGCGCGACAATGGCGGCCACATGGTCGTGCTGAAATGGTCGATGGAGAACGAGTTCGGCGTCAGGCCGGGCGAGGTGTTCTGGGCGGCTTCCGACGTCGGCTGGGTGGTCGGCCATTCCTACATCGTCTACGGCCCGCTGCTGCATGGCTGCACGACCGTCCTGTTCGAGGGCAAGCCGGTCGGCACGCCCGACGCCGGCACCTACTGGCGGGTGATATCAGAGCATGGCGTGGTCGCGCTGTTCACCGCGCCGACCGCCTTCCGCGCCATCAAGGGACAGGACCCGAAGGGCGAGTTCGTCCCCAAATACGACCTCTCGAAATTCCGCACGCTGTTCCTTGCCGGCGAGCGCGCCGATCCGGAAACCATCAAATGGGCGGAGCAGCAATTGAACGTGCCGGTGATCGACCATTGGTGGCAGACCGAGACCGGTTCGCCGATGACCATCAACCCGGCCGGATTGGGCCTGCTGCCGGTGAAATACGGCTCGCCCGGCGTGCCGATGCCCGGCTACGACATCCGCGTGCTCGACGATGCCGGCCACGAAGTGCCGCGCGGCACGCTGGGCAATGTCGTGGTCAAGCTGCCGCTGCCGGCCGGCTGCCTGCCGACGCTGTGGAACGCCGATGACCGGTTTCGCCAAGCCTATCTCGATGAATTCCCCGGCTTCTACAAGACGGCGGATGCCGGCATGATGGACGAGGACGGCTATCTCTATGTCATGGCCCGGACCGACGACATCATCAATGTCGCCGGCCACCGGCTGTCGACCGGCGCCATGGAGGAGGTGCTGGCCGCGCATCCGGACGTTGCCGAATGCGCCGTCATCGGCGTCGCCGACGCGATGAAGGGCCAGGTTCCGCTCGGCTTCGTCGTGCTGAATGCGGGTGTCGCGCGCGACACCGGCACTATTGAGACCGAGGTGGTCACGCTGGTGCGCGAGCGGATCGGCCCGGTCGCCGCCTTCAAGACGGTGGTGACGATCAAGCGCCTGCCAAAGACACGCTCCGGCAAAATCCTGCGCGGCACCATGCAGAAGATTGCCGACAAGGAAGACTGGGCGATGCCGGCGACCATCGACGACCCGGTCATTCTCGACGAAATCACCGCGGCGCTGAAAGGACGCGGGCTTGGCCGGTAAAGACATCGGGCCGATAGTCAATCGGCTATTGTGCAATGCAGCAAATCGCCATACAGTTTTGCCGGGGCGCCCACCGACGATACGGCATGGCTCAGAAAAAGACTACATTTGGCGGCGTCGACATCCTTCGATTCCTCGCCGCCGTCCTCGTGATGTTCTACCACTACGGTTACTGGGTGTGGGCCTTTCCCGCCGGCGTTTCGGCACGGGCGACCGGCGGCATCCCGCCGCATCCGGAACTGGAGATGCTCGGCTCAGGATGGGTCGGCGTACAAGTGTTTTTCGTCATCAGCGGCTTCGTCATCGCCTTCAGCGCCGAAAACTCGACGCCCTTGCGGTTTTTCGAGGCAAGAGTGAAACGATTGGTGCCGGCGGTCTGGATCTGCGCGCCCATCACCGCGGCGGTGCTGCTCTTGGCCGACCTCAGCTGGCCGACGGATGCCGTGATCAGGCTCATTCGCACGGCATTGTTCGTTCCCTACTCCCCCTGGGTCGACAGCGTCTATTGGACGCTCGGCATCGAGATTGCCTTTTACGCCGTCGTCTGGACCTTGCTGCGGCTGAGGTGCTTTCACCTGGTGGAGGTCGTGGCCATCATGATCGGCATAGTCAGCACACTCTTCTGGTGCCTGTATTATCCGCTCGACTGGTCGGATCTTGCCGAGACGCGCTGGCTTGCCCTGCTGCTGGTGCATCACGGATGCTTTTTTGCGGTCGGCGTCATGATCTGGCTGATGCGCTTCAAGGCGGTGACACGCGCTCGCCTCGCCCTGTGTGCCCTGTTTCTGGCAGGCTGCGTCCTGCAGATCGCCAGCTCGGTCGATGTTCACACTGTGAAGGTAGAAGAGCAGATGCCATACGCGCCACCGATCATTTTCTTCCTCGTTGCCGTCGCCCTGATGGCGTGGTCGTTGCGGCTCGACCTGTCCTGGCGCGGCTGGCGCCGGATCGGCCTGATGACCTACCCACTCTATCTGATCCATGACGTCGTCGGTGCGGCCATTCTCGGGGCGCTGATGCGCGCGGGAGTGCCCTACCTGCTTTCGGCAGCCGTTGTCGGGGCAACCATGATCGCGGCGAGCTGGCTGATTGCGATCGAGGCCGAACCGCGAATCCGGCTTCTGCTCGACCACACCATCTTCCGCTATCGTCTCAAGACCGCGTAACCGCGCCGGCGTGTCACCCGCGTCCAGAACTGCAAACCTCCTGCTGCGAAATGCGCGGCGCCTGGCATGCCGCCTTCGCCTGGACGACTGACCGCTCTCAGCATCGCCGGCAACGCGGCGGGCTGGTGTTTCCCTAAATTAGCTTATGGCCCTGAAATCGGATTCAATTTTCGGCAGGGATCATGCCCGAATAAGCGCCAGAGCGGGATGCGTTCAAATTGAACCGGGCATCCCGCTCTGGCGCTTTGTTCTAGCCGCATTTTTACGGCGCCAAGTGATTCCCCTTAGCTGCAAAATGCTCCAAGCGTCTTTTGGTGAGCCAAACAGACGCGCGGCGCTGCAATGCCGGCCTCAGGTGTTTGCCTTCGTCCGCGCTTCCGATTTTTCCAGATAATAGGTCGAATATCTGTCGAAGAATTTTTCCGAGCCGCCGATCGATCCATACTTCGCCAGCTTCTTCAAATCGACCTTGTTCAGGACCACGCCGACAATCTTGTTGGCGATATAGGCTTCCGAACTCAGTATGGATTGCACCATCGCACGCGGCGTGCGCCCCCACTCTGTCACGAGCACGAAACCGTCGGCAAGCGGAGCAAAGGCCTTGGCATCGACCACGGGGCCGAGCGGCGGCAGATCGACGATGATGTATTCGAATGTTTCCTTGGCGTTGTCGATGAAACGCCGCATTCCGGCCGACGACAGAAGCTCGCTTGTGTGCGAGAAATGACCGCGCGGGACGGCCGGGATGATCGCCAGCTTCGTCTGCCGGTCGATCTTGCCGACGGACTGCCACGTCTGCCCGCTCACGACCGCTTCCATCAGGCCTTGCTCGGTCTCCATGCCAAGGCTGCGGCTGAGGCCGGGGTTGCGCAGGTCACCGTCCACCAGCAGCGTTTTGGACCCGTTGGCGGCAAGCAGTCCGGCCAGATTCGCCGCCACGGTCGACTTGCCCTCGCCGGGAAGGACCGAGACTATGCCAATGACACGGCTGCCTTGCCCTTCCATCACGACGTCGAAGGCAATCTTGGTGCTGCGGAGCGTTTCGGAAAACATCGATGCCGGGGCGTCGATGCTCACCCGCATGCGCGCGCGCTTTTCGGCGGCCGATGGTGATTGGGCGGTTCTGACATCCGCCTGGACGTCATCGCGCTTGTCGTCCTTGCCGACCTTGCTGCCAATGATCGGCAGGTAGCCGAGGAATTTGAGACCGACGCGATCGCGAACGTCCTCGCCTGTCCTGAAGAACCGCTCCCTGAATTCATTCAGGCCGCCAACCCCGGCCCCCAGCATCACGCCAAGCACAAGCGAAAGTCCCAGCACAATGGACGTGCGCGGGGTTGCGGCGGATTGCGGCAGCTTCGCGTCCGAGATGACGCGGATCTTGCCGACCGGGAATGATTGCTGCTGGGAGGCTTCCTCGTAGCGGCCAAGGAACGTCTGATAAAGTGTCGAGAGCGCCGTTGCCTTTTGCTCCAGTTCGCGCAGCTGGACCTGCGTCTGGTTGTCGATGGAACTCTTGCCGGCCGCTAACGCGACATTTGCGCGGAGCGCCGTCTCGCGTGCGAGAGCGACTTCGTATTCGTTGCGATAGCTTTCGGTCAGTTGCTTCAGCTCGCCGAATATCTGAGCCGATATGTCGGCCTTTTCCTTGGCAAGCGCGACCGCCTGGGGATGCTCGGCGCCGAAATTGGCTTCTATATCCTGCTGCCGCTTGGCGACAGCGAGATAGCGTGTCTTGAGCGTCGAAATGACCGAGTTGCTCGGTTGGTCGCTCGATATGGCGGCGTCTCTGAACGCGTTGTCCGAGCCGCTTTCGACGATCGACTTGTACTGCTGGTAGCGGGCGCTGGCGCGGGCGGTATCGGCCTGCGCTTCAATGAGCTGCTCATTGAGGTCGGACAGTTGTTTGTCGCTGATCAACTGGCCATTGTTATTGACGGCCAATCCATGTTCCGCCCTGAACTTCTCGACCGCGAGCGCCGCTGCCTGGGAACTTTCGCGAAGCTCGGTCAGCCGGCCTTGCAGCCAGACCGCCGCCCGCTCGGTCGCATCGAAGCTCGCATCGAGCTGATCCGCGAGATAGGCGTCGGCATAGGCTTTGGTGATCGCGGTCGCAAGTACGGGATCCGTCGCCTGATAGGCGATGGAGATCACATAGCTTCGACCGAGGCGCTCGGCTTGCACCTCGTTCTGCAATTTGAGGATTGCGTAATCGCGGCGTGACGAGGCCATCATCGCCTCGCGCGCCGCCTCATCAAGCTGGGTAACGTCGGCGATGCCCACGGCAGGGCTGGGACGGAAATACCGGACCACGCCACGCACGAAACCGGCAGCCTTCGCCACGGCCGATGTGGGGGGATTCATGAAAGCGTCGTTCTGATCGAGCTTCTGCTTATCGACGACCACCGCCGCCAGCCTGGCCGAGTGGAGAATTTCGATCTGGCTTAGAATGGCGGAATCGGTCTGCATGCTGACCGACGCCGCCGAGACCTCGTCGACGACCTTGTTCAAGCCTTCGTCGATCAGCACGCGGCTCATCGCCATGTAGGTGGGAGGCGTGGTCTGCAAATAGAGCACGCCCAGAAAAAGACCGATGGCGGCGCATGCCGCGACCACCTTTGCCTGCCTTGCTGCCATGCCGAGCAAGCGCTCGACATCGATGAAGTCTTCGGCGCTTACTGCGTCTGAACTCGGCAATGGCTTCCTCTTGTCGAGAGGAAAATTGGCATAATTCATCTTCGATCCAATTCTAGTTTGCGTCTAGAGCGGCGGTCCTTCAAGTCGAACTGTTCCGCCGCTCTATCTCTTTGTTTGAGCATCGGATTCTCCCAAAACCGGTCTCCATTTTGGGTCCGATGCTCTCGTTTGCAGGCGCTAGAGCGAGATCAGGCGCATCAGCATATATGGGACGCAAGCTTCATGCCAGATACCGCGATATCCGGGCGACCAAACGCATCGGCGTGTCTTGCGTCGCCCTCATGTGCTAATGCTCCTCAAAAATGGGCATTATGCGGCTTCTACCCGGCGCTCATGCGTCCGGACGAACTCCTGAAGCATGTCGAAGACGGCTTCCTTCATATCGTCGCGCGCCAGCGCGAAGGCGACATTGGCCTGGATAAACCCCTCCTTCGAGCCGCAGTCGAACATGCGGCCGTTAAAGGGCTGGGCAAAGAAAGCCTGGTTTTGCGCAAGACGGACCATGGCGTCGGTCAGTTGGATTTCGTTGCCGGCACCGCGTTGCTGATTGCCGAGCAGCGAGAATATCTCGGGCTGCAGGATATAGCGGCCGTTGATGTAGTAGTTCGACGGCGCATTGGCCGGAGCCGGCTTTTCGACCATGGCGGTCACCTCGAAGCCCGTGCCGACGTCCGCGCCGCAGCCGACGATGCCGTATTTGCTGGTTTCGGTCGGATCGCAGCGCTCGACGGCGATAACGTTTCCGCCGGTGTGCGCATAGAGGTCGGTAATTTCGGCGAGACATCCGCGCCCGCCGAAGGACACCATGTCCGGCAGCAGCAATGCGAAGGGCTCATCGCCGATGACCTCCCGGGCGCACCATACCGCATGACCAAGACCTTGCGGCGACTGCTGCCGGATGAAGCTGGTGGCGCCGGCCACGGGAAGCAGGCTTTCGAGCGCCTGAAGTTGCGCCGTCTTGCCGCTCTGCTCCAAAGTCCCAATCAATTCGGGATGCAGGTCGAAATAATCCTCGATGACCGCCTTGTTGCGGCCCGTCACGAAGACAATGTGCTCGATGCCGGCTTCGAACGCCTCGTCCACCGCATATTGCACGACAGGCCTGTCGACGACCGGCAGCATTTCCTTCGGCATGGATTTGGTCGCCGGCAGGAATCGCGTCCCAAGCCCCGCCACCGGTATGACTGCCTTCCTGACTTTCTTCATTGCATATTCCTTCTGAGGGGATCGACTTCAATTATTGCGGGGCTGCAAACCATTTTCATTCACCCGCACTCTTCACCTCCCCACCCACGGCGAACTGCGCCGCCACCCTTCGCAGCCGGACAGCGATCGGCATGCTCATATGCCGAACCGCCGCCGGATCGCTGAGCGCCGTCCACACCGCCTTGAGCGGGGACCGCGCCTTGATATGCTGGACCAGCGACAGGAACGACGCCGCCTTGCGCAGGCTGCGTGTGCGCCTTGCGAAAGCGGCCTCGGCGGCCGCGTCCATCGAATGGGTTCTGGCGAAGACGAGATCGGCCTTGCGCATCGCCTCGACGTGATGAAGTTCGAGCACGCGGGAAATGGAGCCGGTCCGGATATGGTAGACATAGCCGGTCGTCGGCTCGACCACGCATTTTCCGCCCTTGGCCAGAGCACTGGCCAGCAAGATATAGTCTTCGCCGATGATCAGGCCTTCGTCATAGCGAAGCCCGTTTTCGTTCAAGAACCGGCGCTGGAAGATCGGCTTGAGATAGCCAAGGTTGAACCTGGATTCGAAGACCACATTGCCGGCGATATAGTCCGCCAGCGAGATTTCACTCAAGCCCTCCAGATAGTCGGCCGGGAACATCGTCTCTTCGGCAACGCCGTCCTCGCGAACGACCTGGAGATTGTCGACCGCGATCTCGGCGCCTGCTTTCTCCGCGCGGTCGATCATGGCACATATCCGCCCCGGGTAGACCGCATCGTCGGAATCGAGTACCGCGACCCACCTGCCGCGGGCAAGCTCGAGGCCGGCATTCCTGGCGCCGCCAGGACCACGGTTCTGCGCAAGGGCGACGACACGTACGACATCTTGCGGATAGGATTTCGCCAGATCGAGCGTCCGGTCGCGCGACTGGTCGTCGACGACGATGATTTCGACGCTGACGTTGCGCTGGGCGATAGCGCTGGCGATCGCCCGCTCGATGGTCAGCTCCGCATTGTAAGCGGCAATGACAAAGGTGACGTCAGGCTGCACGCTTGCCCCCTTCCTGCGGCGAGGGCAGGCCGTATTGGCGGATTTCACGCACACCGACGAGACCGCTCACGACGCCGACATGCATGATGCCGCGAAGCACGCTGCGGTTCCTGCGCACGGGATTGATGGCGACCGGGATTGCCGACGCGAAACAATAGAGCGCCTTTGCCGAGGCGAGGCCGACTTGCCTGACCAGCGCGAGACCACGCGCGTCGCGTCCCAGGATGTGCCCATGCGTCTGTCCGACACGGAACCGGCGGCGGCGGAGCCAGTCGAATGCGGCCCTGGCGCGCGGCACCACTTCGTCGACCCAGGCCTGCGGCGAAAAGGCGATGCGGCCGCCGGCCTTGACCATATGGTCGAAGAATTCGGTGTCCTCGCCGCCGGTCTGGCCCCGCGCGAGGCTGAACCGCCGGCCGCGCAGGCTGTCGGCGCCCATCCTGAGCAGAACGTTGCAAGTGTAGCCGGTGCGGATCTCGCCGCGCACCCAGACGGGCAAGGTGGAGTGGAAATCGCCGCGGCGCATCCAGTCGGGCGCATCAGGCCGATAGCGTGCCCGCACCGGCCCGAGCACGGCGGCGGCGGCGCTCACTTGTGCCGTCGCAACCAGTTCGGCGAGCCAGCCGACGGTAGCCGTTTCGTCGTCGTCGATGAAAGCGACGAAATCCGACGTGCTGGCGTCGAGGCAGGCGTTGCGGGCGATCGAGATGTTGCGTGCCGGGCAATGATGGTAGCTGATCGGCAGCTTCAGCGTCTCCGCCAGCGTCGCCACCAGCAGTTCGGCCGTCGGGCCGTCATCATTGTCGGCGACGATGACGCGGACGTCGAATCCCGGAGGCACGTCCAGGGCGGCAATGGAACGAAGCGTATCGGCAAGCTCCGGCCGCCGAAACGTGCAGACGCAGACGTCGATGCTGCGGTTTTCTTCGGCCACACCCATCACGCCACCCTGCGCTGTGACCGCGGTCCAAGCAGTTGCAGCCAAAAGCCGACGGACCAGCCGAAATGCATGACCATCGCCGAAATACCGGCAAGGGCACTGTCTGGATTGCGCTGGCTGATGGCGGTCCACACGCCATAGCCGAGGCAGACCGACGCCCATATCAGGAGCGGCACGACCGCCAGCCAATGCACGAAGGAAAAAGCCGCGAGAACGACGATGGGAACCACCAGAAGCGGTGCCATCTGCCGGACCTTCGGTATCATGCGGTGCTTGAGAACGTTCTTTGCCCGGCCGCGGCCATAGCCGAGATACTGGAAATAGAGGCCGGCGAGCGACGAGCGCGGGTAATAGGTCATTTGCGTCTTGCCGGTCATCCAGATCCGGTAACCGGCCCGACGGAGCCGGTAGTCGAGCTCGGCATCCTCGTTGTGGCTGAATGTCTCGTCGTAGCCGCCCACAGCCTTGAAGGCCGATATCCGCATCAACGCATGGTGGCCGTGATCGACCCACTCTCCCACTGAGAGATGCCGGTGCTTGGAACCACCCGTGCCGAGCTTGGAATTCTGCGCAGCCGCCACCGCTTTCTGCACCATGCCGCTGCCGCTGGTCAGCATGGAGACGACGACCGAATCCGCGCCAGTGGCCAGCGCCTCCTCGATCAACCGATCGCAATAGTCCGGGGGATAGCCGCCATGCGCGTCGATGCGAATGAGATATTCGGCTCCTTCGCCGTAACTGGCGACGGCAAGGTTGATCGCCGCGCTCTGGAGGCGCTTTTCATTGTGGAGAAGGATGATCCGCGGATCCTTCACGGCGATCTCCTCGACGATCGCCCTTGTGCCGTCCGTGCTGCCGCCATCGGCAACGATGATCCTGGCGCCAAGCCTCTCGGCCGCCGGTCGAAGCTCATGAACAAGCGCCCCGATGTGAGCCGCTTCATTCAGGCACGGAATCACGATCAGGCTGGACGGAAGCACTCCAGTTTGCGTCATCGGCCCATGTCCATACCTACCCATCCTATGCCAGCGCCTCTGCAGCATATGCATCGGGCGCGGCCGTCAACCCGCGAAGCTTCTCGACGAGCGCCCGGCAATCGCTGCGATCGTGGCTCCAGGTTCGCGGATTGCGGGCAAGAACACGTGCCCGCAATGTCCCGAAACGATGCTCCTCCATGTCGCCCAAAGCGGCTTCAAGCGCCTCGGGCGTGGCTTGGGGCAAAAGAACGCCGATTCCCTGCCGGTCGAGGAACCTGCCTGTTTCGGTGCGGCCCATCGAGATCGGCACGGCGCCGAAGCGGCAGCCCTCATAGAGACGGTTAGGCAGCAGCCACTCGGAATTCAGCCCCTGCTCGAAAAAATCTATGGCCCAGGAAAAATGTACCTCCCGGTAGATCATAGCCATATCCTCGGGATTCCGATAGGGTCCGCCAAACGAGAGCCAGGGCTCGGATTCGACGAAAGCGTGAAAATCCGGAAATTCGGAAAGCGCCGGACGGCCCCTGAGGATGATTTCGAAGCGACCGTCGAGTCGGCGGGAAAATTCGGCCAGAAGCTCTAGGGAGCGGCGGCACCGGAGTGCGCCGAACCAGCCGATCCGCCAAGGCGGCGCGATGGGGTTCTCTGCCACGATGCGATCATCCAGCGAAATGGCGGCAGGCTCGAAATATTTGTTTTCGAGCAATTCGACCGGCGCGGCGATCTGCCCGAACGGTTTGAAATAGTTGGCGATGAAGGCCGGCGAACTGGTCACCAGGAGTTTTATATCTCTGGCCAGATAGCGTTCCGCGCCGCGCATCGCCTTGCCCAGAAGGTCGTCGCGAAGCACCAGGCGGTGGATGTCGAGACACTCGTAGACAATCGGCACCGTCGCCTGGAAAGCCGACCTGGCACGACGGGCAAGCGCCAACATTTCCAGATTGCGCGCGATGATGAGGTCGGGTCTTGGCATGGAACCGAGCTTCGAGCCGATTGAGACCGCCGCCTTCGCGACCGCCGCCAGCCGCTGGGCGAATCGGCCGTCGCGCGTAGCACCAAGATCGATCGGCTGCAAGCCCTCGACGTCGGCGATCGGGCTTGCCGTCCGACGGAAGCCCGCCAGTGTGACCTGGGCGCCGCCTGCCTTGAGCATTATGATCCGCCGGCGCACTGCCGGGTCGGAGACGTCGTGTACCAAGTACAAGACATGCAGCATGAAAAATCGACCGCTGTTGGCCCGCCCACCAGAAACCTAGTACAGCTTTTGCTGCATCGCAACATTTTTGGCGCGGCGTGACACGGATCCACGTTTTTTGTTGCACTGCAAAATTATTGCCGTAGTTTGATGATGGCATAGGGCGCGGGTCCGTCATAGGGACCAGCACAAAAATCAGGAATCCTGAATTTGCAAGCCAATGCATTCGATCCGCCAGAGGGCTCTCTCCGCAGATCGGTCGGACGCGGCGCTATCATCACGGCTTTGGCGCAATCGGTGCGGGTTGCGACACAGGTCGCCTCCGTCATCGTGCTGTCGCGCCTGCTGTCGCCGCAGGACTTCGGTGTCGTAGCGATGTGTGCGCCGGTGCTTGCCTTCATCGCGCTGTTCCAGGATTTCGGCCTGACCCAGGCGACGATCCAGAAAAGCGGAATCAGGCATGAAGAGATCAACTACCTGTTCTGGGTCAATGTCGCGGTCAGCGTGTTGCTCGCCTGCGTGCTTGCCGGCGCGGCACCGCTGGTCGCAGCCTTCTACAGCGAGCCGCGGGTGACAGGCCTGGTGGCCGCGTTGGGGCTGCAGATCATAGCCTACGGGCTGGGCGCCCAGCATCTGGCGCTGATGACACGCCGCATGCAGTTCGCCCGCCTGGCCATCATCGATGTCGCAAGTGCCGTCGCCGGTCTCGTCGTATCGATCGCCTGGACTTTCATCGACCGTTCCTACTGGGCGCTTTTTGCCGGTACGCTGACAGCAGCCGTGCTGCCGACGCTTTGCTTCTGGGCCAATTCGCGATGGCGTCCGGGGCTGCCGCGCAAGGTCGATGGGATCAGCGAACTGATCAATTTCGGGGCAGGCATCACCGGGTTCAATTTCGCCAACTTCTTTGCCCGCAATCTCGACAATGTGCTGATCGGAAAATATTGGGGCGAAGCGCAGCTCGGGCTTTACGACCGAGCCTACAAACTGCTTCTGTTCCCATTGAGCCAGATCACCAATCCGCTGTCGAAGGTCATGGTGCCGGCTCTTTCCAGGCTGAAGGACGAGCCGGATCGCTACCGCAGCGCTTATCTTCGCGTCATGCCTCTGATCTTGCTGGTCGCACTTCCCGGCGTCGCCTTCGCCACCGCCATGTCCGACGTGCTGATACCGTTCGTGCTCGGCGAGCAGTGGCGGCAGAGTTCCAGCATCTTCCTGGCGCTCGGTTTTGCCGGACTGCTGCAGCCGCTCAACAACCCGGCGGGATGGCTTTTCATCAGTCAGGGCCGCTCGGGCGATTTCATGCGCTGGGGCATCGTAACAGCGTTGACGTCGGTGGTGGCGTTCATCGCCGGCCTGCCTTATGGCGCTTTGGGCGTGGCGATCGCCTATGCGATCAGCGAATATCTCAGAACGCCTTTCCTGTGGCTGTATATCGGCAAGACCGGGCCGCTGCGGGCAAGCCATATCCTTCGCGCGGCAACGCCCTTCGTGCTTGGCGCGCATCTGGCGCTTGCCGCCATCTGGTTCGCCAAGCCGCTACTGCCGCAACAGCACGTCGTCGCCATGGCGATTGCGGCGGTGCTGTCCTACATGATCACCATTGTAGTCGCGCTGGTGTTTGCTTCCGGCCGCGAGGCGTTGCGGGAGGCCCTGAAGCTCCTGCCGGCACGGCCGCCCACGGCAGCACCAAGCGAGGCGAAGTAACTTGCACGGACATACATACGAGGACCAGGCCTGATCCCATGCACTACCGATCGATCTCTGACATGAACGACGCGATCGTCAGGAACCTTCACCGGCTGCCGCGCGACATCGACCTGGTGGTCGGCGTTCCTCGAAGCGGCATTCTCGCCGCCACGCTGCTCAGCCTGACGGCGAACATCCCGATGACCGACCTGGACAGCTTCCTCGCCGGAAAGATCTATACTTCGGGCGTTACCAAACGCCGCGCCGCGCTCGACCGGCAGGTGTCCGAGATGCGCAAGGTTCTGGTGATCGACGACAGCGTCAGCGGCGGCGCGGCCATGCGCGAGGCACGCAACCGTGTAGAGGCCGCCGGCATTAAGGCGGACTTCACCTTTGCCGCGGTGTTCGGCCTGATGGCGCAGCACGAGGAAACCGATATCGTCCTGGAAGTCGTGCCGCATCCAAGGATGTTCCAGTGGAACTTCATGCACCACAAATTCCTCGCGCAATGCTGCGTCGACATTGACGGCGTGCTCTGCCTCGACCCGACCGAAGCCGAAAACGACGACGGTCCCGCCTATGAGAAATTCCTTAGCGAAGCGCTGCCTCTGTTTGGCCCGACCCGCAAAATCGGCTGGCTCGTCACCAGCCGGCTCGAGAAATACCGCGCGCTTACCGAAGCATGGCTCGCAAAGCACGGCATCAAATACGACAAGCTGATCATGCTTGACCTGCCAAGCAAGGCGGAACGGCAGCGGCTTGGCGTACATGGCAGTTTCAAGGCCGATTTTTACCGCAAATCCGACGCCATCCTGTTCATCGAGAGCGAGCATCAGCAGGCTCTCAAGATCGCCAAGCTTTCCGGCAAACCGGTGCTATGCATGGAAACGCATCTGATAAGTTATCCCGACGCGCTGTCGCTTCCCGCACTTGGGCAGCAGATCAGTTCCCCTGACGGGCGCAAGGCGGCGATCAAGACCGTCGCGCGCACGCTGCTCGGCGAACGCGGCTACGAGACGCTCAAGAGCCGGGTCAAACGACCGGCCTGAACCTGGCTTCGGGACTAACGCGGGATGCGTTCAATTGCGCATCCTGCTCTACCTATCTGTTTTAGCCGCATTTCTGCGACGCCCAGTGATTCCACTTGGCTGCGAAATACTTAGGCGGCCTGCCGTGAACGCTGTCGTGCCGCCCTCTCGAGCATCGAGAAGAAAGTCGCGAACTGACGCCCGGGGTCGAGTTCCGGGCGCTCGGAGAATGCACGTGCCGCCGCAGAAAGCCGCTCATATTCTTGCCTGTCGGTCCACAGGCGCCTGACCACTGCCACCCAATCGGCGAGCGGGGCGTCGTAATCCAGCACCACGCCACCGGAGCCGATCGCTTCGGGCAGGCCGCCACGACGTGAGCCGACGACGGGAATGCCGCTGCAGTGGGCTTCCGACGCCACCCGGCCCCAGGCCTCTTCCCACTTGCTGGGGGCGAGCAGGATTTTCGTGCGGCCATAGACCGTCTTCATGTCGCTGGTCCGGCTCTCCAGCGTGACGTTGCCGAGCGGCGCGATCGTCTGCTCGATCCGGGACCGATGATCGTCGTCGAGCTTCCAGCTTTCGACGAACAGGAACGGAATTTCGGAGCAGGCGGCGGCGATGCGCACTGCGAGCTCGAAGCCTTTTTCCTCATAAGGGTTGATCAGCGTGACAAACTCGCCTGTCGTCGGCGTGCTGTAGAGCGCGGGATTGATGGTCGGCGGTATAACCGTCGAATCGATATCGAATTTTGCCTTGTAGGTGCGCGCGGTGAACTCGGAATTGGCGATGTAGAGCGCCGAATGCAGTTCGCGCAGATCGCCGCCCAATTCGTGGAATTCGACATTCCTGAGATAGACGACCAGCGGCACGCCTTCGGCCTCCAGCGCCTTGCCGATCGGCACCGATTTGTGACACTGGACCACGGCGACGTCCGGCCTCAGCTTTTCGACGGCAAAAGCCGCCGCCTCCCAGGGGAACCAGGCCCGCACGACCGGATAGCCCGGATAGCTGTCGATGACCGCGCGCTGCCTCAGAAGCTTCATCTTGGCGCGCGCCTTGTAGCCGAAGACACCCTGGCCGAACAGGGCAGCGAGCACCGACGCCTCATGGCCCTGCTCGAGCAACTGCTCGGCAAGATGATGGGTGCTGGACTGGACACCGCCGCTAAACTGGGGCGTGTAACCATTGCCGCCTGCAAAAAGCACTTTCATGGTTTCGGCTCCTTGTCGCATTCTCACGTTTACGGGCGATGACGCATGGCTTGTTTACGGATGATGGCTTGCGGCCCGCCTCAGGCATCCTGTTGTATCTCGATATTGGCGAACGGATTGGTGCATGGCTGCCACCCGGTGAACCGGATCGGGTCGGTTGGCGAACTGCGCCGGGCGTAGTCGGTCAACATATGGAACTCGGCAATGACCCAGCGGTCGAACTGCCTCAGATCCTCTTTTTTCTGTTCGGGCAGAAACCGGCGTGCGGCGCCCAGTTTCAGCGTCTCAAGCAGGGTGACCGCATCGCTCAGCTTTTCGTTTGGAAACATCCAGGGATTCCGCTTCTGGAATTCCAGAACGAATTGCTGCAAATGCTCGATGCGCATGTTCAGCCTGCCGAAATATCTTTCGAGCGTGACGCGCACCAGGTCCTCGTCGGAAAGCGAGGAAACGGCAGCGTAGGCGATGCCGGTCGAAGCAACTCCGCCAGCCATGATGGCCAGTGCCGCGCGCCGCGAAACCTTGATCATCCGGCCATTTCCTTTCCCGCTATCCGGCTCGCCGCCCGCAAGGAAAGGGCTGCCGCGGTCAGGCTCGGGTTGGCGCATGAGCAGCTTGGATATGTGCTCGAGCCGACGACAACCAGGTTCCTGAGCTGATGGTGGATCATGTCCCGGTCGACGACCGAATCCGCAGGGCTTGAGCCCATTCTCAAAGTGCCCTGGACATGCGACTCGGTTGGCCGGATGCCGCGATCGAAAATCTCTTCGACCGGCAGCGGAGCCAGAAGCGCCGGCAATTTCTCCTTTGCCCGCGCCATGCCCTTGACGGCATAGTCGGATGCTCCCTTGAAACTGACGAAGGCGTTTTCATCCCCGTCGAGGATCACGAGATTTTCTGGATCGAGCAGATCTTCGGTGACGATGATGAGGGGAAGCGTCTGACGGACACGTCCCTTTTCGGGGCGCATCCCGTGCTGCCAGCGGTTTTCGAAATAGACCAGCGCCGCCGCATGCTCTGATCTGTGGGAGCCGTCATAAAGGCCGAAATTCAGGCCAGTGGTGATAGTGCTTCCGTCGAAATTGTCGACGCCGTCGAGATAGGCCTCGAAATTCCATCCGTAGGATTCGTGCAGGCCGCGCCCGACGAATTCGCCCGACAGGCCGGACCGCAACATGATCGCCGGGCTATGGATGGCATTGGCGCCCAGAATGAAGAGATCGCCGCCGACCGAATATTCCTTGCCGTCATGCACGAAAGTGACCGAACGGACCGATCCGCCGACATGGTCGAGCCGACGCACTTGCGCACCCAGGCAGACCGAAACGTCGGGATGCTCGAAGACGTGCATCAGGCCATTGTTGGCGGTGAACTTCGCGTCAACCGGGCATAGGCCGCATCGCAGGTTGGCGCAGCACGAGGCCCGCTGCGCGGTCGGCACGCGCGCCCTCGCAGTCGGCACCACAAAATGCTGGTCCGGCTGCGCCGCTTTCATCATCCGGTCCGGCGTCGACATGTGATGCGGTGGTTGTGGAAACGGCCTGGAACGCGGCATCATCGCCGCCATGTCGGGGTCGCCTGAAATCGACATGACCTCCTCTGCATCGCAGTAGAACGGTTCAAGCTCGTCATAGCTGATCGGCCAGTCGTTGCCGACGCCGTAGAGGCTTTTCAACCTGAAGTCGTTCGGATGAAAGCGCGGCGTCTGCGCGAACCAGCAATTCGTTCCGCCACCCAATCCGATGGTGTAGTTCCACGGCTTGTCGGAGTTGGTCCTGTAGGTCGTCTCGTCTTCGATGTCGGTGTTGGTGTTCTGCTCGAGCTGCCATTCATGCGTGTTGTGCCGGCCCCATTCCAGAACCAGAATGCGGGCCTTTCGCCGCTTGGCGAACGCATGCAGGAAGAAGGCCGAACCGAAACCGGAGCCGATGGCGACAAGATCGAAATGGTCGTTTGCGATCTGTTCCGGCCTGATGCCCAGCACCATCAGATAAGACCCTTTGTTGATACGAGCGCGTTCATCAAAGCCCTCGTGACCGTCCTTGGTGTCCGAGCCTGATTTGCCAGTCTTTCCCGCATGGTCTCACGCCGCCAACCTGCCGATGCTGTGGTACTCGATGCCGTGGCGAGCGATGACCTTCGGGTCGTAGAGGTTTCGGCCATCGAAGATGATCGGCGTGGTCAGCGCATCCTTCATCGCGTCGAAAGAAGGCGCGCGGAAGCTCTTCCACTCCGTGGCAATCAGGAGTGCGTCGGCGCCACGCAGCGCTGCCTCCTTGGTTCCGCACAAGAGCAGATCTTCGCGCTGCCCATAGATTGCCTGGCATTCCTGCATCGCCTCGGGATCGTAAGCCTGCACTTTGGCACCAGCGTTCCAAAGCGCTTCCATCAAGACACGCGCCGGCGCCTCGCGCATGTCGTCGGTGTCGGGCTTGAAGGCCAAGCCCCACAACGCAAAGGTCTTGCCCTTGAGATTGCCCTTGAATTGGCGGTTCACCTTGTCGAACAGAACCGACTTCTGCTCGTTGTTGCGCTCCTCGACCGCGCGCAGCAGCTTGGCGTCGAATTTGACCCCTTCCGCCGCCTTGATCAGGGCGCGCACATCCTTGGGGAAGCATGAGCCGCCATAGCCGAGGCCCGGATAAATGAAGTGGTAGCCGATGCGGGGATCGCTGCCGATGCCCTTGCGGACCTCCTCGATGTCGGCGCCCAGCTCCTCGGCCAGATTGGCCATTTCGTTCATGAAGCTGATCTTGGTCGCCAGCATGCAATTGGCCGCGTATTTGGTGAATTCGGCGCTGCGCACATCCATCACGATCATCTTCTCGTGGTTGCGGTTGAACGGGGCGTAGAGCTCACGCATCACCGCCTCGGTGCTCTCACTGCCGGTGCCGACGATGATGCGATCGGGCTTCATGCAGTCGGAAACCGCGGAGCCTTCCTTGAGGAATTCCGGATTGGAGGCGACATCGAAAGCCAGATCCTCGCGGCCCCGCGCCTTCAGCGTCGCGGCGATCCTGGCCTTTATCTTTTCGCAGGTGCCGACCGGCACGGTCGATTTGCCGACAACGATCTTGGGCGCGTCCATCTCCCGGCCAATGGCCTCGGCGACGGCCAGCACATATTTGAGGTCGGCCGAACCGTCCTCTCCCGGAGGCGTGCCGACAGCGATCATCTGGATCTCGCCATGCCTGACCGCGGCGGCGGCGTCGGTGGTGAACTTGATGCGGCCGGCCGCGTGGTTCTCCTTGACAAGGCTTTCGAGCCCGGGCTCGAAAATCGGGATGAGGCCCTGATTGAGCCGCTCGACCTTTTTCACGTCGACGTCGACGCACACCACCTGGTGGCCGACTTCGGCAAGCACCGCCGCCTGCACAAGACCGACATAGCCAATTCCAAAGACCGTCAAATTCATTCGGTTTCATTCCTGTTCAAGGCTTCGGACCGCTTTCGGTCCAGCCGGTTCAAATTAGCTTTACTTTATGCCGCATGCCAACGATTCCGGGAACTGGCATGGCTCGCCGAGCGCCGTGAATGCGAGGCGATCCACTTGCAGCGTGAGCTTGCGGCCCGGATCCGAAAACGGGCCGAGCCAGCCCTTCATCGTGTCGCTGCCCCAAAGGCTGAAGAATATCTTTTGCGCATGGCTGGGCAGCTTTGCCGGATCGGTGATCGTGTTCACGAGCTGACCATTGACGTACCAGCGCAGCCGATCCTTCTCCCAGACGAAGGCATAGTCGTTGAAAGCCTTGTCGGCGCCGCCCGCTACATCCACCAGTTTCTCGTTGTTGCCCTTGCCGGCAATGTAGGCGTTGACCTGCACCTTGGAGGTGTCCTTGGTCAGCACCTCGAAGTCGATTTCATCCCACGGCTGCTTGTCGGTGGGGCCGATGTAGGAGAAGAAGGAGGCGTTGATGCCGGAGCCCGCATCGGTTTTCATCCGCGCCTCATAGGTGCCGTAACCGAAGCGCTGCTTGGTCTGGATCTCGCCGCAGGCGAAGTCGCGGTCCTTCGCCTTGCGCTTTTCGAAACCGAGCGTCAGCATACCGTCGGAAAGCTTGACCTGTTTTTTGGACCAGGTGCAGTTCTGATAATTGCCGTTCGTCCAGCCGTCGGAGACGTACCAGCGCGCACGGTCGAAGCTGGTGAAATCATCGACGAACGACGGCGCAGTCGGGATATCCTGCGAACGGGAAGGGGTCGGGCCCGCGATCAGGCTGCCGAGTGCGGCCAGCAGAAACGCGCCGCCCGAACATAGCTGCCTGAGGTTCCATTGCCTGATCGAGCGCGTGAACGGCCTGCCGCCGGTTGCTGGGGCGCCGGTTGCTGGGGTGGACGTGCTTTTCGGATCCGCGTTCATACCAAACTCACCTTTGTGCTGTGCGCCCCCAACCCAAAGTCGATGTTCGAACCGTGACGAAACGACCTGATCTTGACCTTCTCCAGTCCCTCCTTGCGTTGCCTCTTGTCCTGGCGCCAAACCTCTTGCCTGTGTGGTTTTGCGCTCAATCCGTGCCGGTGCCAGCCGGCTTGGCGACATCGGCCTTGGCCGCCGTGCCGTGCGGCTCATTCTCGTCGAAGATTGCAGCCAGCGAATGACGGAGTTCCTTCATAAGCTCGTTCTGGCGCGAGAGCGCCGCGATGCGCCGCTCGTAATTCAGGATCGACTTCGTCAGTTCGCTGATCTCGGAGGATCTGCTGGAGGAGGCCGCCCCATTCTCCATCGCCTCGACCAGGAAGGCCGCGTTCGTGGCCTTTGTCCGGTAGCGATTCTCAAGTCCGTTTTTCTCCGCCTCGACCTCGGCAGCAATCTGGTCAAGCAGCTTTGCCAGGCGGTCAAGGCGCGAAATGTCGGTCTGCCTGTCGCGAGCCGGATCCCTTGATCTAAAGCCGAATATCGAGGCCATACGCTCAGAGTCCTGTAGTGGTCAGGTTCCTGTGGTGGCCGGGCCTATGGCCGGCCCCCGCACCCGTGCGGGTCAAAAAGATCTTGTCGCATCGTCCAGTTCCTCTGACAGGGAGACTATCGGGGCCAATTCTATTGGTGAACCAAAATTGCTGCACCGCAACATACATGCCATCCCCAGAGCCAGTAGGCAACCACCTAGTGTGGCGAATCGGAAATTCGCATCATTTCGAGCAGGGTAAGGACCTGTTGACGTGACGTGACCGGCATTGCGCTGGCGGCGGACAAGCTCAGGTCTCGCCGACCGGGCGGGTTGCAGCCATGAGAAAGCGCAGCGGCGGCACTGGTTGCCTCGAAGCAAAGCCGGCGCGGCGAAACAGCGCATCCAGCTTGTCGGCGGCCACGCCGCGAACGATGGGGATGAAGTTGGATTGGCTGGCCAGGGCGTAGGCCGCAGCCGATGTCAGTCCCTGCTCGTTCTTGACGTCGAGGAAGTTCCGCAGCCGATACTTGTCGCGTACATGCCGTTCGTGCCTTCTGAGCGCGGCCTTCGAGCCTTCCGGCAGACTGTCGATCGCCAGCAGCGCGAGATCCGCGTCGGCCAGACGCTTGAGATCCTGCGTCCTGTGCCGGCCGCTCAGCGAATCCGCCCGAACGATCGCGCCATAGCCACAGGACCTGATGACCTTGAACCGCGCCCCGCAGGCGACCGCGCGCGCGTAGAGTTCATAGTCTTCGCCCAGACGCAGGTTTTCGTCGTAGCGCAGCCCATGCCGGTCGAGAAAAGCGCGGCTGATCACCGGCTTGAGGAAGCCCAACTCACCTCTCTGCACACGGCGCCTCGATATGTTGCCTTCGATGAAACGCTCGAAATCGAGGAACTCCGGATCGGCCAAAAACCGCGGAGCGACGATTTTCGAGACGTCGGTCACCGCATCGTCCCTGATCAGCATGATGTTGTCGGCAGCGAAATCCCAATCGGCGCTGGCGAACAATTCACGAAATCTGCCCTCTAGAAAAAAATCGTCGGCGTCCAGAATGCTGATGAACGGCGATTTGGACCTGGCGATCGCGGCGTTGCGGGCGAAGGAAGGACCGCGATTGACGTCGTGGCGGATGACGGAAAGCCTGCCGCTGCCATCATCGGCCGCCCGAGCGACTTTCGCGGTGTCGTCGGTGGACGCGTCATCAACGACCACGACTTCCGCCGCCTCCGGCTCGCGCAATGCCGATGCGATGGCATTCGGGATTGTACGCGCCGCGTTGCGGGCAGCGATGATCACGCAGACCTGGGGTTCTGTCATCGATTCGCCTCTCGACTGCTCACGTAACTCCGAATTTCCTCGCCGCTCCCCGTTCAATGTTCGAAGCAGCTCTGTCTAGCCCATCGACTGTCCAGCTCGCCAATCGTCCGGGCGTTCGAAAAAGCGTCAGTCGGCGCTTATGCTGCAGGTGCGAAGCAAAGCATCGCCAAAATCACTCGCGCCGTCCAGTCTTTCCTTTCGGTGTCGTCATGGCGCAAATCGGCGGGCGGCGAATGCCAGCAGATAGACCCGCTACTTCGCAAGCCGTCCTGCTCATTTCTGGATGAAGCCGTCTGCGCGCTCGAACCGCTGATCGCCAAGGCGACCGACGGATTGCGGCGCGATGACGACCCTGATCATCGCGCAGTCGGCGGTGATCGCTCTCGCCGACCGGGCCGGTCACGATGAGAACGGCCGCCTCGTCAAGGTCGGCAAGTCTGGAGGCTGAACCAGAGGCTGAACGAAAATCGGAAACCGGTTGTTCAGAATGCCGTCATGGGCGAGCAGTCCGACAGGAATCCGGCCGGCTGCCCCGACGCCAGGTCAGCGAAGGCTTCTCCTGGCACTGAACTTTTCGCCATCTTCGGTCGAACTCAGCTTTCGCTCGACATCGCGAATCCTATCAGCCGATTTCGGGGCGTTTCTGACAACCATGGCAAAAACCAGCAAAAAGTAGCCCAACTGGATGACAATGGCGCAGGCTATAACACGAAAAAGCGTCGTTCCGAGCGAAGCGCCGCCCAGAAAAGACCAGGCGACCACGATCGCCAGAGCGAAAATCATGCCGACAATGAATTTTGGTAGCGACATACCTGACAGCCCGTCAACCTGCTCGGGCAAAATCGATGATTGACCCACCCCGAGCCTCCCTTCGCCATGCGAGCTTGTTGAAGCCGCCCGCTTTTTTGGCCGGTTGCTTCCGGCCTTTCCACGCTGCCCATACTCTGACAGAAACAATTTGCAACTCTATTAAAACGTGCAATAGCCGGCAAGGCCAACCACAAATAATTTTGACCGAGTTTGCGGGATCGACTCTGCCATGCTGCGACGCACACATCGGCATCACGACCAATCACCCCTATGGGCCTATTTCAGTAAGAGCGGCAATATTAATTAGTATTTTACCTTAAGGCTTCTCTATATTTTGCGAAACTAACTCACGATAATGCTCCGGACTGCCGCACAAAGAGCGATTCGCCCAAAATCAGCCTCAAAAAGGCACTAGATTTTTCAAGATTGCCCACAAACTGTCATAAACGCGCCATATAGATCAAAATTTGTGCAGGTTCGGTTTATTATTTAGTCAATTCATGACGTGATTATTTCAAGCGATCGAGAAATTGTGTGTTGCGATGCAGCATTTTTTTGATATCGTGCGGCAAACCATCCGTTCAACGTATGGAGTTTACGCATGAGGGACGTAGCCAAGCCGGCCACTGCGGATTTTTCGCAGGCCGGCATTGATTTTCCACCGATCGGCGGCCTGCTCAAACGCAGCTTCGACATCGCCGGTTCACTGATTGGCCTGGTTGCTCTCAGTCCGCTGTTTGTGATGGTCGCGCTGCTGGTCAAGTTCTCCGACGGCGGGCCGATTTTCTATGGCCACAGCCGGATCGGTCGGGGAGGACGGATTTTCCCGTGCCTCAAGTTTCGCACCATGGTTCAGGACGGCGAACGGGTGTTGGCCGCATATCTTGCCGCCAACCCGGACGCCAACGCCGAATGGATAGCGACCCGCAAGCTCAAGAACGATCCGCGCGTGACGCGCGTCGGAGCCGTGCTGAGGAAGCTTAGCCTCGATGAACTGCCGCAGATCATAAACATCCTTCAGGGTGACATGAGCCTTGTCGGCCCTCGTCCCGTTGTGCGCGACGAACTCGAGATTTACGGCAGCTCGGCCGTCTATTACCTGAAATCGCGCCCCGGCCTGACCGGGCTCTGGCAGGTCAGCGGCCGCAACGACGTTTCCTACGACAGCCGCGTCGCATTCGATCGCCACTATGTCGAGAACTGGTCGCTCTTTGAAGATATTCGTATTATCATCAAGACCGTGCCTGCCGTCTGGATGTCGCGGGGCTGCTACTGACCGGCGGGGAGCCGGTCCTCTGTCGAAGGGTGACTGTCCAAGCATTCTGCAGCAGGCTTCATCGGGTGGGTCAAGCGGATCGGAAAACGTTGAGTTGAAAACAGACATCTTCGAAATCTCCTGCGCCGGAGTTATTCGCCGTCGTATGCAGCGCATGCGGCTTATGACCACCTGCCTTGCGCTGACGTTCGCCGTTCCCCAACTCGCAGCCGCCGACGAGTACCGCCTTGGATCGCAGGACAAGCTGACCATCCGGGTGGCAGAATGGCAGACCGTTGAAGGCACGTTCCGCGACTGGACGGCCGTCAACGGAGAATACACGGTCGGCCCGGCCGGAACATTGTCCGTGCCGTTCGTCGGCGAAATGCCGGCATCCGGCAAGACCACGTCCGAGGTCGCGGCGGCGATCGGCCAGGCGCTCCAGCGCAAGCTCGCTCTGGCGGACCGGCCGGAGGCCTCCGTCGAAATGGCGCAGTACAGGCCGTTCTACATTTCCGGGGAGGTCCAGACCCCGGGCCAGTATCCTTACGTGCCTGAGCTGACCGTCCTGAGAGCGATGAGCATCGCCGGCGGTGTCCGGCGGAGCCCCGAAGGACAGCGGTACGACCGCGACATGATCAATGCCAAGGGCGATTTTGACGTTCTCCAAGACCAAAGGGTCCGACTGATCGTCAGGCGCGCGCGCATCGAAGCGGAGATAGCGGACAAGCCGGCATTCGACGTGCCGAAGGAGGTGGCCGACGATCCGAAGCTGGAGAGCATCGTTGCCGACGAGATGGCGATCCTGACAGCCGATCAACAGAAGCTCAAGCTACGCCTTCAGGCGCTCGATGATTTGAAGAAGCTGCTGCAGAGCGAGATCGATTCGCTGCAGAAGAAGATCGTCAACCAGCAGCGGCAGGTCGACCTGGCAAAGGAACAGCTCAGCGGCATCGGTTCGCTGGCGCAGAAAGGCCTTGTCGTCAACACGCGGGTTCTGAATTCGCAACAAACGATCGCCGACCTGGAAGGCCAGATTCTGGATTACGACACGGCCATCCTCACCGCCAAGCAGGCGATCAGCAAAGCCACCCAGGACGCCATCGATCTGGAGAACACCCAGAATGCGAGCCTCGCCGCCGACCGGCAACAGGTAGAATCCGATCTCAGTGCAACGATGCTCAAGATGAACATGCAAACGGGCCTGATGGCTGAAGCCGTGTCGGGGAACCCCGCGTCGCGCCGCTATCGCGACGGCGAAGAGCCAATAATGTCGTTCAGCCTGGTTCGGGTGGTCGACGGCAAGACCAGCGAAATCAGCGCCAGCGAGGATACGCCAGTGCTGCCCGGAGACGTGATCAAGGTCAAGCTGGCGCCAGTGGCCGTTCAATAGGTTTTCAACCAGCTGCGTCGACAGAGGACCGTAGCCGGCACCACTTCGCCGACGATACCAGCGATCTGTTCATCGCCGTGCCGCTCGACCAGTTCGACAGCCGGACCTGTCCATGCGTCTCCTGGTCAACTTGGTGCCTGGCACGGTGGTGCGCCAGGACGGCAAACATATAGTCAGAAAGGGCATTCCCGTCGCGCTGGCTGGAATTGCTCCGCCGTTGACAAGTCGCCCGCTTCGCCTACACTCGCGAGCTCGGGGACAACTGGGAGCATACGGGTCGCATTCGAAAAAGCGAGCCGGTGGTTAGGGGCGTATCCTACCCCGTCCGCATCACTGGAAAGCGCAACTGTCCGCTCGGAGGATTGCGGCGGCGGCGTTGCTGGCCATCCTGGCCGATCCCGACCACGCCGAACAGATCGACTGAATCGGCGAAGAGTTCGACCAGACGAGTTCGACCTTGAACTCGCCAACACTGTGCTCGCCGACCGACAAGCCAGCCTATCGCCAACTCGGGACGTGAGTAATTACAGCGCAAGCAGAAATTGTGCTTTAGTTGCAGCTAAATCCGAAGAGGACCTTGTCATGCACGGTGAAAGGGACGAAATCGTCAATCGAGAAAGAGAATTTCACAATCTCAGATTTAGTCAGGAGGAAGATCCAAGAGGAAATCTGGACAAGTGGTATCGAACAATTCGTCACGGTGCCGAACGTCAAAACGAGGAAATAAAACGCCTTTCGAAAAACGCAGACGTGCTCGAGTACGGTTGTTCCGATGGCGGGTGGTCCCTGCATTCCCTGCACCTGCCCGATCTTTGCCGATCCCTGACGGGGATCGATATTTCGGAAGTAGCAGTAAACAAGGCGAACGAGCGGGCGAGAACGCTTGGAAACATGAACGCCACATTCTTGGCGATGAATGCGGAAGCCATGTCCTTCGAGGACAACAAGTTCGATTTGGTTTATGGGCGCGGGATCATCCACCACCTGGATCTGGACCGGTGCTTTTCCGAGGTGGTCCGTGTCTTGAAGCCAAACGGCGTGGCGTCCTTCTACGAGCCGATGGGACACAATCCTCTCCTGAACGCCTTCAGAAAACGGACACCCGATATCCGTACCGCTGATGAACATCCATTGTTAGTTTCGGACTTCGCGTTGGCGCGCCGCTATTTCCGCGATGTCCAGTGGAATATTCGGCCTGTGGAAGCGCGCTGATGCGCGAAGCATCTCGGAGACCGTCTACACAGTTGGCAAAGCTGTCGATTCAGTCGTTCTGACGCTTCCCTTTGTGAAGCGGTTCGCATGGTATGCGCTCCTGACCTTAGGGCCTGATCAACAGGCAGCAGGCCCAGCTCGGGCGAGAGTGAAGGAGCAACGGCCTCTCGCCACCGCTTCAGAAGCTGCCTGCGAGACGATCGTTCGCCTTAGCGCGGGCCGGGTCGTGTCGGTCGTGGGCGTGGCAAGAATGATGTACTGATAACCATTGTTAGTTTCGGACTTCGCGTTGGCGCGCCGCTATTTCCGCGATGTCCAGGTGGAATATTTCGGCCTGTGCTCCGTAGGAAGCGCGCTGATGCCGCGAAGCATCTCGGAGACCGTCTACACAGTTGGCAAAGCTGTCGATTCAGTCGTTCTGACGCTTCCCTTTGTGAAGCGGTTCGCATGGTATGCGCTCCTGACCCTTAGGGCCTGATCAACAGGCAGCAGGCCCAGCTCGGGCGAGAGTGAAGGAGCAACGGCCTCTCGCCACCGCTTCAGAAGCTGCCTGCGAGACGATCGTTCGGCCTTAGCGCGGGCGGGCGGCGTCTTCGTGTGGCGGAGAAGATCATAGACCGCCTTGGCGTCGAAGTCGGGGATCATAGCGCAATTGGAGCCGGGTCAGTGGGCCACTCAAAGTGCCCTCACCAAGCCTGGTCGCAGGAAATCGTGCCCGAATAGTTCGTGAAATTGCCCCCAAGGTCACATTCATTTTTTGTTTGTTTAGCCCCTTGCGGTTTTCGCTTCCTCGAAATCGCTGACCGCGGTCCACCGGGGACGGGCGACAGGCACCTTCGCCAGCTTGAAGTAGCTGTAATACAGGAGGAAGGAGCCCATGATGTAGGGATTGAAGGTATCGATCTCGACGAAGGACCGGATGAACAGAAGCACCATCACGCCGGCGAGAATCACGGACTCGGCTTGCCATGTCCTGAACACCAATGCCGATATATGGCCCCACAGCGTGCGCAGGATGATCAGCGAAATCAGCGTCGCCCCGACATAACCAAGCTCGACGAGGGCTTCTATGTAGGTGTTGTGGAAGTGGAAGCCGGCTCGGGTCGTGATGTAGAATTCGTTCCAAAGCCGCTCGGCCTCGGCGAAACCCTGCACCCAATAGGCCGCGTAGCCGACGCCGAGGATCGGCGCTTGCTGCGCCGCGTTCCAGCCCTGATCCCAGAGATAGGTCCGCCCGGTGAGCGTGGAATCCTTTCCGAAGGCGCCAAGGACGAAATCCAGAAGTCCGGCAAAGGCAACCACGGTAACCACGACCAGCCCGCCTGCGCCAACAAGGAAAATCACCCGTCGATAGCGGAGCGAAAGCTTCTTGGTCATGGCAAGCAGAGCCACCAGAGCGAGAACTGCCGGTATCGAAGCCGTCGAAGTGGCGGAATGCGCAACGAACAGCATATAGGCCGACAGAACGACGACCGGCGCCGTGAGGAAAAGGCTTATCCGGCCGCGTCTGAGAAAGGCCAGGAAGACAATGCAAAAATAGATGCCGAGCGATGCGACAAAGCCGATCTGGTTTTTGGAGCTGAATGCGCCGACGAAATTGTACGTCCCGTCGAGAATATCATAGGAATAAGCCCCGACCTTGAGCGAATAGAGCAGGACGAAAAAAATCCCGACCAGTGAGCCTATTGTCAACGTCCGGACACTGACGGTGCGCGCTGCAATGTAGGCGCAGGCAATATGAGAGCAATATTGGATCGCCGTCCTCAACGTGATGCCGGGAGCATCCGACCAGAACACAGAGAGGCAGATGTAGATTGCAAACGCCAGCGGAAGCCCGACGCTGGAAACATGCCGCAACAGCCGCCGGTAGTCCACCAGGATGAGGGGGAGCCAGACCGCATAATAGGCCAGGATCAGGATTTGACCGAAAACGGAGGAGTAGGAGAACGCCCAGATGGAAATGGCAACGGCGAATGCGCCGTAGACCGTGTTCTTCTCCGGGTCGACCAACAGAGATTTCGGAATCTTCATCTCGGTAGCGGATTCCCGTCCATCCAGTTCAATGCCGATTCGCCGCCGCGCCACGTGCGGGCGCTCTCGTTGTGCAGTGCAATATAACCCATTCGCCGTAGCCTGTCACCCAAATGAGGCAAAAACACCTGTACGGACGCCGCTGCGGGAATAGGAACTCGTCCAGCTGCCGGCCACCCGACCGCGAACATCGCCGAGCGCCTGGGCATCACCGCCGAGCAGTTTTTGCAGTTTTCCAGCATCGGGCAGAGAAATCGCCGCCAGAAGGCCACGTCTTCAATCGCCTGCTCCTGGCCCACCAGAACCCGTGCGGCGACCCCAGATCTCGACTTGAACTTGTCGGCCGTTGACTTCACATTCGCCGCCGACGACGCCGCCCAGCGCCCGTCGGAATGGGCAACAAGGGAAGACCATATGCCAATGAGTTTTGCGGGACGGTTTGCCGGACGGTCGGCCGTGATCACCGGTGGCGCCTCAGGCATCGGCCTGGCCGTCGCGCAAAGGATTGTCGAAGAGGGCGGGCGCGTTTGCGTCTGGGATCGCGACTCCGCCCAGATCGAAGAGGCCAAGGCCGTCATTGCCAGCCTGCACGGCGTGACCGTCGACGTCGCTGATGCGGCAGCGGTCGAACACGCCGCCCTCAGCACGATCGAAGCGCTTGGCGTGGTCGATATCCTGGTCACCAGTGCGGCCATCACCGGACCGAACATGACGACGTGGGATTATTCGGTGGAGGATTGGCGCCGGGTCGTCGACATCAACATCAACGGCGTCTTCTATTGCAACAAGGCGCTGGTTCCGCACATGATCGAGCGCAATTACGGCAGGATCGTCAACATCGCCTCGATTGCCGGCAAGGAGGGAAATCCCAACGCGTCGGCCTACAGCACGTCCAAGGCGGCGGTGATCGGCATGACCAAGTCGCTGGGCAAGGAGCTGGCCAAGACCAAGGTGACGGTGAACTGCGTCACGCCGGCAGCCGTGCGCACCGCGATCTTCCAGCAGATGAGCCAGGAGCACATCGATTTCATGCTGTCGAAAATACCGATGGCGCGGTTTGGCGAGGTCGAGGAAGTGGCGGCACTGATCTCATGGATCGCTTCCGAGGAATGCTCCTTCACGACGGCCGCCGTTTTCGACGTTTCCGGCGGCCGGGCGACCTATTGAAGCAAGTCAGGCGCGATCTAGAGCAATTCCAGGAAAAGTGTGAAACGGTTTTCCGTCCGGAATTGCGTCAAAACAGGGGGATAGAGCGGCTCTGCGTTTCCGTGAAACGATGAACCGCTCTAGCTGTGAGTTTCCAGAAGGTTGTCCATTCGGGTCCTCCGACGAATCTGAAGTGTGGTAACTCCAGTCTCCTCGGTCGGGCCCGAATGGACAACCTTCTGGAAACTCACAGCTAGCGTCGCCGGACTGGAGTTCACTTCGTTTGCTCAGGGTCGAACCACCATTGTCCGACGAAGACCTGCTCGATCGCTTCCAGCGCGCGGCCTTCGGCTATTTCCTGGAAACCGTGAATCCCGAGAACGGACTGGTCGCCGACACGTCGCGACCAAATTGGCCGGCAAGCATCGCTGCCGTCGGCTTCGCCCTGTCCTGCTATCCGGTCGGAGTCGAGCGCGGCTGGGTGACACGAGACGCAGCCGTGAAGCTGACGCTTGCCGCACTGCGCTTCTTCTGGAACAGCCGGCAAGGCAATGGCGCCGACGCCACCGGCCACAAGGGGTTCTACTACCACTTCCTCGATATGCAGAGCGGCCGGCGCGCCTGGCGATGCGAATTGTCGATGGTCGACACGGCGCTTTTGATGGCCGGCGTGCTCGTGGCCGGCGCCTATTTCACCGGCGACAATGACGATGAACCTGAAATCCGCGACCTGGCGGAGATGCTCTACCGGCGCGTCGACTGGCGATGGGCGCAAGGCAGCAGTCAGACCTTGCGACAGGGCTGGAAGCCGAAGAGCGGCTTTCTGCGTTATGGCTGGGAAGGCTACAACGAAGCGATGCTGCTCTACGTTCTGGCAATGGCAGCCCCGGACAAGCCGGCCTCGGACGAAAGCTATGCGGGCTGGACGGCGACATATCGGTGGGAGAATATCTACGGTTACGACGTGCTCTATGGCGGCCCGCTGTTCATGCACCAGTTCTCGCATGCCTGGATCGACTTCGACGGCATCCGCGATGCGTTCATGCGGGAGAAGAACTCGGACTATTTCGAAAACAGCCGCCGCTCGACTTTCCTTCACCGGGACTATGCACGGCACAACCCGTCCGGCTACGACGGCTACAGCGAAGAACTTTGGGGTCTTTCGGCGGGTGACGGACCGGGCAATTTCCGGGCGCGGATCGAGCGGCGGCCGCGCAAATTTTCCGGCTATGCAGCGCGCGGCGCGCCGTTCGGCCCCGACGACGGAACGATAGCGCCGTGGTCATATCTCGCATCGCTGCCCTTCGCGCCGGAAATCTGCCTGCCGGCGCTGCGCCATCTCAGAGAACGCCACCCCGAGGTGATCGAAAGCTTCAGGATGCCGAGCGGCTTCAATCCGACGCTGGCGAACCGGCGAAAGTTCGGGCCGAGCGGCTGGATATCGGACGCGCACTACGGACTAGACCAGGGTATCGTCGTGCTGATGATCGAGAACCATCGCTCGCGCCTGATCTGGAACCTGATGCGGTCAAATCAGCATATCCGTCATGGCCTGCACAGGGCGGGGTTCAGCGGCGGCTGGTTGGCGCAGCCGGCGAGCCCTCGCGAGGCTGCCTGTGTCGAATGACGGGACTGTCGACCCGGAAACCACAGCGACCTGATCAAAGATCGACGCGACTTGCCACATACACGGCCGCCGCGCCGCATCCAGCGCTTGACGAAAGTGCTATTCGGCTAAAAAAGATTGACGTGAAATAGCACGGGGCGGACCATTTCTGGATGTTGCCTAAAATAAAGACCGACTATGCGGTCCGGCTGCTGGCGCGAGGTTACATATGCCTGCCGCTTCGTGCCGGCGGCAAGCATCTCGACCTCGAGGCCATGGGATATGATCCGCTGCACTTGCAAACCTGCCGCAAGGACCTGAAGGAACTCGCCTTCTGTTCCATTGCGTTCCAGCTGTCGCAAAAGCCACCGACCGGCGAAGACATCGAGCGCTGGTTTCACGACTTCGCCGGAAATGTCGGCATATTGGGAGGATTTTCCAACCTGCTGATCCTGGATTTCGACAGCGCCGCCGCATATCGGGGCTGGTTCAGCCTCCATGGTGAAATTGCAAACCGTACACCGGTGGCAAGGTCCCCGAATGGCTTCCATGTCTATCTGAGGACACGTGAACCGATGGTGTCATCCAGCCTGCATTTCGGCATGCGCCGGGTTGGCCACGTCAAGGGGCTTGGCGGTTACGTGGTGGGCAGTCCCTCGGTGCTGAAGGACGGTTCCTCCTACAGCTGGTTGGAGAACCAGTCGCCGTTCGATCTCGAACCCCAGTTGGTCGAGAACCTCGCCAATCTTTCGCTGCGCCCGGTCTCGCCGCTGAAGCATTATTACGATCGTTTGCGAAACCGAGGCTTTTTCGAGCGGCAGTGAGTAAATCAGGGGAAACGCGATTGGACGTCACGGTCGTCATCCCGGCAAGGAATGCTGCCGCGACGATCGATGCCACGCTGCGCAGCCTGATGCCCGACAGAGATCGGATCGGCGAGATCCTTCTGGTCGATGACGGTTCCGACGATCAGACCACGTCTGCCGCGATCGCAAGCGCGCAGCGGTACGGATTGCCGCTGGAGGTCGTCAGCGTCCGCCTCGGCAGCGCCGGCGCCGCGCGCAACGTCGGAATTGCGCGGGCCAGCGGCAAATCCATATTCTTCCTCGATGCGGATGACGAGTTGATAGAGGGAGGCCTGTCGCTTTTACATGATGCCCTCCTGTGCAATCCCGAGGCGGGCCTGTCGATCGGGGCCAGCATCCGTCGCACGAACGGGCGGCCGGACAAGCTCAAGACCCCGCACGGATACACCAGCGACAGAGCCCAAAACACCAGGCGATACCTTCTCAACGAACTCTGGCCGATCGCCATGGGAAGCGCGCTGGTCGCGACATCAGCCACGGCCACCATCCGCTTTCCGGAAGCGATCGGTCTCGATGAAGACACGTGCTACTGGGCGGCCCTGCTCGCGCGCTTCGAGGCGGCAATCGTCTCGGCTCCGGTGCTGCTCTATCATCACGACGAGGCACGAATGGCGCAGCGCTTCATCCTTGCGCCGCGCAGGACATTTCTTGCCATTGCGCTCGAACTGGACAGGCTGACTGACTTAGGCGTCGAGAGGGAGGCCGTTCAATGGCGAAAGTCCTGGATCGCGCAGCGGATTTCACGACAGCTCATCAAGCACAAAAGATACACCGACGCGGCAGGCATGATGCGGGCCGTTCGCGCCCATCAAGCATCGGGCCGGAGCTGGAAGGCCTTGCAGTACAGCGCCCGGATCCACGTCGGAGCAATGACTGAAAAGCACAGGCCGGATGCAAGGGCTACCACCCCCAACCACGGCAAGGAGCGGCGCACGCTGGTGCTGTCCTACGATCCGGCCTTCCCTCCTGCCTCGGGCGCCGATCTCAGGAACCATCGCAACGCCATGGTCGCGGCGGAATTCGGGCCGGTCTGCCTTGTCTCGATCCGGCCGCAGGCCGATCCATCGAAACCGGCCGATCCCCGCATTCAAACGGCTTCTTTGACGATCGAGGGGGAAGCCCGTACGGCCTCGATCGGCTGGTGGAGGATACGTGCCGAGAAACGAATTCCACGCACCGCGCTGACGCGTCTCGCGGCGATTGTCCGCGAATTTGCCCCGGACAGCATCGTGGTCGAGGGCATTGCGCTGTTCAAACTGCTGCGGCCCTTGCGGTCCTTGGCCGGACAGCTCATCCTCGATATGCACAATGTCGAGTCCGACCTGGCGGGACAGTTGCATCGCGCCGACGACACAAGATCGACGCCGGCCATCGCCGCCGCCCTTGGCGTCAGGCGCCTCGAAAGAAAGGCGCTCGCCATCGTCGACAGGGCCTGGGTCTGCTCAAGGCAGGATTACGAAAGGCTGGCCGCACTTTGCCCGCACAAGGCGCCGATCGATATCGTGCCGAACGGCATCCCCCGTTTCGAAGACATTCCCGTCGACCTGCCGGCGGAGGCTGGGACGTCCGACGGCTTTCCGGCTATCCTGTTTGTCGGCCATCTCGGATACGAGCCAAACATCGACGCCGCCGAACGACTGGCCGGCACCATCCTGCCCCGCATCCGGCAACGATTGCCGACCGCGAGACTGGTTCTTGCCGGCCGATATCCAAAGCCGGCCGTGAAAGCGCTAACCGGACTGCAAGGCGTGGACCTCGTAGGAAATCCGGACGATATGCGGCCGCTGCTGTCGCGCGCGCATCTCAGCATCATCCCGCTTTCGGCGGGCGGCGGCACGCGCATCAAGGTTCTGGAAGCGATGGCCTGGGGCATTCCGGTGGTTGCGACGCCGCTGGCGGTCGAGGGCCTGGACCTGGTCGAAAATGAAGAGGTGCTTCTATCGGATTCGGATGAGCGGCTTGCCGACATGGCCATCGAGCTTTGTCTGTACCGCACGCGCATGGCGAGCCAGCGTGTCCGGGCGCATGCGGCCGTATGGTCCAGGTTCGGTCCTGAAGCCATCCGCAATGCTGTCCGCAGCGGCTTTGGGCTGGACGATGCCGGCGCATGATATCCACGCTTTTTCCAAACACCGGTCGATGAGCTGCCGATGATCCCCACCATCCTGCACCAGACGTGGAAGACCGACAGCGTCCCTGCCCGCTTTCAGGGCTATGTCGAGAGCTGGAAACGGCACCATCCCGGCTGGACGACGATGTTCTGGAGCGACCGGATGCTGCTCGAGTTCGTCGCCGAGCATTATCCGGATTTCCTGTCGATCTTTTGCAGCTATTCGAACGGTGTGATGCGCGCCGATGCGGCACGCTACCTGCTGCTCTATCATTTTGGCGGGGTCTACGCCGACATCGACTGCGAATGCGTCGCCCCTTTCGATGCGATCATGAGCGAGGACCGGGTCGTGCTCTGCAAGGAGCCGGATACGCACGCGCTCGTCCAGGCAAAGTTTCGCGGACTGCCCTATTTGCTGTTCAACGGCACGATGGCGAGCCCGCCCCGGCATCCCTTCTGGCTGGAGGTCCTGTCCCTGTTGCCGGGGCTGGTCCATGCCAAGGAAGCGCTCGACGCGACCGGCCCCTGTGTGCTGACCTCGGCGCAGCTCGGCTATGGCGACCAGGCGGCTTTCGCCATACACGCTTCGACCTTATTTGCGCCTATGGACTCGGCCGGGCGCACGGACATGCCAGTTGGCAACGGAGCGCAGACGCTGTCGATCCATCATTGGGCCGGCACATGGTGGACGCCGCGACCTGCAGCGCGGTGGCGGGACACGATCCGCAGTCACGCCTACCGGTTCTGGCACCATCTGACACGCGGCGCTCATCTCGACGAGACTGCGGCGAAAGCGAGCGTCAGCCAGGCGGCGCTTTCGGCAGCGCCGCCGTCGGGCTCGAATGTCGCCATTCTGGTGCCGCTGCGCGATGCGGCCGACCATATCCAGCCGTTCCTCGATGCGTTGCAGGTGCTCGACTACCCCAAGGAAAGGATCAAGCTGGTCTTCTGCGAGGGCGACAGTTCGGACGGGAGCTGGGAACGACTGCAGGCGGCAGCGGCGCCGCTTGCCGGCGTCTATCGTGGGGTCGTCATGCTGCAAAAGCATCTGGGCACGCGCCTCGACCGGGCGAAGCGAACGAAACCGAGACGGCAGCGCGAGAGACGGGGCGCCATTGCCAAGGTGCGCAACCACCTGATCGATTATGGGTTGGATGCCGACGATGCCTGGGCGCTGTGGATCGACATCGATGTGTGGCGATTTCCAAGCGATGTCTTGAACCGGCTGATTGGAAGCGGGCATCGCATCGCGGTTCCCAACTGCGTGAAGATCGCCGGCGGCGACAGCTTCGACCTCAACAGCTTCGTCACCACTCAGCCCGAAAGGAATTATCGCTACTATCGTGAAATGCGTGGCGGCCTTTACCAGCCGCCTGCCTATTTCATAGGCCGCCTTCACCTCAGCGACGTTCGCCATCTCGAAAGCATTGGTCTCGATGGGGTCGGTGGAACCATGCTTCTTGTCGACGCCGCATTGCATCGCGGCGGTCTTCGGTTCCCGGAAATTCCCTACCGCGATCTGATCGAAACCGAAGGCTTTGGCGCCCTCGCCAACGATCTGGGCATCAGACCCGTCGGTCTTCCCAAGCTCGAGATACTCCATGTTCCGTGGTGATCGGAACTGACCGGCGCTGCTCGAGCTCTTGCCGGATGGGTTCCAGATAGGCTTGCGGCCGCAACCGTTGCCAGAGGTAATCGCGGTCTGTCAGATGCGCGACCTGGCCGACCCATCGCTCCATCATTTCGGGATCCCGGACCTGTTGCCAATCATCGACTATGATGACGGGGAACCCTTCATAGAGAGGATCGAGCGGCGACGTCTTTGTCACGACGATGCAGCCCAGATACAGCAGTTCCCACGTCCTGTGGCAGTCGAGGCCGCTTCCAGCCGTCGAAAGGACCAGCGGGTACTGTGCATAGCGCTCCCAGATCGAGCGTTGCGATAGCCGCTTGTCAAGAAAATCGACATGCGGGCATCCCTTCAGGGCATCGACCAGGTCCCGTCGCCCCGTGGGTCCCCTGCTCAAGTTGAGATCACAGAATATTCTGAGCGGGCGGCGCTCCGGCGCGTCCTGCCGACGGCGAATGGTTTCGAGGAGCCTCGCAAGCTGTCCGGGCGTGCTGAAGCTGCGCATCGTGTGAAGATCGAGCCCGATCGGGAAAGGTTTGAGCTTGGGGTGATCGCCGTCGCAGTTCTGGGTGTACCAGGACACCAGGAAAGGGTTGGCGAGAAGCCGCTCGGCGGTATCCTTCGCGAGATTTGACGGCACCGACGCATCGCCATCCGTCGTCACCAGCGCGAACGGCGCCTTGATGGTCGGCAGGGCCACTTCGACGAAAGTGTCGAGATCGCAGACACGCGATTCCCTGGCCCGAGTGCTCAGACGCAGCCAGACCAGGCCATGCGCGCCGCTATAGTGCTTGCGGAAGAATGCCTCCGTCTGTGCCGATTCGGTCGGTGCGTATCGATACCAGCGTGGACCGGCGAAATCGCAGAAGGACCCGATTCCCTTGGACCATAAAAGCGGAGGAACACGGAGAAAGGGCAAGGCGGCGGAATGAGCCGCCTTTTGCAAGAGCTTTCGCCGACGAAACTTGCCCATCTGCAAGGATTAGCCCAGGCTCCGGCGCCGTTGCAATATCGGGCACGAAGATGTTCGCCCTGCCGCCGCATTCCCGAAATTGTTACCTCGGGTCACGATTTTTCCGCCAGCGATGCAGCCAAGTCCGCAGTAGGGAAACGCGGCCAAACGGAAGCGAGGGACGCTCCGATGGTGGACAGTGGCGTTCCTGCATGCGTTGATGCACGAGCGTCACCAAGCGACACTTTCGGGACGTCTCGAGTTCTTGCAGTCGCTTGGCGAGAGGCTCGGGCAGCGGCTTTGAGCGCCAGGCAAAATAGGCTTCATAGGCTTGCGGCGTTTCGACCAGATGACGCAGGTAGGATGCGAGGCCGGCAGGACTGCCGAAGGCCGTCGCATCGATATAGGAATTGGCTGGAACGAATTCGTCGATGTTCGGCGCGCCAAGGTAGATCGGCACAGTGCCGGCAAACAGCGGATCGAAGACCTTCTCGGTCACATAGTCCGGCGAGATCGAATTCTCCAAAGCAAGGCAGAATCGATATCGCGCAATGGTTTCGATCTTCGTTTGCCGGCCAAGATCAGCCCCCTGGATCGGCCGATTGGGACGATGCCGGCCATAGGAATCAATCTCGATATGGCAAGCAAGCTCTGCCGTGAATGCAGCTCGGCCGCTGCGGTCGATCGTCGAGGATTGAAAATGCACAACCGGAGCACGTTCCGTTTTCGATGGAATCGAGCTCGCTTGCACGGCTTTCCACCAACCCGCCTTTGGAAGATAGGGCGTCCAGACATCGGCCGCGGCTTCATAGGTCATGGTGATGTCAAAGTGCTTCATGAACCGAGGGTTGGTCATGCAAGGGCAGTTCTGCCTGCTCTCCATCGACCAAGCGACCCAGTGCTGACCTGGATATTTGCGGGCGTCGCCAATCTCGCGAAAATCCGGAATGTGGAAGACGACCGCCGTCGCCTCGGCGATGCGTCTGCGATCGAGCGTCCACCGCACCGGCAGCGCACAACGCGGTACGGCCGCGATGTCGACGGGCCTGCCGAAGAAGGATGTGTAGAAAAGGATGAGCGGAGCGTTCGACGGCATAAAACGCAGGTACCTTGCTGACGCGTCGTTTCTGTACTCTCCTCTCAAGGATTGCGAAAGGACGGCCAGCACCGCGGCGGGCTGAACCAGGTCAGGTTCGCATTCCGAAGTATCATCGGTTGCTCGCCCGCCCCGGTTCGTCTGCGCTATGGACCCTGATTAGCCGGCGAACGTGTAGGCTGTCTTCACCGTAGTGTAGAACTCCGCCGCATAGCGACCCTGCTCGCGCGGGCCGTAGCTCGATCCCTTGCGTCCGCCGAAAGGCACATGGAAGTCGACGCCCGCCGTCGGCAGATTGACCATCACCATACCGGCTTCCGAATTGCGCTTGAAGTGCGTGGCGTGCTTGAGGCTCGACGTGCAGATGCCCGACGTCAGGCCGAAAGGCGTGTCGTTGGCCACCGCAAGCGCCTCGTCATAGTCCTTGACGCGGATCACGCTGGCGACGGGCCCGAAAATCTCCTCGCGTGAAATGCGCATGGCGTTAGTGGCTTCGACGAACAGCGCGGGTTGCAGGTAGAAGCCGGACGTTTCGCGATCGAGCCGTTCACCGCCGAAGGCCAGATCGGCGCCTTCCTTGCGGCCGATGGCGATATAGTCCTCGTCCTGCTTCAGCTGGCTCTGGTCGACGACGGGTCCGATCTGGGTTTTCGCATCGAGGGCGTCGCCGACAACCAGCTTGCCCAGGCGGTCTTTCATTGCGTCGACGAAGCGGTCATGGATGCCGTCCGTCACGACCAGTCGGGACGACGCCGTGCAGCGCTGGCCGGTCGAGAAGTATGCGCCGTTGATCGCGCAATCGACGGCTGTGCCGAGGTCGGCATCGTCGAGCACGACAAGCGGGTTCTTGCCGCCCATTTCGAGCTGGAATTTGCGCATGTGCTCGACGCTCGCCGCAGCCACGCGCTTGCCGGTGCCGACCGAGCCGGTGAACGTGATGGCGTCGAGGTCAGGGCTATCGAGCATTGCCTGGCCGACCACCGAACCCTTGCCCATCACGAGATTGAGCACGCCCTTCGGCAGGCCGGCGCGGTGCAGGATGTCGACAATCGTCCAGGCGCTCTCCGGAACCAGGTCGGCCGGCTTGAAGACAATGGTGTTGCCGTAGGCCAGGGCCGGGGCGATCTTCCAGGCCGGGATGGCGATCGGGAAGTTCCACGGCGTGATGATGCCGACGACGCCGACCGCCTCCCGCGTGATCTCGACACCGACGCCGGGCCGCACGCTCGGAACCAGCTCGCCCGACAGGCGCAGCGTCTCGCCGGCAAAGAAGTCGAAAATCTGGGCGGCCCGCACGGTCTCGCCAATGCCCTCGACCAGCGTCTTGCCTTCCTCGCGTGCCAATGACCGGCCGATTTCCTCTTTCCGCGCGATGATTTCGTCCGATGCCTTCTTCAGCACCGCATGGCGCGCCAGCGGGCCCGACCGGGACCACGCCGGAAACGCTGCTTTCGCCGCCGCGATGGCCTGCCGGGCCTGCTCGGCGCCCCCCGACGCATATTCGCCGACCACGTCATCGAGGTTGGACGGGTTTATGTTGCGGGAGCCGGCATCGCCCACCCACTCGCCATCGATGAGGTTCTTTCGAAACGGGATCATGTCGCTGTCTTCCTTGTCGTCCTTCGATTGCCGTCTATCTGGACCACCGGCCGCCTCACCGCAAGGCCGCCGGCGGCAAAGTTCTCCTCCTCGACGGGTATGTGCTAGGTGTCGAGGTGGCAAAACATGATTCTTGAAAGGTGCGACGCGGATCGCGCCGGGAGGAATAGTCATGTCCAACAGCGCCTTGCCGCTGGTGATCAGCGCGCCCGAACCGCGCACGCTCGACCTGATTTTCACGCCCGAGGCACTGGCGAGATTCCGCGCCAGATACCGCATCGTCGAAACGACGCCCGAAGACGTCGCGACCCTCCCAGCCGACATGCTCGCCGAGGTGCGCTACATCGTCGGTCAGCCGCCCATCGCGCCGGAGACGCTGGAAAGGATGACGGCGCTGCGCTGCATCTTCAATGTCGAGAGCAATCTCATCAACAATATGCCGTATGAGACGCTGTTTTCGCGCGGCATCCATGTCGTCACCACGGGTCTGGTTTTTGCCGAGCCGGTGGCAGAGCTCGGCCTTGCCATGGCGCTCAACCTCGCCCGCGACATCGTCGACGCCGATCTCGCCTTCCGGCAGGGCAAGGAGCTGTGGGGCGGCGACGGTAACCGGACAGCGCGGCTTCTCTCCGGCGCGGATGTCGGCATCATCGGCTTCGGCGATCTCGGCCGCGCGCTCAACCGGCTGCTGTCTGGCTTTCGCACGCGGACCAAGGTCTTCGATCCATGGCTGCCGCCGTCGATCCTTATCGAGAACGGCGTCGAGCCGGCCTCGCTCGATGCGGTTCTGTCGAACAGCGACTTCATCTTCGTCGTCGCTTCGGTGACCAGCGAAAACCAGGGTTTTCTCGGCGCTGAGGCCTTTGCCAGAATGCGCAAGGGAGCCGCCTTCATCCTGCTCAGCCGTGCCGGCGTGGTCGATTTTCCGGCATTGATGGGCGCCGTTCGCAGCGGCCACATCGTCGCCGCCAGCGACGTGTTTCCGGAAGAACCGCTGGCGCAGGACCATCCCGTGCGCTCGCTGCCCGGCTTCCTGCGCTCCGCCCATCGGGCCGGCGCGCTCGACGTCGCCTTCAAGCGCATGGGCGACATGGTGCTGGAAGACATGGACCTGATCGACCGCGGCCTGCCGCCGAAGCGTTCGAAGCGGGCCGAACGCGAGACTGTTTCGCGCATGCGTTCGAAGCCGGTCGACAAGAACTGAGCCGCCAGACCCAGCGCCTGTGCGAACTTCTTAGATGGTGAACGACCAGAATAGGCAGGCCAGCGTCGCTGCGGCGAAGACGACGAAGAACAGGCTTCTCAGCAGGATGTTGCGGCGCAGCTCGTTCATGAAGAGATGGCATCCGACGACGGCTGCGACAAACAGGAAGCGCCAGTTCAGCAGTGCTGGCAAAATGCCGCCCTGACCGGAAGCCCATCTGGCGGCGAGGCAGCCAATGATAGTCGCGAACAATACGATCATCGCCCAAAAGATGGCATCGGCGGCATGTGTCAGGACGATGCCGGCAGCTCTGATCGGCAAGACCATCATCAGCAGCGCGCTGAAGAAATAGACTGACGCAAGCGGGATGAACGTCCCGGCATCGGCAATGCCGTCCAGGCGCTTGGCGCCGATCGCGCCATAGGGATAGCCATGCCTGGCCACCGCCAGGCTAAGCGCCATCAGCAAACCCGTCAGCACGGCGACCAGTGCGAATGAAGTGAGAGTCTTGCTCATGCTGTTCCCTGTCCCACCGTTCCCTGTCCTTGGCGAATCGAACAGGGACCTTGGTAGCTCACGGTTGTAAATTGCTGGTAAGCGTCAAAGCAGCGCGGTGACAGCTTGGTGGGACGGCCTTTGCGGCAGAACCGTTCCGGCCACGTGAAATTCAACAGCGACCGCGCATTCACTCCGCCGCTTGAAGATTTCGTCCATCGATAATCGTCCTGATCTCGGCGCGGCAGGAGCCGCAATTGGTGCCGGCATGCAGGGTAGCGCCGATCGCTTCGACGCTTACGCAACCGCCACGCACCGCTTCCGCGATCTGATTGGCGCCGACCCCGAAACAGGAGCAGACGATGGCGCCACGGTCGACGCGATTGCCACCCGGCCGCCCGGCCACGAGCCGCCCGCGCCGATCAGCATGGTCCGCACTCAACTGCTCCACCGCCCAACTGCGCGACACGGCGACCGGCTTTGGCGCCAGATAGAGCGCGCCAGCCAGCCTGCTGCCGGCGAAGCGGGCGAAGCGATAGTGCCCGCCGGCAACGTCATGATAGGCGAGCGTCTCGCCTATCGCGTCCGCCCCGAGAAGCGAAGCCGCAAGAACCGGCCAGTCCCGGCCAGCCTTCAACGCAAGCTCGAGGCGCCAGCCGGCGGCGCAGCGGGCGAGGCTCCAATAGTCGGCATCGACCGACGCGGGCCGTTCGGCAAGCACCGCGAAGCCGAAAGCGACGGCAGCGAAGCGTTCCACGCGGGCCGCAACGTTCTTAGAGGCCGGCTGGCCCGAAATCGTATCGGTGACGGGCGCCACCAGCGCATCGACGCGAGCGCGCGCTGAGAACTGGTCGGTCCAGTGCATCGGCACGAAGATTGAGCCCGACCGCTGCCGTGCCGTCAGCAACGCGCGGACCAGCACCTCCCCATGCGCGGTCGAGACACGCACGATGTCGGCGTCGCCGATGCCGAAATGCTGCGCATCCGCCGGGTGGATTTCGACGAAGGGCTCCGCCATGTGCTGGGACAGCCGCGGGCTCTTGCCGGTCCGCGTCATGGTGTGCCAGTGGTCGCGAACCCGCCCGGTGTTGAGGAGCAGCGGGAAGTCGGGGCTGATGCGGTTTTGCGCCGTTGGGCGGACGGCGATGAAGCGCGCCTTGCGGTCGGGCGTGTAGAAGCCGCCGTTGGCGAAGAAGCGGGTGCTGGCTGAGCTATGTCCAGCTTGAGCACCCCCCTCTGGCCTGCCGGCTATCTCCCCCGCAAGGGGGGAGATTGGCAGCGTCGAGCTCGCCGCCCATTCTGCAACGTTGGCGATTTGCGAAGGCCGCAATGAAGGGTGATCTCCCCCCTTGCGGGGGAGATGGCCGGCAGGCCAGAGGGGGGTGCCTGGGCTCGGCGCTGGCCACTGGAACGGGTCTAGCGCTGCATAAGTCGCAGCATCTATCCCGGCATAGGCGCCGATGTCGAAATCCCGCGCACTATCATTCTCGAATGCCGACAGCGCGGCGTGCTCGGCGAACATCTCCGCTGGCGACGCATGCGAAAACGCCTCGCCAAAACCCATTCGCCTGGCCACTTCCGCGATCATCCACCAGTCGGCCCTTGCCTCGCCGGGCGCTGGCAAGAAAGCGCGCTGGCGCGAGATACGACGCTCCGAATTGGTGACGGTGCCATCCTTTTCGCCCCATGCGGTGGCAGGCAGCCGGACATGGGCGTGGCGGACTGTGTCGGTCCTGGCCATTACGTCCGACACCACGACAAACGGGCAGGCCTTGATGGCCGCTTCGACGGCATTGGCATCCGGCATCGAATCGACCGGGTTTGTCGCCATGATCCACAGCGCCTTGATGCGTCCGTCGGCCACCGCCTGAAACATCTCGACCGCCTTCAAGCCGGGTTTCTGGGCAACGGTCGGCGCGTTCCAGAAGCGTTGCACGCGCTCGCGATGTCCGGGGTTTTCGATCTCCATATGGGCAGCCAGCATGTTGGCCATGCCGCCGACCTCGCGGCCGCCCATGGCGTTGGGCTGGCCGGTCACCGAGAACGGACCGGCGCCGGGCTTGCCGACACGGCCGGTGGCGAGGTGGCAGTTGATGATGGCATTGACCTTGTCGGTGCCCGAGGACGACTGGTTCACGCCCTGGCTGTAAACGGTCACCGTCTTCGCCGTCGCGGCAAACAGGCTGTAGAAACGGCCAAGCTCGTCCTCGCCGAGGCCCGTGGCGGCGGCGATGCCGGCAAGGTCGAGCATCGAAGCAACGGCAATCGCGTCGTCAAAGCCCCTCGTGTGCGCTGCGATATAGGCGCTGTCCAGTACGCCGTGTTCGCCAAGATGGGCGAGCAGGCCCGTGAACAGCGCGACGTCGCCGTCGGGCGCGATCGCCAGATGCATGTCGGCGATATCTGATGTCATGGTGCGGCGCGGGTCGATCAGCACCACCTTCATGTCGGGCCGTTTTTCCCGGGCAGCGGCGATGCGCTGGTAAAGCACCGGGTGGCACCAGGCGAGATTGGAGCCGACCAGCACGATCAAGTCGGCAAGTTCCAGATCCTCATAGCTGCCCGGTACCGTGTCGGAGCCGAAGGCGCGGCGGTGGCCGGCGACCGACGAGGCCATGCACAGGCGTGAATTGGTGTCGATATTGGCCGAGCCGATGAAGCCTTTCATCAGCTTGTTGGCGACGTAATAGTCCTCGGTGAGCAACTGTCCCGAGACGTAGAAGGCGACCGCGTCGGGTCCGTGCTCGGCGATGGTCCGCGAGAAGGTCGAGGCGACGAGGTCGAGCGCTTCGTCCCAGCCGGTGCGGCGACCGTGGATCTCCGGAGTGAGCAGCCTGCCGTCGAGGCCGATCGTCTCGGCCAGTGCCGAGCCCTTGGAACAGAGCCGGCCGAAATTCGCCGGATGGTCAGGGTCGCCGCGGACGGTTACCTCACCGTCCGCGGCGACCTTCGCCAGCACGCCGCAGCCCACCCCGCAATAGGGGCAGGTGGTCCTCACCTCGCGCGCCTCGCCGATCTCCATGCTCAGGCCGCGCGGCTGGCCAGCGCTTCCAGCGCGATGAACAGACGATCGCCCTCGATCCGCACCGGAATGGTGCGCACCGCGCCTTCGTCGGCGCCAAGCGCCTTGCCGGTTTCCAGCGAAATCACCCAATTGTGCAGGGGACAGGTCACCGCCGCGCCATGCACGATACCCTGGCTGAGTGGCCCGCCCTTGTGCGGGCAATGGTCATCAATGGCGAAGACTTGGTCGTCCGCCGTGCGGAAGACCGCGATTTTCCCCTCGGGGGTGGCGACGCAGCGCGCGCCACGGCGAGGGATGTTGGAGAGGGTGCCGATGGCGATCCAGTTCATCTTGATCACTCCGCCGCCTCTGCGAACCCAACCGAAGCCATCGGCCTAAACTCGTGCTTGTCCTTGCCGGAGACGCGTTCCGACCATGGATCGACCTGGGCGAATTTCTGGCTGAAGATGAAGCGGTCGTAATAGGCCTTGCGCTTCTCGCCATCATCCATGATCTGGCGCTTGATCTCTTCCTTGCCGATGCGCTTGGCCCATTTGTAGATGCGCTCGAGATAGCGGCCCTGCTCGCGGTACATCTGCGTCAGCGCCACGATATGCTCCAGCGCCTCGTCCTCGGTCTTGACCAGGCCGAGCACCTCGGTGCCCTTGATGTCGAGGCCGGCGGCACCGGCGAAATGGATTTCGTAGCCGGAATCGACGCAGATCACGCCGACATCCTTGCAGGTCGCCTCGGCGCAGTTGCGGGGACAGCCCGATACCGCCATCTTGACCTTGGCCGGGGTCCACGATCCCCACATGAACTTCTCGATGCGGATGCCGAGGCCCGTCGAATCCTGCGTGCCGAAGCGGCACCAGTCCGAACCGACGCAGGTCTTTACCGTGCGCAGCCCCTTGGCATAGGCTTGGCCGGAGACGAAGCCGGCCTGGCCAAGATCGGCCCACACCGCCGGCAGATCCTCCTTGCGAATGCCGAGCATGTCGATGCGCTGGCCGCCGGTGACCTTGACCATCGGGATCTCGAACTTATCGACCACGTCGGCAATGGCCCGCAGTTCGGCGGCATTAGTGACGCCGCCCCACATGCGCGGCACCACCGAATAGGTGCCGTCCTTCTGGATGTTGGCGTGGACGCGCTCGTTGATGAAGCGCGACTGGTAGTCGTCGGCATACTCGTCCGGCCAGTCGCAGACGAGATAGTAGTTGAGCGCCGGCCGGCATTTGGCGCAACCGCAGGAGGTTGTCCATTCCAGCTCCTGCATAACGGCGGGAATGGTCTTCAGCCCTTTGGCCTTGATTAGCCGGCGCACCTCGTCATGGCCGAGCGTGGTGCAGCCGCACATCGGCTGGACGGCGGCTGGATTGTATTTGTCGCCGATGGTCAGCACCATCAGCTTCTCGACCAACCCGGTGCAGGAGCCGCAGGAAGCGGACGCCTTGGTGTGGGCGCGCACGTCGTCCAGCGAGCTCAGGCCCTTGGCCGTGATCGCGCCGGTGATTTTTCCCTTGCAAACGCCGTTGCAGCCGCAGATTTCCGCATCATCCGGCAAGGCTGCAACGGCCGCCATAGGGTCCAGGGAGGCGCCTCCCTGGTAGGACTGGCCGAAGATAAGCGTGTCGCGCATTTGCGATATGTCGGTCTGCTTCTTCTTGAGGTCGTTGAACCAGGCGCCGTCCGCCGTCTCGCCGTAGAGCACGGTGCCGATGATGCGGTCATCCCTGAGCACCAACCGCTTGTAGACGCCGGCGGCGGCATCGCGCAGCACGATCTCCTGGCGGTCCTCGCCCTCGGCGAAGTCGCCGAGCGAAAACAGCTCGATACCGGTGACCTTGAGCTTGGTCGGCGTGTCCATATGGACGAAGGCTGCCGCCTTGTTGCCGGCAAGCTGGCTGGCGGCGACGCGCGCCATCTCGTAGAGCGGTGCGACCAGCCCGTAGACCTGGCCGTTGACCTCGGCGCACTCGCCGAGGGCGTAGATATCGGGATCGTTGCTGCGCATGCCGGCGTCGACGACGATGCCGCGATTGACGGCAATGCCCGCTTCTTTCGCCAGGGCCGCATTCGGCCTGATGCCCACCGCCATGACAACGAGCGTCGCCGGAACGATGGTGCCGTCGGCGAGCTCCACCTGCTCGACCTTGCCCTTGCCCGCGATCGCCTGGGTGTTGGCCTTCGTGAGGACCTTGATGCCGCGTTCTTCCACCGCGCGCTGCAGCAGGTAGCCGGCGGCCGGATCGAGCTGGCGCTCCATCAGCGTCGGCATGACATGCAGCACGGTGACGTCCATGCCTTGCGCGTTCAAGCCCGCTGCCGCCTCCAGCCCGAGCAGGCCGCCGCCGATGACCACGGCCTTGGCCCGCGACTGGGCAGCAAGCAGCATGGCCTGGACGTCGTCGAGATCGCGATAGGTCAGCACTCCGGGCAGATCGTGGCCTGGCACTGGAATGATGAACGGCACCGAGCCGGTGGCGATGACGAGCTTGTCATAAGGCTCGGTGACGCCGTGGTCGGAGGTGACAGTCTTTGCCGTCCGGTCGATGGCGACGATCTTGTGGCCCTTGTAGAGGGTGATGCCATTGGCGATGTACCAGCCGTCGCCGTGGATGATGATTTCCTCGAAGGCCTTCTCGCCGGACAGCACCGGCGACAGCATGATGCGGTCGTAATTGACCCGCGGCTCGGCGTTGAAGATGGTGACGACGTAGCGGCCCGGCGCCTGCTCCAAGAGGTGCTCCAGCATCCGCCCAGGCGCCATGCCGTTGCCGATGATGACGAGTTTTTCGGTCATTAAGCTACTCCGCGGCTTCGACGAAGCGATGGCGTTCGTAGAGGAATTTCAGCACTGCCTCGCGACAGCGCAGGTAGGTCCGGTCGGAGGAAAGCTCTATGCGCCGGCGCGGCCGGGCCAGCGGCACGGGAAGCACCTCGCCGATGGTCGCCGCCGGGCCGTTGGTCATCATGACAATGCGGTCGGACAACAGCACCGCCTCGTCGACATCGTGGGTGATCATGATCGTCGTCGAGCCAAGCCTCGAATGGATATCCATCACCGCATCCTGCAGATGGGCGCGCGTCAGCGCGTCGAGCGCGCCGAAGGGCTCGTCGAGCAGCAAGATTTTCGGCTCCATGGCCAGCGCGCGGGCGATGCCGACGCGCTGCTTCATGCCGCCCGATATTTCGGCCGGGCGCTTGTCCTTGGCGTGCGCCATCTGCACGAGATCGAGATTGCGCATGATCCAGTCGTGCCGCTCGGCCCGGCTCCTGGTGCGGCCGAAGACCTTCGACACCGCCAGATTGATGTTTTCGTAGACCGTCAGCCACGGCAGCAGGCTGTGGTTCTGGAATACCACGGCGCGTTCGGGACCGGGGCTATCGACCTCCTTGTCTTCGAGCAGGAGGGCGCCGGCGGACACTTTCGTCAGCCCGGCGATCAGGTTGAGCAAGGTCGACTTGCCGCAACCGGAATGGCCGATGATCGAGACGAATTCGCCCTTGTCGATGGTCAGCCGGATGTCCTTCAGTACCTCGCTGACATGGCCGCCGCGAGTGAAGGATTTGTCGATATGGTCGAGTTTCAGATAGGCCGTCATTGCCTTCTCCTCACTTTGCCGTTGCGCCGCGGGTGACGAAGGCGCCGACCGCCGCAACCAGACGGTCGAGGCAGAAGCCGGTGACGCCGATATAGGCGAGCGCGACGATGATGTCGGGCAGTCGCGACGAGTTCCAGGCATCCCAGATGAAGAAGCCGATGCCGACGCCGCCTGTCAGCATTTCGGCGGCGACGATGGCAAGCCAGGACAGGCCGATGCCGATGCGCAGGCCGGTGAAGATGTAAGGTGCTGCGGCCGGCACCATGATCTTTACGAAGAACTCGAGTTGGTTGAGCCTGAGGATGCGGGAGACGTTGCGATAGTCCTCTGGAATGTTGCGGACACCGACGGCGGTGTTGATGATCACCGGCCAGATCGAGGTGATGAAGATGACGAAGATCGCTGATGGGCTGGAATCGCGGAAAGCGGCCAGTGACAGCGGCAGCCAGGCGAGCGGCGGCACGGTGCGCAATATCTGGAACACCGGGTCGAGGCCGCGCATCGCCCAGATCGACTGGCCGACCAGGGCGCCGAGCGCGACGCCGACGATTGCAGCCAGGCCGAAGCCGATAGCAACGCGCTGCAGCGAGATCAGCACCCGCCAGGCCAGTCCGATATCCTGCGGACCATAGTCGAAGAACGGATGGGCGATCAGATCGTAGGCCTCGTTCCATACCTGGCTAGGTGGCGGTAAGCTGGCATTGGGCGACGAGCAGGCGATCTGCCAGACAACGAGCATGACGATGATGACGACGGCCGGCGGCACCAGGGTGCTCGCCAGCTTGCCGGCGATCGCGGCGGGATCGAAGCGGCGCCTCACCTTGGCGGTGAAAGCTATGACCTCTGCGGGCTTGGCCGGGGCGGGGAACGCCTTCACCTTGCTGTCCTCGATGGCTTGGATAGACATTTTCGCAAAACTCCTTGAGCACTTGGAGTGACAAGCGGCGCCAGCAGCGCCGCTTGCCGTCGACGTCAGGCCGATGCCTTGATCTTGAGGCTGTCGAGATAGGCGGACGGGTTGGCCGGATCGAATATCTTGCCGTCGAAGAAGGTCTCGACGCCACGCGATGAAGACGCCGGGATATCGGCCGCAGCGACGCCAAGATCCTTCGCCGCCTCGCGCCACAGATCCTCGCGGTTGACCTGGTCGACCAGCGCCTTGATGTCGGTGGTCGCCGCGAATTTGCCCCAGCGGATGTTCTCGGCGAGGAACCAGCTGTCGTGGCTCTTGAACGGATAGGACACGCCGCCCTTCCAGAACTTCATGTAGAGGTCGGTGCCGTTCGCTACGCGGTCATTGCCGTAATTGATGTCGCCCTTGAGGCGGCCGATGATGTCGGCAGTCGGTACGTTCATCCACTGCCGCTTGCCGATGATGGCGGCCATCTCGTCCTTGTTTTCCATGGCCTCGCACCATTGCTGGGCTTCCATGACGGCCATCAGGATCGCCTTGGTGGCGATCGGGTACTTGTCGATGAAGGCCGCGCGCAGGCCGAGCGCTTTTTCCGGATGACCCTTCCACAATTCGCCTGTCGTGGCGGCGGTGAAGCCGACGCCCTGATGGACGAGCTGCTCGTTCCACGGCTCGCCGACGCAGAACACGTCCATGTTGCCGACCTTCATGTTGGCGACCATCTGCGGCGGCGGCACAACGATGGTTGAGACATCCTTGTCGGGATCGATGCCGCCGGCGGCCAACCAGTAGCGCAACCAGAGATCATGGGTGCCGCCCGGGAAGGTCATGGCGGCCTTCACCTCCTTGCCTTCGGCCTTCTTGGCCGCGAAGGCGTCCTTCAGCTTGGAGGCATCGAGGCCGACGCCGGTGCCGGCATATTCCTGCGCGACGGAAATCGCCTGGCAGTCGTAGTTGAGCCGCGCCACGATCGCCATCGGCATCGGCTGATTGTTCTGCGTCACCTTGCCGGTGTGCATCAGGTACGGCATCGGCGTCAGGATATGGGCGCCGTCGATGCCGTTGGCTTCGCCGCCGAGCATCAGATTGTCGCGTGTCGCGCCCCAGGAGGCCTGCTTGAGCACCTCGACATCGGGCATGCCGAATTTTTCGAACAGGCCCTTCTCCTTGGCGATCATCAGTGGTGCTGCGTCGGTCAGTGCGATAAAGCCGAGCTTGGCACCTGTCACTTCCGGCGTGGCGGTCGCGGCATAGGCGCCGGACGGTAGCAGCGCGCGCGCCGCCGCCAGCGTTGCCGCGGTGGCCGCGCTCATCATCAGGAAATCGCGGCGCGTTACGCCCTTGAGGGTCGGCTGGGTTTTGATGCGTTTCGTCATCGTTATCTCCGGTTGGGCGCGGCTTGGGATCTGCGCCGTCGATTGCGTGTTCGATCAAAACAAAAAAGCCGCCGGCCAGGTCGCCGCGTCCGTGCAAACGGGATCGCGTATTGAACCTGAGCGGCAGCTTTGCCTGTGGCGCCCGCCATTGGACGCCGTATTCGGTGGCCCGAAGGCCTGTGGGTTACCAAGCAGGAACCGTGCCAGCTTGAAGAAACGGCAGATTCTGCAATGAAACCAACCTAGAGTGCGGGCGTGAAGGTTGAGGCGTCGGATTGTCGATGCTCACGCGGCAGTCACGTTCGTTGTGCAAACGCACAAAAATTGTGCAGTGCACGATAGTGCGCAAGGAATGCTCAGCCTGTCGGCATGGCCCAGTCGCTGATGGCCAGATAGTCGTCGATCCTGTCCGGATCGAAGATGCGGCCGTCGAAAAAACCATCCGGACCAAGGACGAGGCTGGCGCCGGCCGAGCCCACCGGGGTGGCAGCGGTGAGCGCCCCCTCGACCTTGGCATTGGCGCCCGGCAGGGCGACGCCGAGCGGCTTCAGCGCTGCGCGATAGAGGTCGGGCCGGTAGGTGTCGCGCGCGAGCGCCATATGGGCAGCGCTGTGCTTGACCTGCCCCCACCGCACCATCTGCGTGTAAAACCACAGCGCATGGCTTTTCCAGGGAAAATTCGCCGCCTTGTCGAAGGAAAGGAAGAAGTCCTCGACGGCCAGTTCTGCGCCGCCGCCCAGTGGAAGGTGTCCGGTCAGGAGCGGCATCTGCAGCGCCGGCGAAAGGTCGAGGAAGGAAGGCTGCGCCATCAGCGCGGCCAGTTCGCCGCGGTTTGCCGGATCCTGGCACCAGCGCGCGGCATGATGAAGCGCACGCAGCAGGGCCGAAAGGGCGCCCGGGTGTTTCTCGGCCCAGGCCTTGCGCACGCCGACGACTTTCTCGGGGCTGGTCTTCCAGATGGTGGCCTTGACTGTCGCGATATGGCCGGTGCCGGCGACGACCGAGACGCTGTTCCAGGGTTCGCCGACGCAGTAGCCGTCGATCCTGCCGGCGGCGAGTGCGTCGGCCATGAAGGGCGGCGGCACGATGACGATTTCTATTTCGCGCGACGGATCGATGCCGCAGGCCGCGAGCCAGTAACGCAGTTCGTAATTGTGTCCCGAGTGCGGATGCACGACCGCAAAGCGCAGCGGATCACGACCGGCATGCGCGCGTTCACGGATCAGCGCGCCCAAGGCCCTGCCCGTTCGCGCCGGATCGAGGTCCGGCAAGGCACCGTGCGCGGCCATACCCGCCCAGAGCGCGTTCGAAACCGTTACGCAGTTGCCGCCCAGTCCAAGCGAGAACGGCACGATCGTGTCGGAGGCGAGCGGGGTGAGCCCCAGATTGCAGGCGATCGGCATCGGCCCCAGCATATGCGCCAGGTCGAAATGCCCGATCGCGATACGGTCGCGGATGTTGGCCCAGGATGTTTCGCGGCTGAGCGTCAGGTCGATGCCTTCGCGCGCGGCAAAGCCGATCTCGCTTGCCGCGACAAGAACGGCGCTGTCGAAGAGCGGTATGAAACCGGCATTGATCTGGTGTTCGGCCGCCATGCTCAACTCTCCCCGGGATCCAGAAGGCCTGCCGCCGTCACCAGGCTCTGCGCGATTTCGCGGATCTTGCGGTTCTGGCTCATGGCGGTCTTGCGCAGAAGCGCATAGGCCGCGTCCTCCGACAGGCTGCGCGACCTCATCAAGATGCCCTTGGCGCGGTCGATGACCTTGCGGTTCTCCAATTCACTGCGGGCTTCTTCCAGTTCGCGCGCCATGCGCGAGAACGCGTTGAAACGGCTGATCGCCATGTCGAGGATCGGCTTGACGCGCTCCTGGCGCAGCCCGTCGACGACATAGGCGGAGACCCCCGCTTCGACCGCAGCTTCGATCGAAGCCTGATCCGACCGGTCCACGAACATGGCGATCGGCCGCTTCACCACGCGCGAAAGCTGGAACATGTTTTCAAGCATGTCGCGGTTGGGGTTTTCGAGATCGATGACGATCACGTCCGGTTCGATCTCGGCGATGCGCCGTGCAATTCCGGCAACGTCGTGAACGACCGTGACCTGCTCATGCCCGGCCTCCCGCAACCCCGCCTCGATGATGGAAGCGCGGATGTGGTTTTCATCGATCACCAGGACGGCGAGGGATTTCCGGGTCATGCCGCATTTTGCGCACGCCGCGCGATTGTGCAATGCGGCATGGTGACAATTAATGCAGTCATCTCTTCGAATTCAGAAGCGCCGCCATATGTTCGCGGAGCCGACCCGTTAAGGTTCTTTAAAGACCATTACTAGGGACTGACTTTGCTTTTGTATCCGCTGCGCTATCTTCCAGTTGCGAACCTTGTGTCGCTGGCTAGAAGATTGGAGGTTTCCATGGATCGGCGATCATTTTTGACAGGAATGTTTGGCATTGCTGGGGCCGCAGCCCTTGCAAGCGCAGTTCGGCCTATCAACGCAGTGGCTGGTGTCCCAGGCGTCAGAGGCGGCATTCTCGATGAACTGGACGCGCTGGATACGGAAGCCTTCGAGGATGAGGATACTCAAGCAGAACTGCAACCGGTCCGCCATCGGCATTGGCACCGCAGGCGGCGGCGGAGGCGGCGCGTTTGGAGAAGGGTCTGTCGTCGTTACTGGCGAAATGGCTATCTGCGCACCCGGTGCCGTCGCCGGCGTGTCTGGGTCTGGTATTGGCATTATTAGCAGTTAGCGTGCTGAAAACCCCGGCGGTTGCCGGGGTTTTCGCTTCGATGACTGTTAGGAATCCGCAACATCGATCTGCGGCGGCGTACCGCGAGGTGCTGACTGGAGCGGGATGCGTTCAAATTGAACCGGGTATCCCGCTCTATCTATTTGTTTCAGCCGCATTTCCGCGACGCCAAGTGATTCCACTTTGGCTGCAAAATGCTCCAGCAGAAATGGCGAAATTCATTTTCAGGAGGACCGACCGGTTTGTAGGGGCCCGCCAGTGATAGGCAGGCCTACAAGCGACTGATTTCCTAGGAGAAAACTGGTGGAGCCAATCGGAATCGAACCGACGACCTCTTGAATGCCATTCAAGCGCTCTCCCAACTGAGCTATGGCCCCACTTCCGGCAGTCGACCGGCGCCGTTTCCGGCGAAGAGATCCGGCGCGGGTTCTAGGCCGTGCCGTTAGTGCAGGCGGCTTCTAACCCCGCCTTCAGTCAATATCAAGCCTTCAACAACCGCTTTTTCTCAAGACGCCGCGAAATCCGGCAAGCGCTTGCGGCAGAGGCCAGATCAGACTTCGTCGTCGTCGTCGCCAACGCCGATCATGTCGGCGACATCATCGTCTTCTTCCTCTTCGTCGGCGAGGAAAGTATCGTCGTCGTCGTCGCCGAGGTCCACATCGTCATCGTCGTCGCCGAGATCGGGAAGATCGTCGGACTTGCTGTCATCGTCCGCCTCCTCGAGCGAGACGACCTCAACACCCTCTTCATCATCGGCGTCGACTTCCTTCTCGGCAACTTCCTCTTCCTCCTCGAGGGGGGCGGTCTTGCCTTCCTCGAAATAAGAGCGGGGATAGGTCTTGCCGGTATAGGGCGAGATGATCGGGTCCTTGTTCAGGTCGTAGAATTTCTGGCCCGTTTCCGGGTCGATGCGTTTGGTGCCAAGTTCGGGTTTTGCCACGGCAAGCCTCGTCGATAAAAGTTTGGTCCCCATAACCACAGTTTACGGCGCTGTCAAAGCCTAAAGCCAACGTCATAAATCCCTGCGTTGAGGGCCTCTTGCAAGGGGATGACCATTTCGGTGCGCCGTGATACGAGACCGCCCAAACCAAAAGAAAAAGGCCGGCCATCGGCGTTTTCATCCAGGGAAAAACCATGTCGCACACTGCCGCCCCGAAACCGGCCACCGCACGCAAATCGCCAGCGCTTTCAGGCGCGGCGCGGGTCCCCGGTGACAAGTCGATCTCGCATCGCTCGTTCATGTTCGGCGGCCTCGCCTCGGGCGAAACCCGCATCACCGGGCTGCTGGAAGGCGAGGATGTGATGCGTACGGGCGCCGCCATGAAGGCAATGGGTGCGCATATCGAGAAGCACGGCACTGAGTGGGTGATCCGCGGCACCGGCAATGGCGCGCTGCTGCAGCCGGAAGGTCCGCTCGATTTCGGCAATGCCGGCACCGGCGCGCGCCTCACCATGGGCCTGGTCGGCACCTACGACATGGAGACCACCTTTATCGGCGACGCCTCGCTGTCCGGCCGGCCGATGGGCCGCGTGCTCGAGCCGCTGCGCCAGATGGGCGTGCAGGTGCTGAAGGCGACGCCCAGCGACCGCATGCCGATCACGCTGCGCGGCCCCAAACACGCCGCGCCCATCACTTACCGCGTGCCGATGGCATCGGCACAGGTGAAATCGGCGGTGCTGATCGCCGGGCTGAACACGCCGGGCATCACCACCGTCATCGAGCCGGTGATGACGCGCGACCACACTGAAAAGATGCTTAAGGGATTTGGCGCCAATTTGTCGGTCGAGACCGACGAGCGCGGCGTGCGCCATATCTTCATCGAGGGCCGGGGCAAGCTCACCGGCCAGACGATCGCGGTGCCAGGCGATCCCTCCTCGGCCGGCTTCCCGCTGGTGGCGGCGCTAATCGTGCCGGGCTCGGACGTTACAATCGAAAACGTGCTGATGAATCCGACCCGCACCGGGCTTCTTTTGACGCTGCAGGAAATGGGCGCCCGGATCGACATCGTCAACCCGCGCAAGGAAGGCGGCGAGGATGTCGCCGATCTGCGCGTGCGTCATTCGGAACTGAAAGGCGTGACCGTGCCGCCTGAGCGGGCGCCGACGATGATCGACGAATATCCGGTGCTGGCTGTCGCGGCCAGCTTCGCCGAAGGCGAGACGCTGATGCAGGGGCTGGAGGAGTTGCGTGTGAAGGAATCCGACCGACTGTCGGCGGTCGCCGAAGGGCTTAAGCTCAACGGCGTCGACTGCACCGAAGGCGAAGCAACACTGGCCGTGCGCGGCAGGCCGGGCGGCAAGGGACTTGGCGGCCACCGCGATGGACAGAGCACGGTCGTCCAGACCCGTCTCGACCATCGCATCGCCATGAGCTTCCTGGTGATGGGGCTGGCGACGGAAAAGCCTGTGACCATCGACGACCAGGCGATGATCGCGACGAGCTTTCCGGAGTTCATGGGCCTGATGAAGGGGCTGGGCGCGGAGATCGAGTGAGCTGATGGCAATCACAAATCTTGGAGATTGGACGCCAACATCCCTCCCTTCGTCATCCTGGGGCGTAGCAAGGAGCGAAGCGACGCGGCGCAGACCCCAGGATCCATGCCGTGACATCAAAGCGTCGCGACGTTGCCGGATTCTGGTTCGCAGCATTCTTCGGCGACTTTCACGGCATGGATCCCAGGGTCTTCGCTCCGCTTCGCGTTCGCTGCGCCCTGGGATGACGACGGCGCGAAGGCTTGTTGCCAAAGCGTTGACCCGCAAATGACATCCACCTTCACCATTGCCATCGACGGCCCCGCGGGCGCGGGCAAAGGCACGCTGGCACGCCGGCTCGCCGACCATTACAGGCTGAACCTGCTCGACACGGGCCTCACCTATCGCGCGGTGGCGCATGCGCTGCTTCAACTCGGCCTTCCGCTCGACAATGTCTCGGCTGCCGAAACCGCAGCCCGGCAGGTCGACCTGGCCAAGCTCGACCGGTCGGTGCTGTCGGCGCATGCGGTCGGCGAGGCGGCCTCGAAAGTCGCGGTGTTCCCGTCGGTGCGGCGCATATTGGTCGAAAAGCAACGCGATTTCGCCAAGGCGCCGCCGGGTGCCGTGCTCGACGGCCGCGACATCGGCACCGTCGTCTGCCCGGACGCCGACATAAAGCTCTATGTGACAGCCAGCGCCGAAGTGCGGGCAAAGCGGCGGCTCGATGAGATCGAGAGCATCGGCGGCAGCGCCAATTTCAACGAAATCCTCGCCGATATCGTGCGTCGCGACGAGCGCGACATGGGCCGCGCCGACTCGCCGCTGAAGCCGGCCGCCGACGCGCACTTGCTCGACACGACGGAAATGGCTATAGAAGCCGCGTTTCTGGCGGCCGAGGCGATCATCGACGACGTCTTGGCCAAGAGAAACAAAGCCTGAGCCGGGTTTTCCTCCCGTTGCCGATTGCCGGCCGCGATAAAGATACCCATATCGGGCACGAACCAGCCTGCCAGCATTCTTCATGCGCCGGAATTGCCGCTCAGGCGGCCAAGGGCTTTTGAGCCCGGAACGCCGGCAGGCCAACGCAACGCGAACCCACGGCGCCCGCCCCACGACAGATGTGGGGCATTCCAGGAGAAACTATGTCAGCTGCAAATCCCACTCGCGATGATTTCGCGAGCCTGCTCGAAGAATCATTTTCCGCCGGCCATTCCGGCGAAGGCCAGGTCGTCAAGGGCATCATCACCGCCATTGAAAAGGACATGGCAATCATCGATGTCGGCCTCAAGGTCGAAGGCCGCGTGCCGCTGAAGGAATTCGGCGTCAAGGGCAAGGACTCGACACTCAAGGTCGGCGACACGGTCGAGGTCTATGTCGAGCGCATCGAGAACGCGCTCGGCGAAGCGATGCTGTCGCGCGAAAAGGCCCGCCGCGAAGAGAGCTGGGTCCGTCTCGAAGAGAAGTTCACCAAGGGCGAACGCGTCGAAGGCGTCATCTTCAACCAGGTCAAGGGCGGCTTCACCGTCGACCTCGACGGCGCCGTGGCCTTCCTGCCGCGCAGCCAGGTCGACATCCGCCCGATCCGCGACGTCTCCCCGCTGATGCACAATCCGCAGCCCTTCGAGATCCTCAAGATGGATCGCCGCCGCGGCAACATCGTGGTGTCGCGCCGCACCGTGCTCGAGGAAAGCCGCGCCGAACAGCGTTCGGAAATCGTGCAGAACCTCGAAGAAGGCCAGGTGGTCGAAGGCGTCGTCAAGAACATCACCGATTATGGTGCGTTCGTCGACCTCGGCGGCATCGACGGCTTGCTGCATGTCACCGACATGGCATGGCGCCGCGTCAACCATCCGACCGAAATCCTCAACATCGGCCAGACGGTCAAGGTGCAGATCATCCGCATCAACCAGGAAACCCACCGCATCTCGCTCGGCATGAAGCAGCTCGAGAGTGACCCGTGGTCCGAGATCGGAACGAAATTCCCGATCGGCAAGAAGATCAAGGGCACCGTCACCAACATCACCGACTACGGCGCGTTTGTCGAGCTGGAGCCGGGCATCGAGGGCCTCATCCACGTTTCGGAAATGTCGTGGACGAAGAAGAACGTGCATCCCGGCAAGATCCTGTCGACGACGCAGGAAGTCGACGTGGTGGTGCTCGAGGTCGACCCGACCAAGCGCCGCATTTCGCTCGGCCTCAAGCAGACACTCGAGAATCCGTGGCAGGCTTTCGCCAGCGACCATCCGGTCGGCAGCCAGGTCGAGGGCGAGGTCAAGAACAAGACCGAGTTCGGCCTGTTCATCGGCCTCGAAGGCGATGTCGACGGCATGGTCCATCTTTCCGACCTCGACTGGAACCGTCCGGGCGAGCAAGTGATCGAGGAGTACAATCGCGGCGACATGGTCAAGGCGCAGGTGCTCGACGTCGACATCGACAAGGAGCGCATCTCGCTCGGCATCAAGCAGCTGGCCAAGGACACGGCTGGCGAGGCGGCGACTTCAGGCGAACTGCGCAAGAACGCGGTCGTCACCTGCGAGGTTACCGGCGTCAAGGATGGCGGTCTGGAAGTGCGGCTGGTCGACAGCGGCATCGAGACCTTCATCAAGCGCTCCGATCTCAGCCGCGACCGCGACGAGCAGCGCCCCGAGCGCTTCACGGTCGGCCAGAAGGTCGACGCCCGCGTCATCGCCTTCGATAAGAAGACCCGCAAGCTGCAGGTTTCGATCAAGGCGCTGGAAATCGCCGAGGAGAAGGAAGCGGTCGCCCAGTACGGCTCGACCGACTCCGGCGCTTCGCTGGGCGACATCCTGGGGGCTGCGCTGAAGAAGCAGGGCAGCTAAATCTGCAAACGCCGCGCCTTCGCGCGGCCTAGAAACAAAACCCCGTCGGAGCGATCCGGCGGGGTTTTTGTTTGACCATATCAGAGCATCGGACCCAAGAGTTTGGAACGGATTTCGGGAATCCGCGCTCAATGAAGAGATAGATCAGGCCCTGCCGTAGAGCGGCACCAGCGTGCCGCTCATCGCCAGATTGGCCGGCGAAGCGAGATAGGCAATGGCCTCCGCAGCCGCTTCGAGGCTGACCCATTTGCCGAAATCGGCGGCCGGCATCCCAGCCCGGTTGGCCGGCGTGTCGAGGGTCGAGGGTGCGACTGCATTGACCAGAATGCCCTTGCCCTTGAGCTCCTCCGCCATTGCCACCGTCATTGCCGCGACCGCTGCTTTGCTGGCGGCATAGGCGACCATGCCGGAGCCGCGCCGCAGGTCGAGCCCGGCGCGCGCCGTGACATTGACGATGCGACCAGCCGTGCCCGATGCCAGCATCGAGCGTATCGCCGCACGGCAGCACAGGAAGGTGGTACGGGCATTGGTGTCCATCATTTCGGCAAAAGACGCGGACTCGATCTTCTCCACCGGCGCGGCGGTGAAGCCGCCGGCCAGCTGGATGGACGCCCACAAATCCGGAACGCTGGCGTAGAACGCCTCGACCTTGGCGGAGTCGGCGAGGTCGACATTGTGCGCCAGCCTGACACGCTCATCCGCCGGGAAGGGAAAATGCACAGGCGCGGCGGCATGGGCATTGGGCACATGGCAGATCGCGCCCTCACCCAGCAGTTTGCCGACGACCGCGGCGCCGAGCGCACCCGTGCCGCCGGTCACCACAATATGCCTTCCGTCCAGTGTATCCGTCATCTTCGACCGCTCCAGTGTTCTTATGCTTATGCCGCGCCGGTGGCGAGGGTCGCGCCTTTCGCCCGATCACTCAACTGAAATCTCGACATGGCAGGGTCGTGTCTTTGCATCGCTCCAGGCCGCCGACCAGCCGGGATCCTTGCCAACCTGAGGCCGGAAGCACGGTGCGCCGCCAAACTCAGTCGACGGTAATTTCGATTACAAATGGCAGTCCAGTCGCCCGCGCGCGCCTGAGTGCATCCGCCAGATGACCGATATCGGCGAGCCGCTCGGCGGCAATGCCATAGGCCTCGGCCAGCTTGCAAAAATCCGGCGGGGCGGGAGAGACGCCGACCGGCTCGACGCCGACATTGAGCATCGAGGTCTCGATTTCGCGATAGCCGCGATTGTTCCAGACGACGAAGATCACCGGCGCCGCCGCATCGAGGGCTGCGCCCAACTCCGGCAGCGTGAATTGGAAACCACCGTCGCCGGTGAGGCAAACGACCGGCGCATCAGGCACTGCAAGGGCCGCGCCGATCGCCGCCGGCGGACCAAAACCCAGCGCGCCGAAGCCGGTGGCGGCGTTGAACCAGCCGCCCGGACGGTCGTGATCGTAGCAGAGGTTGGCGGCGTAGACCGGCTGCGTCGAATCGCCGACGATGATCGAGCCCGGCAATGCATCGCGGATCGCCTCGACGGCGCGCGTCTGCGCCTGGAGGGCCGGGCCGATCTCGGTAAGGGCCGCCTGCCTTGTCGCAGCGGCGCGAGCCGGGCCGTCGCCCGATGGCGCCTGGCCGGTACCGATCTCTGAAAGCAGCGCCTCGAGTGCTACGGAGCAATCGGCCTGGATCGAAGTCACGGCCGGCCGGCGGGCAAGCTGGTCGGCGCCGATGTCGATGCGGATGAGATTGGTCGGCAAGACAAAGCCATCGTCGCCATATCCGTCATAGTCGGTTGGGCCGAACTCGGTGCCGGCGGCGATGACCAGGTCGGCGTCGGTTATCAGCGCGCGCACCGCCTTCAGACTTGGACTCGCCGGCACGCCAAGCGGATGGCGATGCAGCAGGCCGCGGGCATTGGTCGTCTGGACAACCGGCGCTCCCAGCCTTTCGGCCAGGCATTGCAACGGCGCTTCGGCTCTCTTGGCGCCGCCGCCGGCAAGGATAAGCGGTCGGCGGGCAGCCGCGCAAAGTCTTGCCGCCTCTGCTATCGCCGCAGCATCCGGCTCGGGCGGCGCGATATTCGTCAGCAACGCCCTGATGCCGCCCGCCGGCTTGACCATGATGTCGGTCGGGATCTCGATATGGACCGGGCCGGGACGCGTGGATGAAAACAGGGAGAAGGCGCGGGCGAGCACTTCGGGCAGTTCGTCGGCGTCGGTGACACGGTGGGAGAACAGCGCGACCTTCTCCATCATGCCGCGCTGGTCGGGCAGTTCGTGCAGATGGCCGAGGCCCTTGCCCAGTGTCGGCGTGGCGTTGACGCCTGAGATCACCAGCATCGGCACCGAATCGGCACGGGCCTGGCCCATGGCGGTGATGGTGTTGGTCAGTCCCGGTCCGGTGATGACGAAAGCGACGCCCGGCCTGCCGCTGGCGCGCGCATAACCGTCGGCCATGAAGCCGGCGCCCTGCTCATGGCGCGGCGTGACGTGGCGGATCTTCGAACGCGCCAGCCCACGATAGAGTTCGACCGTATGCACACCCGGAATGCCGAAGACCGTGTCGACATCATGGGCTTCGAGCAAAGTGATGAGCGCTTCGCCGACTGTCGTCATTGTCTGAGCACCGGACGTGTGAGGCAGGTCGGGCCGCCCTCGCAGGCGATGCACAGCGCGTCCGCCTCGAAGGTGGAAACCTTGCAGCCGGCAGCCGCCATGGCCGCAGCCGTCTTCGGGAAGCCGGCGACGGCGATCACGTCGCGCGGCGCGGTCGGCAGCACGTTGAGGCTGAGGCCGTTTGAGGCAAAGAACTCCTCGGCATCGCCCTCGACGAGGCGAATGCCTCGCGCCCGCAGCATCTGGTAGAATGGAGCCGGCAAAAGCGGTGCATAGACCAGCGCCAGATCGTCGGCGAGCGGACTGATCACCGACATCAGATGCAGGCAGGCCTCCTCGCCATGCCAGAGCGGCAGGTCGTAACCATAGACCTGGACGCCCTTGGGCGTGAGCAGGTTGGCGAGCTGCTGGATGCCGTCCTGGTTGGTGCGCACGCCGCGACCGACGGCCAGCGTCCTTGCATCCACCCAGACACAGTCGCCGCCTTCGACCTGGCCGGGATGCTCGATGCTACCGAGGATGGGCACGCCCATGCGCCTATAGGCTGCCTCGTGCAGGCCGGGCTCGGCCCGGCGCAGCGCCTTGCCCATGGCAAGGATGATGGCGCCGTGGTCGGTCATCAGCGAAGGATCGTGGGTGAAGACGGAGTCGGCAAGCCCGTCATCGGCGTCGGTCAGCCATTCGATCTCGGCGCCGGATGCCGAAACCAGCGTCGTCAGTGCCTCATGCTGGGCAGCGGCCTTTTGCGCATCGAAGCCCGGACCATAGTGCCATTGCGACGCTTCGGCGCGGCGCATGGCGCTCGCGGCGGACCGCATCAGCACGCGTTGCAACGGCCCGGCCATGGACTGCGACCCGTATGCTTTGCCCACTAAACTCTCCTGAAACATCCCCTTATGCCAATAACCACTCGGCAAGCCGCGATCAATGGTCCAAAAACCATGGTTGACGGAGGCAAGCGGAACGGTCCATCTTGAGAATGGAAACGCTGTCCAGTGATGGGTAATGGGTAAAAAATTCCAGCAACGACGGGCTCGGCCGCTCCGTGGAGCGTCGAGAAGGTGATGACGCAGGGCGCCGCATCCGCACTGAAGCACACGGTTCAGGACAGCGCCGCCGAAGCCATCCATGTCGAGAAGCTGCACAAGAAATTCGGCGAACTGCATGTGCTGAAGGGCGTTTCGCTGTCGGCGCGCGACGGCGAGGTCATCGCCATCATCGGCGGCAGCGGCTCGGGCAAGTCGACGCTGCTTCGCTGTATCAACTGCCTGGAGAACCCGACCAGCGGCATCATCCGCGTCAACGGCGAGGAGATCCGGATGAAGGCCGACACCCACGGCCACACCGTTCCCGCCGACCGCAAGCAGATCGAGCGCATTCGCTCCAAGCTCGGCATGGTCTTCCAGAACTTCAATTTGTGGAGCCACATGACGCTGATCGAGAACGTCATCGAGGTTCCGATGCATGTGCTTGGCGTCAAGCGCGAGACGGCTATCGCTACGGCCGAAAAGCTGCTCGCGCGCGTCGGCCTGGCCGAAAAGCGCGACGTCTATCCGGCCTATCTGTCGGGCGGCCAGCAGCAACGCGCCGCGATTGCAAGGGCGCTGGCCATCAACCCGCGCGTCATGCTGTTCGACGAACCGACCTCGGCGCTCGACCCGGAGCTGGTCGGCGAGGTACTGAAGGTGATCGGCGATCTGGCGCGCGAAGGCCGCACCATGGTGCTGGTCACCCACGAGATGAAATTCGCCCGCGAGGTCGCGACGCATGTCGTCTACCTCTACAACGGGCTGGTCGAGGAAGAAGGGCCGCCGGAGCAGATCTTCGGCGCACCCAAATCCGAAAGGCTGAAGCAGTTTCTGCGCAATGTAGGATGACTTGCGAGAAAAGCAGACGGGAACGTCAAAACCAAAAAACTGGGAGAACTGAAAAATGAAACCTTTTCTCAAAACGGCCTTCGCGGCCACGCTGATCGCGCTGTCGGGCGCATTTTCGGCAAGCGCCGAGCAGATCAAGGTCGGTTTTTCGCCTGAAGCCTATCCGCCGTTTTACTCGCAGGATTCGTCCGGCAACTGGGGCGGCTGGGAAGTCGACATCGCCAATGCCATCTGCGGCGAAGCCAAGCTGGATTGCGTATTGACGCCGATCCCGTGGGACGGCCTCATCCCCGCGCTCAAGACCAAGAAGATCGACGCGATCATGAATTCGATGTCCATTACCGATGAACGCAAGAAGGAAATCGACTTTTCCGATAAATACTACAACACGCCGACTGCGGTGATCGGGGCCAAGGATCAGAAATTCGATGCGACGCCAGAGGGGCTGAAAGACAAGACAATGGGCGTTCAGGCCTCAACGGTGCACGCTGCCTACGCCAAGAAGCACTTCACCGATGCTGCCGAGATCAAGGAATACCAGACGCAGGACGAGGCAAATCAGGATCTCGCCGCCGGCCGGATCGATGCCACGCAGGCCGATTCGATCGCGCTCGATGCATTTTTGAAGTCGGATCAAGGCAAGGCGTGCTGCGACCTCAAAGGTTATGTGGCGCCGGACCTTGAAGTACTGGGGCCTGGCGTCGGCGCCGGCGTACGCCAAGGCGACACCGAGATCAAGAACAAGATCAACGCCGCCATCAAGGCCATCAGGGCCAATGGCAAGTATGCCGAAATCACCAAGAAGTATTTCGACTTCGACATCTTCGGCGACGAGTCGCAGTCCAACTGACGGCAGCGGCATCGAGCCGGGCATGCCTTACGGCCATCGCCACGTGGCATGTCCGGCTTGATGCACCATCGGCGCCTCAACCCGGAAGTCGAGGGGATATAAGCTGAGCGACATTCTCGTCACGGTCTTCGGAGCCAGTTCGTTGGAATTGCTGTCCTTCGAACCGCCGAACGGCAGAGGCCTCGGCCTTCTGCATGGGCTGGCAAACTCCGTCGGAATTGCTTTCGGTTCCTTTGGAGTCGGTCTTGTGATCGGCGTCGGCGGCGCTTACGGCAAGCTCTATGGCGGGCCAGTGGTCCGTGACCTGCTGGAAGTCTATACCACCGCGGTCCGCGCCGTGCCCGAACTGGTGCTGATCCTGCTGCTTTATTTCGCTGGTACCGACCTCATCAACCAGGTGCTCACCGCGCTCGGCCATGCCGCAATCGATATCAACGGGGTTGTCGCCGGCATAGGCGTACTCGGGGTGGTGCAGGGCGCCTACTCTACCGAAGTCTTGCGCGGCGCGATTCTCGGCATTCCGCAGGGCCAGATCGAAGCCGCGCGGGCTTATGGAATGCCCCCCGGCCTGCTTCTCAGGCGTATCACACTACCGGCGATGCTGCCCTTCGCCATCCCGGGACTGGCGAACCTGTGGCTGATCGCCACCAAGGACACCGCACTTCTCGCAATCGTCGGCGTCAATGAACTGACACAGACCACACGGACGGCGGCCGGCGCCACGAAGGCGTATTTCACCTTCTTCATGGCGGCGGGCGCGCTCTATCTTGTCCTGACCCTCGTCTCCAACGTTGTCATCGGGCGCATTGAGCGCTGGGCGCGGCGCGGCATGCCTTCGATCGCGGGGGCGCACTGATGGCGGCCGAAACCCCGGTCATTCACGCCGCCGCCCGGGCTTCGCTCTGGATGCAGCCACATCGGATAGCGCTGATCCTGATCGCACTGGCTATCGTCGTGGCGTCGATTTTCCTGATGCGCTGGGATTGGCTGCCCACCTATCTGCCGCTGGCTTTGCAAGGCATATGGCGGACCATATGGCTGCTGGTGGTAACGTCGGCTCTGGGCATCGCGCTCGCTATCCCCCTCGGCCTCGCGCAGGTGATCGGCCCGCCGATCTTGGGCATTCCGGCCAAGGCGTTCTGCACGGTTATTCGCGGCACGCCGCTGCTGCTCCAGCTCTGGCTGCTCTACTTCGGACTCGGTTCGCTGTTTCCGCAATTTCCGTGGATCCGCGAGTCGTTCCTCTGGCCCATTCTCAGGCAAGCATGGCCCTACGCCGTTCTTTCGCTGACGATTTCCTATGCCGGCTACGAAGGCGAAGTGATGCGTGGCGCCTTCGCCGGCGTACCGCGCGGTCAACTCGAGGCGGCCCGCGCTTTCGGCATGAGCCGTTGGAAAATGTTCAGGCGAATATGGCTGCCGCAGGCGATCCACCGGGCGCTGCCGACGCTGGCGGGCGAAACCGTCCTTCAGCTGAAGGCAACACCGCTGGTGGCGACCATAACCATGGTCGACATCTATGCCGTAGCCTCGCGGGTGCGCCAGGATCTCTTCGTCACCTACGAACCCTTGCTGCTTCTGGCGTTGGTCTATATGGCCATCACCGGTATCCTGGTCTTCGGCTTCCGCCGGCTCGAGGCGCGGATTCCGAACCGGCTCGGCTGATATCGGGACAGTTTCACGAAGTCAGGACTTACGAAATGCAACTCAGTCTCGACCAGGCGACAGGACTGTGCCGGATGGCGGCACTCGGCGCAGGCGCCAATGAAGAAGCGGCGCAGTCGCTCGCAGCCTCCATCGTCGCTGCCGAGGCGGAAGGACTGTCCACGGTCGGGCTGTCGCATTTTATCGACTATCTCGAAGCGCTGGAGGCCGGCCGCATCGACGGCAAGGCCGAGCCGGTCATCACCAGGCCAGCGTTGGCGGTCTATCTCTCCGACGCGCGCGGCGGCCTGGCGCATACCGGCTTCGACCGCACGATCGACGATCTTGCCAAGGCGGCACGCCTGTTCGGCGTCGCCATCTTCTCGCAGAAGAACGCCTATACATGCGGGGCGCTCGGCTATTTTACCGGGCGGCTGGCAGCACTTGGGCTGGTGTCCTTCGCCGCGACCAACGGGCCAGCCGTGCTTGCCGGCTCGGGCTCGGTCAAGCCGGTCTACTGCACCAACCCGATGTCCTTTGCCGCGCCCGCCGCCGACGGAGCGCCGCTGGTGATCGACCAGTCGTCGAGCGCCACTGCTTTCGTCAACATCCGCAAGGCGGCCGACGACGGCAGGCAAATTCCGGAAGGCTGGGCGCTGGACGCAAGCGGCAACCCGACCACCGATCCAGCGGCCGCCATGAAGGGCGCGATGCTTGCCTTCGGCGGCCAGCGCGGCGCCAATATCGCGCTGATGGTCGAAGTGCTGGCGGCGGGCCTGTCGGGCGCCAACTGGTCGCTCGATGCACCATGGTTCACCGACGGGCCGGACAGTCCGGGAACCGGCCTCTTCGTGCTGGCCATCGAGCCCAAGCTGCTTGATCCGGATTTCGAGAAACGCATGAAGGACCAGCTCGACCGCTTGCGGCGGCGCTACGGCGTGCATGTGCCCGGCCGCGCCCGAGCTGAAGCGGCGGAGAAGGCGGCGGCGCGCGGCATTACAGCGCCCAAGGCCGTGGTGCAGCGTATTTCCGAATTCGCCGAACGCTATTCTTCGTGACCCTACCCTTAAAGCGCGTCGCGTTTGGATTCATGCGACGCGCTTTAAGTTTCTGTTTTTATGCATGTCGTTGTCGCAAAACCGCTGCGCACTTTTGCGCGGCATACGTTAGCTCTCAGCCTCCAGATTTCGACCCGCCCACGAGTGGCCGGCGCGATTATCTCGCTCGCCTGTTGAACCTTTTTGCGCGTTGCGGCGACCAATGCCTGCCGGGGTGGGGTTTGCCCGGCCGGTGACATCCGGTCGAATGTGTCCAGGGCTGGGGCGGGCGTTTGACGCCGTGCTGATACCGTCTCAGGTCAGGCCGCCTCGTCGGACCCTGATTTCGACCAGGGCGTCGCCCGGAAAACCCCGCTTCGGCGGGGTTTTCTGCGTCTCGCCTACAGCGAACAGAATATGCCTTTTCCAGTCAACTTTTGTTCATTTGACTTTGATCGACTTGGTCAGGCGTTTGCGCGGAGCAGCAAAAGGGGAGCCACCATGTCCGCAAGCACCGACAATTCCAGTAGAAGCCTTTTCGTCCCAGCCCTTGGCGGCCTCTATTCGGTGCTGAACACTACAGCGGAAACCGTCCTGCGCGCCGTGGCCGGCATCTTCCTCGCCATCCACGGCTCGGGTAAGATCACCGATCCTTTCGGCGCCGCCGAGATGGTCGAGGGCCTCGGCTTCTATCCCGGCGCCTTTTGGTCGCTGCTGCTAGCCTGCACCGAATTCTTCGGCGGCATTTTCATCGCCATCGGCCTGCTGACCCGCCCAGCCGCCTTCGCCGGGATGTTCGTGCTTCTGGTCACGGTCTGGTTCCACTGGATCACCATGGGCCAGGGCTTTTCGGGCGCCGAAAAATCGCTGCTGTGGGCGGCGATCCTGTTCTTCTTCGTCATCCGCGGCGGCAACCGCCATTCGGTCGACGCGCGCATCGGCAGAGCGTTCTAACGCGGTCGCAATAAGGCAGTCGGCGACTTATCGTCACCCTTTGCCTTTGACGCGAAACGGATTAAAGAAACGGCTTCAGCCAAGCCCCAGTAAATCTGGAAACTGCGCCGGAGCAAGCCATGACCGAAATCCTGCAGACCCCAAAGCTAGTCGTCGTGTTCGGCGGCTCCGGCTTTGTCGGCCGTCACGTCGTGCGGGCGTTGGCTAGGCGCGGCTACCGCATCAGGGTCGCCTGCCGCCGGCCCGACCTCGCCGGCCATCTGCAGCCGCTCGGCAATGTCGGCCAGATCCAGCCGGTGCAGGCCAACGTTCGGGTGCGCTGGTCGGTCGACCGCGCCGTGCAGGGCGCCGACCATGTCGTCAATCTGGTGGCCATCCTGCATGAGGGCGGCCGCCAGAAATTCACGTCCGTTCATGAGTTCGGTGCGCGCGCCATCGCCGAAGCCGCACGTGCCGTTCATGCCGGCTTCACCCATATCTCGGCACTGGGCGCCGATCTGAACGCGCAATCGGACTACGCGCGCACCAAGGCGCTCGGTGAAAAGGCGGTTTTCGAGACGATCGAGGATGCCGTCATTTTCCGGCCATCGATCATTTTCGGACCGGAGGACAGTTTCTTCAACCGCTTCGCCGGCATGGCGCGCCTTTCGCCGGTGCTGCCGCTGATCGGCGGCGGGCAAACCAAATTCCAGCCGGTCTATGTCGGCGATGTCGCCGAAGCGGTGGCGCGCTCGGTCGAGGGCAAGGTCGAGGGTGGCCAGATCTACGAGCTCGGCGGACCGAAGGTGTTCACTTTCAAGGAATGCATGGAAGAAATGCTTGCCGTCATCAACCGCAAGCGGCTTCTGGTGCCGGTTCCGTGGTGGCTGGCCAACGTGCAGGCATCGATCCTCGGCCTTTTGCCCAATCCGTTGCTGACCAAGGATCAGGTCCTGCAGTTGCGCGCGCACAACATCGTGTCGGACGCGGCCACCAGGGACAACAGGACACTCGCCGGCCTCGGCATCCAGCCGCGGTCGATCGGCAGCATCCTGCCGAGCTATCTCTGGAGCTACCGCCCCGCGGGCCAGTTCCAGCGCAAGACGGCGGCCTGATACTTGCCAAATCAGGCGCTTGCTAAAGGCGCCGCGTGACCTGCATCGGCAGGCCGCCCTGCGGCTGCGTCGTCAGTTTCTGCACCGGCCACGGCCTGGTCTCGGCGGTGGTATCGAAGCGGAAGCGCGACAGCATGATGGCCAGAGCAATGATCGCCTCCTGCATGGCAAAGCTGGCGCCGATGCAGACGCGAGGACCGGCGCCGAACGGCAAATACTGGAAGCGGTCGATCTTTTCGCGATTCCCCGGATGGAAGCGTTCCGGCATGAAGGCGTCCGGCCTGTCCCACAGCTTGCGGTGACGGTGGACGACCCAGGGCATGACCAGCACCGCGGCGCGCCTCGGTATATAGAGGCCGTTCCAGGTTTCGGGCTCGATCGGCTCGCGGTTGATCGACGGCGCCGGCGGGTAGAGCCTGAGTGCTTCGTCGAAGGCGGCGCGGGTGAACGGCATGGCGTCGGGCCATTTTGTCGGATCGGGTTCTCGCGCCAGCACGCCGTCAATCTCGCGCTCCACCTTTTCGCGCTCCCAAGGCGCTTCGGCCAGGCAATAGAGCGTCCAGCCGAGCGCACGCGCCGTGGTTTCATGGCCGGCGCCGATGAAGGTGATGATGTTGTCCTCGACCTCGGCTCGCGTCAGCCCGTCCGGTCCCTCCGCCTTGAGCAAAAGCGTGAGAAAATCCTGTGGCACCTTGTCGGGATCGCGTTTGAGCCGCTCTTCGCGCATCTTGACGGTGTCGGTGACGATCTTGCGGAAATAGGCCATGGTCTTGCGGCCGCGGATGCGGGTCAGGCGCGGCAGCCAGTCGGGCGCCCGCAACAGGTCGAGCGGATCGACCCGGCCCATGGTCTCGAACAGCCGGTCGATCTCCTTGGCGAAGCTGCCCGGTTCGCCTGATATTTCGCCGGAAAACAGCGTCTCGGCCAGGATGTCAAAGGTAAGCAGCGTCATGTCATGGGCGATGTCGGACGTGCCGCTGCCCTCGTAGCGCGTGACGAACTCCCGCGTGCGCCTCAGCATCGGCTCGGCGAAGCCGAAGATGTGGCGTGGCGTGAACACCGGCGCCATCGCCTTGCGTGAACGCCTCCATACCTCACCCTCGGCGGTCAGCAGGCCGTCGCGCAGGATCGGCCGCAGGATCATCTGGCGCACCGTCGCCATCTTGTAGTTTTTGGCGTTGTCGACCAGCACGTGGCGTATGAGGCCGGGGTCGTTGGCGATGACCAGCGGGCCGCCGATGCCGGTCACCGATATCCAGGGTTGGTTGTAGGTCGGCTCGCCCCACAGTTCGAGCGGGTTGCGATAGACGATGCGGATCATCTCCAGCGTCGAAGGCGGCGACGTGCGCGGCTTCGGCGCCGGCGGGACGAAGGGGGCGGGCTGACTGTCCATGGCGTGCTCCGCTGGCGACCTCAATGTAGTGACTGGCAAGGCGGGCGTCCATGTGGGAACCGAACGGCGAAGGTGAAGCACCCTCCCGGCCTGCCCTTGTTGCCGCCGCTTCGGCTTTCGTTTGAGCATCGGATGTTCCCAAAACCGGTTCCACTTTTTGAGCCCGATGGCCTAGCTGGCCAGCCGTGTTCCTCTTCCATGCGGAAATGCCTGCAAACCTTGGAAAAACCGCCTTTTGCGCCTATATCTAGGACATCAAGGACGCGCGATTCGGAGCCGACTTTTCGCGCTGAACGTGCGGCATCAATCAGACAGGTTTTCATGAGCGATCAGATCGACAACGCCAACGGCGCTGAGGCCGAGTACGGCGCCGATTCAATCAAGGTTTTGAAGGGGTTGGACGCCGTCCGCAAGCGGCCGGGCATGTATATCGGCGATACCGACGACGGTTCGGGCCTGCATCACATGGTCTACGAGGTGGTTGACAACGCCATCGACGAGGCACTGGCCGGCCATGCCGACCTCGTCACGGTGACGCTCAACCCCGACGGTTCGGTGACGGTCATCGACAATGGCCGCGGCATTCCGACCGATATCCACACCGGCGAAGGCATTTCAGCGGCCGAAGTGATCATGACGCAGCTGCATGCCGGCGGCAAGTTCGACCAGAACTCCTACAAGGTGTCCGGCGGCCTGCACGGCGTCGGCGTTTCGGTGGTCAACGCGCTGTCGGCCTGGCTGAAGCTGAAAATCCGCCGCAACGGCCAGATCTTCGAGATGAGCTTCACGCATGGCAACGCCGACGCGCCGTTGAAAGTCACCGGCAGTTATGAACAGCACAAGGTTGCCGGCACCTATGAGGGGCGCAGCGGCAGCGAGATCACCTTTTTCCCGTCGACCGAGACGTTCACCATGGTCGAGTTCGACTTCGGCACGCTGGAGCACCGGCTGCGCGAACTTGCTTTCCTGAATTCCGGCGTGCGCATTCTTTTGACCGATGCCCGCCATGCCGACGTCGTGCGCCATGAGTTGCACTATGATGGCGGGCTCGAGGAATTCGTCAAATATCTCGACCGCGTCAAGAAACCGCTGATCGAAAAGCCGATCGCCATCAAGGCCGAGCGCGACGGCATCACCGTCGAAGTCGCCATGTGGTGGAACGACAGCTACCACGAGAACGTGCTGGCCTTCACCAACAACATTCCGCAGCGTGACGGCGGCACGCATCTTGCCGGTTTCCGCGGCGCGCTGACGCGCCAGATAACCGGCTATGGCGACTCCTCGGGCCTCACCAAGAAGGAGAAGGTGGCACTGATCGGCGACGATTGCCGCGAGGGGCTGACGGCGGTGCTGTCGGTCAAGGTTCCCGACCCGAAATTCTCCTCGCAGACCAAGGACAAGCTGGTCTCGTCCGAAGTTCGTCCGGTGGTGGAAGGGCTCGTCAACGAGGCGCTCGGCACCTGGCTCGAAGAGCATCCGGCCGAGGGCAAGGTGGTCATCGACAAGGTCATCCAGGCGGCAGCGGCGCGCGAGGCCGCGCGCAAGGCGCGCGACATCACACGCAAGAGCTCGCTCGGCGTCACCTCGCTGCCCGGCAAGCTGGCCGACTGCCAGGAACGCGACCCGGCAAAGTCCGAGATCTTCATCGTCGAGGGCGACAGCGCCGGCGGCTCGGCCAAGGGCGGCCGTTCACGTCAGAACCAGGCCATCCTTCCCCTGCGCGGCAAGATCCTCAATGTCGAGAGGGCGCGTTTCGACCGCATGCTCGGCTCCGACATGATCGGCACGTTGATCACCGCGCTCGGAACGTCGATCGGCAAGGACGAGTTCAATGCCGACAAGCTGCGCTACCACAAGATCATCCTGATGACTGACGCTGACGTCGACGGCGCCCATATCCGCACCTTGCTGCTCACCTTCTTCTTCCGGCAGATGCCGGAACTGATCGAGCGCGGCCATCTCTACATCGCCCAGCCGCCGCTCTACAAAGTGACGCGCGGCAAGAGCTCGCAATACCTCAAGGACGAAACCGCCTTCGAGGAATTCCTGATCGGCTCCGGGCTGGAGGAGGCGTCGCTTACGCTCAGCACCGGCGAAGTGCGGGCCGGACAGGACCTGCGCAGCGCCATCGACGATGCACTGGCGGTTCGCCAGCTCATCAACGGGCTGCATACGCGCTATAACCGCGGCGTGGTCGAGCAGGCGGCGATCGCCGGCGCCCTCAACCCGGAGGTCTTCGCCGATCTCGGCCGGGCCAACGCCATGGCCGAGCGTGTCGCCTGGCGCCTTGACATCATCGCCGAGGACACCGAACGCGGCTGGACGGGCCGCATGTCGACCTCGAACGAAGGCATAGGCGGCTATGTGTTCGAGCGCACGGTGCGCAGCGTCAAGGAATTCGCTCATCTCGATCTCGCGCTGATCAATTCGGCCGACGCCCGCCAGCTCGACCGCTACGCGCCGCGCCTCGCGGAAGTCTATGGCGAGCCGCCGGTGCTGCGCCGCAAGGATGTGTCCGAAACGATCTCGGGACCGCTGGCGCTGCTCAACGCCGTGTTTGCCACCGGCCGCAAGGGCCTGACCATGCAGCGCTACAAGGGCCTTGGCGAGATGAACGCCGAGCAGCTCTGGGAGACCACGCTCGACCCGAATGTGCGCTCGCTGCTGCAGGTCAAGGTCACCGATGCCACCGATGCGGACAGCCTGTTCTCGCGGCTGATGGGCGACGAGGTCGAGCCCAGGCGCGAATTCATCCAGGACAACGCGCTGTCGGTGGCCAATCTGGATATCTGAGGTGTTGGTGTGCTCCGGCGCGCCAATTCGTTTCTACGCTTTGGGTCGTTTCTATGCTTGGGGGCCTGTCGTCGGCGCCGCCTGGCTTGGCTCCAGCTTGCGGCCGAGGTCGACGGCGTCGCGAAGCACGCCGATATGCGAGCGCGGCGGCGTGCCGGCGGCTGCGGTGACTTCGACACCAGTCGCCGTCAGCGACCAGTAGAGCGTGTGCGTGAAGATGCGGCCAAGCGAACCGCGCAGCTCGACCTGGATGTTCTCTACGCCAGGGCCGAAATTTTCCGCCATCGGTCCGGAGATCGGGTCGCCCGTCAGCCAGCCATTGCCCCTGTCGAAGATGTTGGTCCAGCGCGTCGCGGCAAACATCGCGCCATGATGCACCGCCCGCTGCGGCTTGCCCGAACGGCTGCGCCCTTCCTGATAAAGCACGCTGCCGCCAGCCGCCCCTTCGGCGACCGGCGGGCATGCCGAGAACAGCCGCTCCGCGATGCCACGCCCGAATTCGGCGAGATTATGCGTCACCAGAAATTCAGCATGGGTCAGCGGGCTGCCAAGCGTGACGAAATCGCTGATCTTCCACGGCAACGGATGATCGGCGTCCCTGGCGCGAAGCTGCCGATAGAGCTCCCATTGGGCGCGCCGGAATCCGGAAAAATCATCCAGACGGTCAGGCCACGCAGAACCATCGGCGTTGAGCGAGGCCTTGTCGATGGCGCGGATTGCTTTCAGCCTCGCCTTGTCGCGGACGGCTTCCAGCTTTCGAGGCCTGAAATCGGCCCACAATATCTGCAGCAAATCATAGGCGATGACTGATCCCAGGCTGTGCGACACCAGCACTATACGGTCGTAGGCATCGTCCATCATAAGACGCTTCAGCAGCGTCAGGCCCCGCTCACGGACAAGCGCGCGCTTCTCGACCGTTGCCGCTTCGGCACGCACATAGGCGGCCACATCGCCGAAATAAGGAAGGCCAAACCGGTCCACCAGCCAGATGACGAACGAGGCCAGGATCGTGACGAGCATGCCCGTGGTCCAGGAAATATATCCTTGCGAGGCCGACGTCGCCAGCACGAGCGCCGCGCACAGGACTACTATGACGGCCAGAAGGGTGGCGACATACAGCCCACGGGCATCGCGCGGAATATCGGCGGGCTTGCGCCAGAGCAGATTTGTCACCCAGGCCGCGAGCCGACCCCGCGTCGTGCCTTGCGTGATATCGGCCCAGTAAAGCTCGTAGAAATCGGTGCGGCGGCCATCGACATCGTAAGGGGTGGTGATCCGGCGAAGCTCGTGCGAATTCGTCCGGCTGTCGGGCGTGATCCAGCTCTGGTTGATCTTTGCGCCGGCAGGGTCGGCCGGATCGGCGACATGGGCATAGAATGGCGCGCGGGCGGGGTCATGGCTCCAAACAGCCTGGACAAATCCCCTCAGCGTGTCCATGGGCCGCTGTTCACCCATGCCATGCACGATCACCACTGCCTGGCTAGGCTTGCGCGGCGCCTTTGCGGAACTTGGCGAAGTGGTCTTGGCCGGCGACACAACAGGGTCGGACACCAGTGCCTCCGTTGGTGACAAATCCCGTCCATCGGAACAGAATTCGCCCATCGTAGCTCTGAAACCGACATGAGGGCAAAGGACCTTCACGGTCGAATGCTCAAGGCCAAGAAAAAACCCGGCGCGGAGCCGGGCTTTTTCGAGCAACTAGAGTCGTATTGGGGCCGCGGACCCTGATCAGTGATCCATGGCCTTGACGATCTCTTCGGTCATCTTCTTGGCGTCGCCGAGCAGCATCATGGTGCCGTCCTTGTAGAACAGCGTGTTGTCGATGCCGGCATAGCCGGAGCCGAGCGAACGCTTGACGAACAGGCAGGTGCGCGCCTTGTCGACATCGAGGATCGGCATGCCGAAAATAGGGGAGCTCTTGTCGTCCCGCGCGGACGGGTTGGTGACGTCGTTGGCGCCGATGACATAGGCGACGTCGGCCTGCGCGAACTCGGAGTTGATGTCCTCCAGCTCGAACACCTCGTCATAAGGCACATTGGCTTCGGCGAGCAGCACGTTCATGTGGCCGGGCATGCGGCCGGCGACCGGATGGATGGCATATTTCACGTCGACGCCGTTGGCCTTGAGCTTGTCGGCCATCTCGCGCAGCGCATGCTGCGCCTGGGCGACCGCCATGCCATAGCCCGGCACGATGATGACCTTCTGTGCGTTCATCATCAGGTAGGCGGCATCGTCGGCCGAGCCCTGCTTGACCGTGCGCTCGATGCCGTCGTCGGCAGTGGCGGAGGTCTCGCCGCCAAAGCCGCCGAGGATGACCGAGATGAACGACCGGTTCATGCCCTTGCACATGATGTAGGACAGGATCGCGCCGGACGAGCCGACCAGCGCGCCGGTGATGATCAGCGCCAGATTGCCGAGCGTGAAGCCAAGTGCCGCCGCAGCCCAGCCCGAATAGGAATTCAGCATCGAGACGACCACCGGCATGTCGGCGCCGCCGATCGGGATGATGAGAAGGACGCCAAGAACAAGCGATGCCGCTACGATCAGCCAGAACACCAGCTTCGACTCGCTGGTGACCAGAAGCACGATCAGCACGATGAGCGCGACGCCGAGGGCCGCGTTGGTGAGATGGCGGCCGCCGATCATGATCGGCTTGCCCGACATGCGCCCGTCGAGCTTGAGGAAAGCGATGACCGACCCGGTGAAGGTGATGGCGCCGATGGCGACGCCGAGACTCATCTCGATCAGCGCCTGGGCGTGGATGTCGGCGACCGTGCCGATGCCGAAGCTTTCCGGCGCATAGATGGCGGCAGCCGCCACCATGACGGCGGCAAGGCCGACCAACGAGTGGAAGGCGGCGACCAGCTGCGGCATCGAGGTCATGGCGATGCGCCGCGCGGTGACCGCACCGACAGAGCCGCCGATGGCCAGGCCGAGCACGATGAGGCCGAAGCCTCCCGCCGAAGGGGTCGCCAGCGCAAGCGTGGTGGCAATGGCGATGGCCATGCCGATCATGCCGTACATATTGCCCTGGCGGCTGGTGGTCGGATGCGACAGGCCGCGCAATGCCAGGATGAACAGGATGCCGGAGACCAGATAGAGGAAGGAGGCGAAGTTGGCGTTCATGGCGCTCTACTTGTCCTTCTTCTTGTACATGGCCAGCATGCGCTGGGTGACGAGGAAGCCGCCGAAGATGTTGACCGAGACCAGCATCAGCGCGACGAAGCCGAAGCCGGTGGCGATACCGGACGCCGAGATGCCGACGGCAAGCAGCGCGCCGACGACGATGACCGAGGAGATGGCGTTGGTGACAGCCATTAGCGGCGTATGCAGCGCTGGCGTGACGGACCAGACGACGTAATAGCCGACGAAGATCGCCAGGACGAAAATGGCGAAGCGGAAGACGAAGGGATCGATCGCCCCGCCTGACAGCGCGTGCGCGGCGTCGCCGGCCGCCTCAGTGCCGCCGGGAGCGGTGGCCAGATCCTGCACCGCGAGCCGGACGGCGGCGGTCGCCTGGTCGAGCTGGTCGAGGGCTTTCTGCAAAGTCTGGTCCATCACGCGACCCCTTTCGACTTGGGTGCGGCCGATTTGGGTGCGGCAGGTTTCTTTGGCGCGGCCAGTTTCTTGGGCGCGGCCGGTTTCTTTGCAGCCGCGGGCGTCTTTGCAGCCGCGGGCTTCACAGGCTCAGCCGAGGCGATCATCACCGCCGGCTTGCCGGCGAAGGCCGGATGCACGACCTGACCACCATCGGTCAGCATCGTCGCCTTGACCAGATCGTCGTCACGGTTGACGGCAAGCGTCTTGGTGGTCTTGTCGACCAGCGTCTCGAGGAACGCAAAGAGGTTCCTGGCATAAAGCAGCGAGGCGGATGCCGCGACGCGGCCCGGCACGTTGAGATGGCCGACGATTTTTACCCCGTTGGCTGTGGTCACCACTTGCCCAGGCACAGCGCCTTCGACATTGCCGCCACGCTCGACCGCGAGGTCGACAATCACCGAACCCGGCTTCATCGAGGCGACCATGGCCGCGGATACCAGTTTCGGTGCCGGCCGGCCGGGGATCAGCGCCGTGGTGATGACGATGTCCTGCTTGGCGATGTGCTCGGCGGTCAGCGTCGCCTGCTTGGCCTGGTATTCCCTGGACATTTCCTTGGCATAGCCGCCCGCCGTCTCGGCCGCCTTGAACTCCTCGTCCTCGACCGCCAGGAACTTTGCGCCGAGTGACTGCACCTGCTCCTTCACCGCCGGGCGCACGTCGGTGGCGGTGACGACCGCGCCAAGTCGCCTTGCCGTTGCGATCGCCTGCAGGCCGGCGACGCCGACGCCCATGATGAAGGCTTTCGCGGCAGGAACCGTACCGGCCGCCGTCATCATCATCGGCAACGCCCGGTCATATTCAGCAGCCGCATCGATCACCGCCTGGTAGCCGGCGAGGTTGGCCTGCGAGGACAAGACGTCCATCGATTGCGCGCGGGTGATGCGCGGCATGAACTCCATCGAAAAGGCTGTGACCCCGGCCTTGGCCAGCGCAGCGACGGCGGCATCGTTGCCGTAGGGATCCATGATGGCAATGACGGCAGTGCCCGGGCGATAGGCCTTCAGCTCCGCTTCATCAGGCCGGCGCACCTTCAGCACCACATCGGCCTTGGCGACATCGCCGGCCTTGCCGATCGCAGCACCAGCCTTGGCGAACTCCTCGTCGGGGATGCGCGACCGTGTGCCGGCGCCGGTCTCGACGACGACGTCAAACCCCAGCCCCGCCAGCCGTTTGACCGTATCGGGCGAGGCAGCAACGCGCGGCTCGTTCGCATCGAGCTCACGAGGGATGAAAACCGTCTGTCCCACCGCATGATCCTTTCGGCTGGAACCTGTCTGCGCAAGACGCCGGCCGGATTTCCGGCGGCGTCACGGGCAAGGGTTTTGAAAAATCTACCGGAGAATGAAGGCGCCGACGGCGAGGATCAGAACGAACAGGATGAACGCCGAGAAGAAGCCGCCCGCGAAGAAGCCGAAAGCCATTGCCAGAAGCACGGCGAGGCAAAAGAGCGATCCGTATTTCGCGAGCCTGAGGAAGCCCGCATAGGTTCGATCATGCTCGGCATAGTCCATCTTCGCGCCCAGCTCGACAGGACCGGTCGGCGTGTGATCAGCCATAGGAATACCCCTTCGAAGACATCTTTCAGGCACATAGCGAAAAGCCGGGCCGAGGGCAATGGCGCTATTGCCGCATCGCCGCCGACAACAGCCTCAAGGGAAAGTTGAAGCTGCCAGATGCAGGAGGATGTTCCGGAGGCGATCGTGGCTGCCGCCCAACGCTTCCTTTCCGGATGGGGCTTGTCACATCAGCCGGCGAGCTGCGGAAACAGCCCAAGCAGACCGACGACGATCAGATAGAGCGCGACGATGTAGTTCAGGAGTCGCGGCATCACCAGGATCAGCACGCCGGCAATCAGCGAGATCAGCGGCGTGAGCGCGAGCGTGGAAATGGTCATGTCGGTTTCCTTTCGTTGGGATTGCCGTCAACGCGATGCAGGTCGACGTCGTTCAAGCGCTACCGGCGCCCTTGCCAGAACGCCGAGGCGACCAGAAAGCTCCGGCCGCGCTTTAAAATCGCGATCCGTCAAGCGGCTTCGCGGTAGTACTTGGCGGTGGGCAGGATGGTCAGCGGCGCAAGTTCGCCGGCATTGGGTGTCTCGAACAGCATGCGTCGCTCCATCGGCGTCGACCGGAAGAACGGAAAACGGGAGAAAGACCGTTCGCGGATGGCGCTGACGTTGGCGCGGTAGAGCACGACCTTGTAATTAAGGCCCGGATAATCGCGCAACTCGCCAATCTGCTCGGAACAGTAAATGCGACGGTAGAAGCCTGCATGTTCCGGGCGGATGGTGGAGAGGCAGTATGGCGCGTCGAAGTAGAAGCATGCCATGCCAGCGAGGCGCAGCGTCAGATAAGGAATCTGCGGATAGACTCGCGACCAGTCCGGATCGGCGGCAAAGCGGCTGGGGTCGGCAAAATGCGCACCAGATGCCAGCATGGGGCGCAATATGTCGCCATAGACTGTCGTGGAAGGCGACTGCGGCGTAACGCTGCAGGCATGGTGAATGCGCAGCGTGCTGACCAGAACGCCGTCGATATAGATTCCGAACTTGGAGCAATTGGCCGCTTCGTCGAGCTCGTCATGCACAATATGGTGGGTATTCTCCGGGACCATATCGCTCAAGCGATAAGATTTGTAGCGCAACCTGTAAATGTCTTCGAGGTCTTCGCCCTTGTCGCAGCGACGATATTCCGTCCGCTCGAGCATTGCCGAGACATTCCTGGCAAAGCTGGACATGGTATCGGACGCGTCAATCCCGTCCGCGCTCGCCGCCTGACGAGGCGAAGTCAACTCAACACCCATGAACTCAATCCCCGTAAACTGCCGCCGCGGTCGACACTACGGCAGGGTCGTGAGATGTAAAGATGAAAATAAGCTAGAGGTTATTTACCGGGTGTTAAGGTTAATAATTAGTAAAATTGTACTAAAATGCGAGATTTTTTGGCCGAAATCAGTGACGCCCCGCCCTCCTGACCGTCTTGATGTCCTTGGCGAAAGGCCAAACCGTGCTCGACATGGTCTCGATGCCGGACGCGCTGAGCGCCGAGCCGAAAAGGAATCCCTGGACAAGGTCCGGCTTGACCTGCGACGATAGGATCTTGAGCTGTTCGAATGTTTCGACGCCCTCGACAGTCACCGAAAGCCCCAGCGGCCGTGACAGATTGACAATTCCCTTGAGCAATTCGAGCGAACGGCGGTTCTGGGTGACGTCCATCAGGAACGAACGGTCGATCTTGATCTTGTCGAGCGGCAGTTTGTGGAGATAGCTCAGGCTCGAATAGCCGGTGCCGAAATCGTCGAGCGCGATACGCACGCCTAGCCGCTTCAATTCCTCGATGTACTGACGCGTCAGCGACTTGTCGTCGAGCAGCGCCGTCTCGGTGACCTCGATCTCCAGGCGGCCGGCGACGAGACCGGAACTGGCGAGCGCATCGCCAACCTTCTGGACGACGTCGCGATTGCGGAAATCCTTGGCCGAGAGATTGACCGAGACACTGGTCTGTACGGGCCATTTGGCGCATTCAGTGCACGCCGCATGCAGGACAAAGGTGCTGATCTCGGAAATGATACCCATTTCTTCAGCCAGCGGAATGAAGATGCCGGGCGAGATCGGCCCGAGATCGGGGTGGTCCCACCGGCACAGCGCTTCGCAACTGGCGATGCGCATCGTGCTCATCGACACGATCGGCTGATAGACCACCCGCAACCCCTTGCTTTCCACCGCGGCGCGTAGGTCCGCCTTCATCAGCTGACGGTTGCGGAAAGCGGCGTCCATCGATGCCTCGAACAGCCGCCACGTGTTCTTGCCGAGTTCCTTGGCCTTGTAGAGCGCGAGATCCGCCTTGACGATCATGGCATCGACATCGGTATCCTTGACCCGCGACAGCACGGCGCCACCGCTGGCCTGGATGCGCAATCCGTGGCCAGCGACGTCGACCTCGCCCTGCAGGTCGACGAAAATCTCGTCGAGTTGGCCGATCAGATGGCTTTCGTCCTCGACGCGGTCGAAGAAGATCATGAACTCGTCGCCGCCGAAACGGCTGACGGTGATGCCTGGGCCAGCGACCGCCGCCAGCCGCTCCGCGACGGCGTAGATCAACCCGTCGCCGACCGGATGGCCAAGCGTGTCGTTGACGCTCTTGAAATCATCGAGGTCGAGCACGGCAAGCCCGCAAAGACGCTCGAGATCGCCGGACGCCATCGCCTCTCCGATCAGCTCGTGGAAATAGGCGCGATTGGGCAGGCCGGTGAGGCTGTCGTAACGCGCCATGAAGCGGATCTTGTCTTCCGCCTCGACGCGGGCCGTGACATCCTCGAAGGTAATGACGCCCAGTTCCTGGCTGCCTTCACGCGCCGAAAACTCATAGTGCTGCCCATTCGCGAGCGAGACGAGGACCTTGCGGTCGCGGCCCTCGCGCAAAGCACGCGTAAGCTGGGCTTCGATATAGCGGCAGTCCTTCGGCGCCAGCATGCCGCCGGCAACGCCACGCATCAGCAGGCCGTGGATCGACCGCCCGAGCAGCGCGTCGGCCGACTTGAGCGACATCAGATGCGCGGCTTCGGCATTGGCCACCGCGACCCGGCCGTCGGGGCCGAGCATGACGAGGCCATGCGACATGGTGTTCAGCGCCCGATTGAAGCGCTGGGCGATGCGGTTCGCCTTCTTCTCCTCGGACAAAGCGGTGAAAAGCACCTCCCTGACCAGATCGGCGAAGCGTTTGATCGCGAATAGGAAGGGAGCCGACATCAGGCCGAGTATCACATGGTAGACATCACCACGCAGGATGAAGCCCAGCGAGATCGGCCACGTCATCGTCATGATGAAGATCACGACCATCCTCGGGGAGCCGTAATTGCGACCGGCGATCGAAGTGGCGGATGCCAGCGTAACGCAGACAGCGGCTATTTCGGCATAGTTGTCATGCGCCAGATAGATGCCGGCGAAACAGAAGGCGCCCAGCATGAAACCATGCATGGAGCCGTAGAGAATGTAATCATTCTCGCGGCGGCGCGCCTCCGCCCAATTCCTGGGTGATGGGGCGTTGCGATATTTCCTGATGTTGCGCAGGCGCAGGAAGGCGACGGTCAGCAATCCGACGGCCACCGCAATGTAGGTCGGATCCCTGGTCTTCCAGTAGACCAGCATGACCAGCAGGGTTTGGGCAAAGAATCCAATCGAAAGCGTCAGGCCGTCGCGAAACAGCGTTTCCACGAACGGGATATAGACGTCGACCGGGATCTCGTTTTTTCTTTTTAGACTCAACGCCTGAATCCCAACCCTTGGGGAGCCAAGCTGTGTCACATTCGCCTTAAGAAAGGTTTAGAGAGGCCGTTTCGGGCCTCCCCGTCAACCCGGTTGACGTAAGGGAACTCTTCTTCAGGTAAACAAGGCGTATCGATCACTCGGCGGCCTGGAGATCAGGTCGCACCGGCGTCTTTGCCAGGCGATCGAGCAGCCTCTGGCGCTCGCCGGCGGCCTTTTCGGCGCTGGCCTGCCTGACATGACCATAGCCGCGAATGAGCGCCGGCACCGAGGCAAGTGCTGCAGCGGCCTCGACCTTACCCGGCGCCAGCACACCGGCGACAAGCTCCAGATCGGCCTCGTACTGCGCAAGAAGCTGCCGTTCCATACGCCTTTCGGTGCTATAGCCGAACACATCGAAGACCGTGCCGCGCAAGCCTTTCATCGCTGCCAGCAGGCGGAACCCCTTCATCATCCAGGGACCGAAGCTCGATTTCCTCGGCTTACCGTCCTTGCCGCGCCTGCCCATGATCGGCGGCGCGAGATGGAATTCGAGTTTGTCGTAGCTCTGAAACTGCTTCCCCAACTCGGCGGCGAAGGAGCCGTCGGTGTAGAGCCTCGCCACCTCGTATTCGTCCTTGATCGCCATCAGCTTGAACAAGTTCCTCGCGGCGACCTCGGTCACATCAGTCGAACCGGGCACCGCCCTGGCTTCGGCCTTGCGCAGCGCGGCCAGCCTGTCGGCATAGCGCTTGCCATAGGCGGCGTTCTGATAGGCGGTGAGGAAAGCGACGCGGCGGGCGATGATATCATCCAGCGTTTCGGCGACAGCGGCAGTCTGTGCAGCCTTGCCCGGCTGGGCGACGAGGCCGCGCACGAAATCCGGCTGGTGAGCGGCGCGGCGGCCCCAGCGGAACGCGGCGACGTTCATCGCCACGGCCTGGCCGTTGAGCTCGATCGCCTTTTCCACCGCCTCGGCCGAAAGCGGCAAGCCGCCATGCTGGAAGGCGAAGCCGAGCATGAACATGTTGGCGCCGAGCGAACTGCCGAAAAGTGCTGCGGCGGTGCGGGTTGCGTCGAAGAAATGCGCCTTGTCGTCGCCCGCGGCAGTGCGGATCGCCTTTTTCAGCCGCTCGACAGGCAGCGAGAAATCCGCCGAACGGGTAAACTCGCCGGGCATGATCTCCGCGGTGTTGGCGAGGAAGATCGTGTGGCCTTCGCGCACCGCAGCAAGCACCTTTTGGGCGCCCGACACGACGAGGTCGCAGCCAAGCACAAGATCGGCCTTCCCCGCCGAAACGCGGATGGCATGGATATCGTCCGGGCTGCGGGCGATGCGGACATGGGTGAACACCGAGCCGCCCTTCTGGGCAAGGCCGGCCATGTCGATCATGCCGCAGCCCTTGTCTTCGAGATGGGCGGCCATGCCGAGCACCGCGCCGATGGTGACGACGCCGGTGCCGCCGACGCCGTCGATGATCGCCGCCCAGCCTTGCTCGCCAAGCGGGAATTCAGCGGGCGCGGGGACGCCGTCGAGCGGATCGGTCGTGCCGGCAATACCCTCGGCCTTCCTGATCTTGGCGCCATGCACGGTAACGAAGGACGGGCAGAAGCCGTTGATGCAGGAGAAATCCTTGTTGCAGCTCGACTGGTCGATCCTGCGCTTGCGGCCGAATTCGGTCTCGACCGGCTGGATCGACACACAGTTCGACTGCACCCCGCAATCGCCGCAACCTTCGCAGACCAGCTCGTTGATAAAGACGCGCTTGTTGGGATCGGGGAAGGTGCCGCGCTTGCGGCGGCGGCGCTTTTCGGCGGCGCAGGTCTGGTCGTAGAGCAGCACGGATACACCCTTGACCGCGCGCAATTCGCGTTGGACGAGGTCGAGGTCGTCGCGGTGATGAATGGTGGCGCCGACGGGGAATTCGACCTTGGCGGCATATTTGCGCGGCTCGTCGGTGACGATGGCGATACGCTCGACGCCCTCGGCTCGCACCTGCCTGGCGATCATGTCCACGGTCAGGCCGCCCTCATGCGGCTGGCCGCCGGTCATTGCGACGGCGTCGTTGTAGAGGATCTTGTAGGTGATGTTGGCGTCGGTCGACAGCGCAAAACGGATCGCCAGTGCCCCGGAGTGGTTGTAGGTGCCGTCGCCGAGATTCTGGAAGATGTGGTCGCGCTTCGAGAACGGCGCCTGGCCGACCCATTGCGCGCCCTCGCCGCCCATGGCGGTGAAGCCAACAGTGTTGCGGTCCATCCACAGCGCCATGAAATGGCAGCCGATGCCGGCGGCGGCGAGCGAACCGTCCGGCACCTTGGTCGAGGAATTGTGCGGGCAGCCGGAGCAGAAGAAAGGCGTGCGCGAAGCGATGTCCGACGTGTCGGCGAGCATCGCCTGGAACTGGCGCAGTTTCGCCACCCGCGCGGCAATCTCATCCGACGGACCGATCGTTCGCAAGATTCTCTCGCCGAGCGCGATGGCGATGTCGTTGGGATCGAGCGCGCCCTTGGCCGGGAACAGCCCGTCGCCACGCTCGTCCTTCTTGCCGACGATGACCGGCTGCGTGGCGGTACCGTAAAGGTTCTCGCGCAGCTGCACCTCGATCAGCGAGCGTTTCTCCTCGACGACGACGATTGTGTCGAGGCCGCGCGCGAAGTCGGCGATGTGCCGCAGGTCGAGCGGCCACGGGCAGCCGACCTTGAACAGCCTGATGCCGATGCGGTTGGCGGCAGCCTCGTCGACGCCGATGTCTTCCAGCGCCTGGCGAACGTCGAGATAGCTCTTGCCGATGGTGACGATGCCAAGCTTCGGGCTGCTGCCACCGGAATAGACGATCCGGTTCAGCCCGTTGGCATGGATAAAGGCTGAAGCGGCGGCGCGCTTATATTCATGCAGTCGCTCCTCCTGACCGAGCATGTCGATCTCGTTGCGGATGTTGAGGCCGCCGGGCGGCATGTCGAAGCCCGGGACGACGATATCAAGCCGTTCGAGCGCGGCATCGACCGAAGCCGTCGATTCGATGTTGTCCTTGACGCATTTGATCGCCGCCCAGGTGCCGGCGAAACGCGACATGGCAAAGCCGTAGAGCCCGTAATCGATGATCTCCTGGACCCCGGCCGGATTGAGGATCGGGATCATGGTGTCGACGAACAGGAATTCGGTGGCGTGCGCGTTGGTCGAGGATTCGGCCATGTGGTCGTCGCCCATCAGGGCGAGCACGCCGCCATGTCTGGACGAGCCGGCGAGATTGGCATGGCGAAACACGTCGCCGGAGCGATCGACGCCCGGCCCCTTGCCGTACCAGACCGAAAAGACGCCGTCATGCGTGCCTTCACCCAGCAATTCGGCCTGCTGCGACCCCCAGCAGGCGGTGGCCGCGAGTTCCTCGTTGAGGCCGGGCTGGAAGACGATGTCCGACTGGGCGAGTTGCTTCCTGGCCTTCCAAAGCTGCATGTCGAGGCCGCCGAGCGGCGAGCCGCGATAGCCGGAGACGAAGCCGGCGGTGTTCAGGCCAGCCCGGCGGTCGCGCTCGCGCTGCATCAAAAGCATGCGGATGACCGCCTGCGCGCCGGAAAGGAAGATGCGCTCCTTTCCCAAGTCGAACTTGTCGTCGAGCGCGACATCATGCAGCGTCATCAGGCATTTCCTCTGCGGAGGCCGCACGTCGCGCGCAGCCAACGTCGGAGTCGGAAGCTGCAGTGTTTCTCCCCTTGCCGGGCAGGTCAAACAAAATCGAAGGCGCCAGGCGAAGCGCAATAAACGATCCGTTCCGCGCCCGATGGCGTAAGAAACCGCACATCGGCTGCTCCATCAGCGCACGAAAATTCAGGCCGCAGCCGATACCGGCGATGGCGCGTCAGGTAGCCTTCGAACAGTCGGGCCTGGGCTCGTCCGGCAGTTTGCCGTCCGGATGACCGACAAGGTCGGGATTGGGCGTATAAAGCTGGTCGATGACCAGCGGCCGGTCGGGCAGGACCGATTGGTCCTGCGTCGACATCAGCGTGGTGTCGATCGTCTGGAGGACCGCACCCTCGGCATCCTTGATGCTGATCGCAATCGCATAGGGCTTGTCCTTGACGATGCAGAAAAGTGCCGGGCTCTCCAGTGATACCTTGCCGAGCTTCGGCCAGACTTTCTGTTCGACGACCAGCGGCTCGCCGCCCGCCGGATTCTGGAAGCTGGCGACCGCGATCTGTCCTTCCTGCATCGGCCGCAGCGGTCTCAGCGTGACAACATAGGTCGCCCTTGCGAGCCGGTAGTTGAAGACGAACAGTTTGCCGGAAATCTCGAACAATCCGCCTTCGCCGTCCGTGCCGGTATCGCGGCAGGCGCCAAGCGTTGTCGCTGCCACGAGCGCAACAATGATCAAGCGTAAGGGGTTCCTAGACATTGGTGGTTCCTCTGGCGGCCGCTCGACGGCGGCGATAATGGCGGCTTGCCTTCCGGCGGTTTCCGCACACCGCCATGTCGCACCAAAGGCGGCTGGAATTGCGGCTTCTGTCGAGGAACAGCCAAGTGCAGTTGGGGCAGATCCTCAGCCTTGCGATCGCGTCGCCCTGCAGCAGAGACAGTGCGGAAACCGCCAGTGCCGCCTCGAAGGCGATGGGCGTCGCCGGATCGCCGAACGGCCGTCCCGACGCACCGATCTCGGTGTGGCTGTGCGCGAGACCCTCGGCGCAGGCTTTCAGAAACGGGGGCAGATCGCCTGTAGCGACCGCGCCTTTCGTCACCGCGCCGCGAAACAGCCTGTCGGTGGTCTCACGGATCGCCAGCACGACCGGCGCGATTTCATCCGGCAACGGCGCTTCGAGCCGCCTGCCGCCAAGCTCGGCTGCGCGGAATTCGCTTGCCGCGTCGGCGAAATGGACGATCTCCGCCGGGTTGTCGAAACGGTCGAAGGTTTTCCGGGGATCACCACGCAGCACGACGGTGTTCGCCGTATCGAGTGCAAGAAGGCCGCCGGTGAAGCGGTGCGGGGTCCAGGAAACGGTCATGAGCAGCATTTCTAACCGATTAATCGCATTTGACAAGTTAGATTGCCCGATGCCAATCTGCTGTGCGTGGACGCGGTTTTCCGCGATCCAGGGAGCTTCGCATGCTCTATTTCTTCCAACAGGTCCTTAACGGGCTGCATTCCGGCGCGCTCTATGCGCTGCTCGCCTTCGGCTATGTGCTGACCAACGGCATCCTGCACCGGACGAACCTCGCCTATGGCGCGCTGTTCGCCTTTTGCGGACAGACGATGATCCTCACCGCGGCCTTCGGCTATCAGGCCCTGTGGCTGACCCTGTTCGCGGCCGTCGCGCTCGGCATTGTCGCGGCATTCCTGTATGCGGCGCTGATCTGCCATGTCCTGTCGCGCAACATCTTCGAGCCGCTGGCCGACCGTACGCCCAACGCGATCGTGGTGACGACGCTGGGCATATTGCTGCTGCTGTCGGAGGCGAGCCGCATCGCCGCCGACACCCACGACCTGTGGCTGCCGCCGATGCTGGCCGAGCCCGTCGTCTTCGCGCGGGACGCCCGTTTCAAGGTGACGCTGACGCTCATCCAGTTGCTCGACAGCGCGGTCGTCGCGGCAACCATCGCGCTCGCCGCCTGGGCGCTCGCCCGCTCGAGCTTCGGCCGGCGCTGGCGCGCCGTGTCCGACGACCCCAAAGCCGCGGCCATGTGCGGCGTCGACGTGCGCGCTATGTTTCGGCACACGGTGGTCGCAGGAGGCCTTTGCGCGGCGCTGGCCGGTGTGCTTGCCGGCCTTTACTATGGCAATATCAGCTTCGGCTCCGGCCTGGTCTATGGGCTGAAAATCCTGTTCGTGACGGCGGTGGGCGGCTATCTCTCGCCGTTGCGGGCCGCACTTGGCGCCGCCGTCTTCGGCATGGCCGAATCGCTGTGGGCCGGCTATTTCCCGGTCGAATGGCGCGACGCCTGGATGTATCTGTTCCTCGTCGCCACCTTGGTGCTGATCGGCGCCGGCCGCGACCAGGGCAAGATCGCCTGAGCCGCATAAGACTTGGGTAGACTTTGGTTGCATGACGTCGACAGCGCCGCGCGTCCTCTCGGACGCGCAAAGGACGCTGCAGCGCCTTGATTTTGCGCATGATCCTTTCCGAAAATCGATTCCGATTTTCGGGGTCATGCGCTGCGTCAGGCGGCCGTTTCGCCTCTTCCTCACCTCACAAGATTGTTCTACTCGGTCTGCACTGTGTTGACCCGCCGGACCACGCACGGCATACCGTTGGGCCACAGCGAGGCGACGGATAACAAGCAGGAATCGGCGCGCCTCTGGTATTTTGAGTCACGCATCGTGCTTTCCGAAAATCGACACCGATTTTCGGGCCGATGCGTAAAGGGAGGAATGCATGGCAGGGCTTCTCGCTCTATCCAGAACCATCGATCGTGTGAGCGAATTCATCGGCAGATGGGTATCGTGGCTGATCCTGCTGGCAATCCTGGTCAGCGCCGCCAATGCGGTCATCCGCAAGACGTTCGACATGTCGTCGAACGCCTGGCTGGAGCTGCAGTGGTATCTGTTCGGCGCCGCCTTCATGCTGGCCGCCGCCTACACGCTGAAGCAGAACGACCATATCCGCATCGACATCGTCTACGGGATGTTTTCGCGCCGCGTGCAGCACTGGATCGACCTGTTCGGCCATGTCTTCTTCCTGATGCCGTTCGTGACGCTGATGGTGATCTATTTCGTTCCCTATGTGTCGCTGTCGTTTCGCAGCGGCGAAATGTCGAACAATTCCGGCGGGCTGATCATCTGGCCGGCAAAGGCGATCCTGCTGGCCGGCTTTTTCCTGCTGGCGCTTCAAGGCATCTCGGAGATCATCAAGAAGATAGCCATCATGCGCGGCGACATGGACGATCCCACCCCGTTCATATCGGTACATGAGCAGGCCGAACTCGAAGCCAAGGCGCTCGCCGAAGAGGTGCGCTCGTGATGGAGTTCATCGCCCAGAACATGGCGCCGATCATGTTCGCCTCGCTGGTCCTCTTCCTGCTGATCGGCTATCCGGTCGCCTTTTCGCTCGCCGCCAACGGCCTGCTGTTCTTCTTCATCGGCGTCCTCCTGTCGCCCTATTCGGGCGGCTCGATCAATCTTGCCTGGCCGCTGCTGCACGCACTGCCGGACAATTTCTACGGCAGCCGGGTGATGTCCAACGACACACTGCTGGCCATCCCGTTCTTCACCTTCATGGGCATCGTGCTCGAACGATCGGGCATGGCCGAGGACCTTCTCGACACGATCGGTCAGTTGTTCGGGCCGATCCGCGGCGGCCTCGCCTATGCCGTGATCTTCGTCGGCGCGCTGCTTGCCGCAACCACCGGTGTGGTGGCTGCCTCCGTCATCGCGATGGGCCTGATCTCGCTGCCGATCATGCTGCGCTACGGCTATGACCGCCGTGTGGCGTCCGGCGTCATTGCCGCATCGGGCACGCTCGCCCAGATCATTCCGCCCTCGCTGGTGCTGATCGTTCTAGCCGACCAGCTCGGCCGCTCGGTTGGCGACATGTATGCGGGCGCGCTGATCCCGGGGCTGATTCTGACCAGCCTTTACACGATGTATATCGTGATCATGTCGATCGTCCGGCCGAAGTCGATGCCGGCCCTGCCGCTGGAGGCCCGCACGCTCGGCCACGGCATCCTGTCGCTGCTGGTCGCGGTGCTGGCGGCAGTGGTGATTTCCTACGCGGCGTATCGCTATCTTGCGCCCACGCAGGGCCAAAACGCCGACATCCTCGGCGCCACCATCGGCGTGATCTTCATCTACGTCCTGGCGATCGCCGATCAGCGCCTAAACATCAACATGATGTCGCGGCTGGCGCAACAGGTGATCATCGTACTGATCCCGCCGCTGGCACTGATCTTCCTGGTGCTGGGCACCATCTTCCTCGGCATCGCGACACCGACCGAGGGCGGCGCCATGGGCGCTGTCGGCGCGCTGATCATGGCTGCGATGAAGGGGCGGCTGTCACTGGACGTAATCAAGCAGGCACTGGCGTCGACGACGCGGCTGTCGTCCTTCGTGCTGTTCATCCTGATCGGCGCGCGGGTGTTTTCACTCACCTTCTACGGCGTCAACGGCCATATCTGGGTCGAACATCTCCTGACATCGCTGCCGGGCGGTGAAGTCGGCTTCCTGATCGGCGTGAATATCCTCGTCTTCTTGCTCGCCTTTTTCCTCGACTTCTTCGAGCTCGCTTTCATCATTGTGCCGCTTTTGGCGCCGGCCGCCGACAAGCTCGGCATCGACCTGATCTGGTTCGGCGTGCTGCTCGGCGTCAACATGCAGACCAGCTTCATGCATCCACCCTTTGGCTTCGCGCTGTTCTACCTGCGCTCGGTCGCCGCCCGGGTGCCCTATCTGGATCGCCTCACCGGCAAGCAGATCGCACCGGTGACCACCGGCCAGATCTATTGGGGCGCGGTTCCCTTCGTCTGCATCCAGGTGATCATGATCGGGTTGACCATCGCCTTCCCGCAGATGGTGATGCACTACAAGGGCACGGCGGTCGACCCGGGCACGATCGATTACCAGGTGCCGGAAGCGCCCGGTTTCGGCCTGCCACCGCTCGGCGCACCACCAGCCGACGGCACCGCGCCTGCGGCGCCCGGGGCCCAGGACCTGTCGCAGCCGCCGAATTTCGGCGAAACGCCGCCTGCCAAGCCGGCAGCCCCAGCGACCGATCTATCCCAACCGCCGAGCTTCAATTGATGCCGGAGGCTCAACAGTCATGAGAGCGGTGCGGCTGGAGGGCGTGGGCAGCATCGCCCTGCGAGAGGTCGGCAAACCGTCCGCCGGGCCGGACGATCTCCTGGTGCGGATCGAGGCATGCGGCGTCTGCGGCACCGACCGGCATCTTTTCCATGGCGAATTTCCCTGCACGCCACCGGTGACGCTTGGGCATGAGTTCTCCGGGATCGTCGAGGCGATAGGAACCGCTGTGTCCGGCTTTTCCGTCGGCGATCGCGTCACCGGCGATCCCAACATTGCCTGCGGGCGCTGCCCGCACTGCCATGCCGGCCGGGTCAATCTCTGCCACAATCTGATTGCCATCGGCATCCGCCGCGACGGCGGCTTCGCCGAGTATGTCGTGCTGCCTCAGAAGCAGGCCTTCCTCCTTCCGAAAGACCTGAAGCCGACGCATGGCGCGTTCTGCGAGCCGCTTGGCTGCTGCCTGCATGGCTTGGATCTGGCGCAGATCAGGCCCGGCTCCTCGGTCGCCGTGCTTGGCGGCGGCGTGATCGGCCTGCTCACCGTGCAACTGGCAAGGCTTGCCGGCGCGACCACAATTATCCTGTCGACGCGCCAGGCCTCGCGGCGTGCCCTCGCCGAAGAATTGGGCGCGACGATGACGGTCAACCCCAGCGCTTACGATATCATCGACGCGATTGTCGGTCCGTCGGGTCTGTTGCCGGGCGGTGTCGATGTGGTGTTCGAATGTGCTGGCGTAAGAGAAACGGTCGAGCAATCGATGCGGCTCGCCAAGGCCGGCGGCACGATCGTCGTCGTCGGCGTGACACCTCAAGGCATGAAGGCAGAATTCGAACCTTTCGATCTGTTGTTCCGGGAATTGAAGGTTCTGGGCTCTTTCCTCAATCCGTTTATGCATCGCCGGGCCGCCGATCTCATCGCCTCGGGCGCGATCGAGATCGACAAGCTCATCTCACGGCAGGTTACTCTTGAAGAGGCGCCTGCGGTAATCGCCAATCCGCCTGCTCCAGGTGAAGTCAAGGTACTGGTGGTACCGCGCTGATCGGCAAATCGAAATGTTGCGGTGCCACGCTTCCGAAGAACGCGTGGCACCAGAGCTGTCTCAGGTTCAGAGCTTGCGGTTGCGCTGCTGGACCATCATGAAGGTGTCGTAATTGTACTCGGCCACCTGCGCCCAGAGATAGTGCTCCTTGCGGAAGGCCTTGATCGACTCCCAGATTTTCTTGAACGGCGCGTTCGAGGCTTCCATCTCGGCATAGACCTCATTCGCCTTGTCGAAGCACGCCGCCATGATTTCCGGGCTGAACGGGCTCAATTTGGCGCCCCCTTTCACCAGCCGATTCACGGCCGCCGGATTCAGATAGTCGTATTTCTGCAGCATGTTGGCGTCGGCGGCCTGCGCGGCGGTGTGCACCAGCGCCTTGTAAGCCGGCGAAAGCTCCTCGTATTTCGCCTTGTTGAACATCAGATGGACGGTTGGGCCGCCTTCCCACCAGCCGGGATAATAGTAATAGGGTGCAACCTTGTAGAAGCCGAGCTTCTCATCGTCATAGGGGCCAACCCACTCGGCAGCGTCGATGGTGCCTTTTTCCAGCGCCGGATAGATATCGCCGCCGGCGATCTGCTGCGGCACGACGCCGAGCCTTTGCACCACTTTGCCGGCAAAGCCACCGATGCGCATCTTAAGGCCCGAAAGGTCGGCGACGGTCTTGATCTCCTTGCGGAACCAGCCACCCATCTGCACGCCGGTATTGCCGCCCGGCAAGCCAAAAAGGCCCTGCGTAGCGAGAAACTCGTTGAACAGGTCGATGCCGCCGCCGTGGTAATGCCAGGCATTGATGCCGCGCGCGTTGAGCGAGAAGGGAACCGCGGCACCCAATGCCCACGTGGGGTCCTTGCCCCAATAATAATATGCCACCGTATGGCAGGCCTCGACGGTGCCGGCGGTGGTGGCGTCCGCGACCTGCAGGCCGGGCACCAACTCACCGGCAGCGAAGACCTGGACCTGGAAGTTGCCGTCGGTTGCCTCCGAAAGCATCTTGGAAAAGACCTCGGCGCCGCCATAGATGGTGTCGAGGGATTTCGGGAAGGACGACGCCAGGCGCCATGTCACTTTCGGATTGGATTGGGCAATTGCCGGCGCGGCAAGCGTTGCGGCAGCGGCCGCGGCGCCCACACCGGTCACGCCGGCCTTGCGGATGAATGATCGACGATCCATGAAGTCCTCCCTATTGGATCAACAGACCGACGTTCGGGAATCCTCGCTGCCCAGGCCGGCTGGGGGGAACAATACACAGGCAAGAAGTCGAGTCCAGCGCGGCAGCCGGATCAGGCGCACGTCATGCAACTATAGTCTAATGCGGATTCGTGGCCCACACGACACGCTGAAACTTGTCATGGAAAGTTGTCTTCGGATCGCCTATTTTGTAAGCAGAATAATTCCTTAGCACCAATGGAACCCGTATCCAAAATGCACCAGCCGCTCGTCGCCATCTCAACCGACGTCCGCCAGTTCGACAACTACACCTGGCATGCCGCTCCGCAGCAATATCTGGAGGCGGCGCTTTCGGGCGCCGGCGTATTCCCAGTGCTGGTGCCGTCCTTCGGCGACCGGCTCGATTTCGACGAATTGCTTTCCTCCGTCGACGGCGTCATGGTCACCGGCTCGAAGTCCAATGTGCATCCCTCGCTCTATGGCGGCGATGCCAGCGAGGCCAACGGCCCTTACGACCCTGCCCGCGACGCCACCACACTGCCGCTGATCCGCAAGGCGGTGGAGCGCGGCGTGCCGCTGCTCGCCATCTGCCGCGGCATCCAGGAGATGAATGTGGCGCTGGGCGGCACGCTGGCTGCTGAAATCCACGAGCGCGAGGGGTCGCTGGACCACCGCGCGCCTGCAAGCGACAATCAGGACGAACGCTTCGCCATCCGTCAGACCGTTTCGATCAAGCCCGGAAGCTGCCTCGCCGGCGTGTTCGGAGCGGGCGACATCATGGTCAACTCGGTGCATCGCCAGGCGATCGACGGGCTCGGTCCGAAGCTGCAAATAGAGGCGGTCGCCGCCGACGGCACGGTCGAGGCTGTCTCGGTGCGCGATGCCCACGCCTTCGCCGTCGGCGTTCAGTGGCATCCCGAATACTGGGTCAAGTCGGACAGCGTCTCGGCAAGGATATTCCGCGCCTTCGGCGACGCGGTGCGCCTCCACGCGGCGGCGAAATCCGGCGCGCGCGCCGCCGCTGAGTAATCAAGGTCGAGAGTTCAAGGATTGGTGACCGCCGGTGGCAACAGCGGCAGGACCGGCACGTAGGATTCATGGCCCTCGTCGTCGGCGATGGCGAAAGTGACGATCGGGTCGATGCCGTTCGCGCAGAGCGCCGCTCAGCTCCGCGCCTTGATCTTTTCTGTCTCCGGCACCGGCGTCAGCGCCTTTCCCTGCGAAAACCAGGAAACCAGATTGTCGACACACAGATCGGCCATGGCGCGGCGGGTGTGCTCCGAAGCCGAGCCGACATGCGGTAAAAGCGAGGTGTTGGGGGCGGCAAGCAGCGCCGGCGGCACGTTCGGCTCGTTGGCGAAGACGTCGAGCCCGGCCGCGGCGATAGTGCCGTTGGCAAGTGCTGCGGCAAGTGCCGCCTCATCCACTGTGCTGCCGCGGCCGATGTTGACGAAGACGCCGTTGGCGCCCAAGGCTGACAAGATCTCGGCATTGACCGCCTTTTCGGTCGAGGCGCCGCCGGGCGCCACCGAGATCAGCGTATCGACCGCCTCGGCAAGGCCTTTCAGTGTCTGGTGATAGTCGTAGGACAGGCCTTCGACCCGGCGCCGGTTGTGATAGGCGATCGGCAGGCCGAAGGCCTCCAGCCGCCGGGCAATGGCGAGACCGATGCGGCCCATGCCGAAAATGCCAATGCTGCGATCGCGCAAGGTTAGCCGGCTTAGCGGATAATTGCCGTTTCGCGCCCAACTGCCGTCGCGCAGCCAGGTCTCGGCGCGCGGCAACTCGCGGATGGTGTTGATCAGAAGCCCGATCGCCGTGTCGGCGACCTCCTCGGTCAACACGTCGGGCGTGTTGGTGACCATGACGCCGCGCTGCGCCGCGTGGCGGGCATCGACCGAATCGTAGCCGACGCCGAAATTGGCGATAATCTCAAGGTTCGGCAGCGCATCGATGAGCGCTGCGCCGACACTTCCGAAGGCGGCAATGCCGCGCACCGTGCGGCGCAGCTCGTCGGTGACCTGCGACGCATCAGGCCGTTCGATCCACACGCGACTGAACGTCCGGTCGATGCGGCTGACCGCATGATCGTTGAACTGGCCCGCCACCAGAATGGCGACTGCTTGCTGCTGTTCGGCTTTTGTCATGCACGTTCCACTGGTTTGCCGGTCGACTGGCGCACATGCAGTTCCGGCTTGATAAGTTCCTGCGACGGTCGCACCATCTGCCCGTTGAGCTTGTCGAGCAGTGCGCTGGCGGCCCGGCGGCCGACCTCGCGCTGGCCGTTCCAGACGGTGGTCAACGCCGGCGTAGCGATCGCCGCCTCCTCGAGATCGTCATAGCCGGTGACGGAGATGTCAATGCCTGGCAACAGGCCGGCGCGCGCAATGCCGTTCATCAGGCCGATGGCGACGAGGTCGTTCCAGCAGCAGGCCGCGGTCGGCTTGTCCTTCAGCGCCAGGAACTGCCCGGCGGCTTCGAAACCGGCCTGCTTGGTGCGCGGGCCGGCAATGCGCCAGGACGGCCTGACCTCCAGCCCGGCCGTCTCCATGGCATTGACATAGCCTTGGTAGCGGTCGCGGCCGGTCGAGGTCTGGTCGGTGCCGCCGACCATGGCGATGCGCTTGTGGCCGAGCGAGATCAGGTGGTTGGTGGCGAGCCCGGTGCCGTAGGCGTCGTCGCCGCGAAAAACGGGGACGTCGGCGCCTTCGACGGTGCGTGCGATCAGCACCGCCGGCAGGCCGTTTTCCTCGGCCATCAGTATGTCTTCGGGCGGCGTGCCAATGGCCGGCGACATGATGACGCCGTCGGCGCCGAGCTGCAGCAGCGTGTCGATGAAGGTGCGCTGCTTTTCGAGCTGGTCGTAATGGTTCGAGAGGATGAAGGTCTGTCGGCTGCGGTCGAGCTCGCTTTCGATCGAACGCAGTATCTCGGCAAAGAAAGGGTTCATGATGTCGTGGACGACGACGCCAACGATGCCCGAACGTGAGGTGCGCAGGCTGGCGGCGCGGCGATTGTAGATGTAGCCGATGGCGCGGGCATGTTCCTTGATGCGGTCGCGGGTGGTTCCGGCGACCAGCGGACTGTCGCGCAGGGCCAGCGAAACCGTGGCCGTGGACACGCCGAGCGCATCCGCGATCGTCGAAAGCTTGATCTTCTGTGCCAGCGCCTTGCGCTCCCCCGACGATCTAGAGCTGATCCATGATCTCCAGCGAAAAACGGATTCCACTTTTCGCTGACGCGGACCTTCGGTTCGGGATCATGATCTAAACAGTTTAAACGCGGCCTTATGCCACCCTTCCGGGACAAATCAAAGTTTTTTTGCCAGCGCTTCCATCTCGACATCGAGGGCCGCGCGGTTGCGCACGCGCAGCCGGTGCTCGCGATGGACGATATAAAGGCCGCTGGCGACGATGACGGCCGCGCCGACGAGCGTCCAGCGGTCGGGAAACTGGTTGAAGACCAGCCACCCGGCAATGATCATCCAGATCATCTGCGAGTAGGGGTAGGGAGCCAGCGCCGTGGTGGTCGCAAGCCGATAGGCCTGTACCAGGAGCCAGTGGCCGATGGCGCCGAAGACGCCAAGCATCAGCAGGATGAACCAGTGCCAGCCATCCTGCGGCAGAGAAAGCGAGAACGGCAGCATGGGCAGGAGCAGCACGGCGGGCGCCAGTGCCGAAAAGAGGATGAGGCTCTCGGAAGTCTCCGTCGCCGACATGCGACGCGTCATGATGACGTAGAGACAGTTCGACAGCATCGAGCCGAGCGCGAAGAGATGGCCGATGCCAAAGACGCCGACGCCCGGCCGGGTGATGATGAGAACGCCGACGAAGCCGCTCAGGATCGCAAGCCAGCGCCGCCAGCCCGCCCATTCGCCGAGCAGCGGACCGGCAAGTGCCGTGATCACCATCGGCGCGAAGAAATAGATCGAAGTGGTTTCGGCCAGTTGCAAAGTCCGCAGCGCCATGACGTTGCAAATGGTCGATCCGAACAGGAAGGCGCCGCGCAGGATATGGGCCGGCAGATTGCTGGCGCGAAACCGCGCCGGCTCGCGCCATCCGCGCAGGAAGATACCGACAAGCACGACATGGACGGCAAAGCGAGCCCAAGCGACGATCAGCGCCGAGACGCCGGCCAGGACAAGATATTTGCTGCTGGTGTCGAGGAAGGTGAAAAACACATAGACGGAAAGCATGCAAAGCATCGCCGCCGGAGGCGTCGCGCTTTCGTCTTGTCTTGGGGGAGCACTCAATTTCAGGCCGGATGGGGAAGCAGGACAGAGCCCAACCTTTGAGGCATTTGTCATCTGCCGGCAAGCCAAAAGAGACTGGACACCAAGAGCCCGCCAACAGGCTCAGGGATGCATGCGGGCGCCCTTGGTGATCTTGTCGACAAGCTTCTTTTCGGCGCGCAGCGCGATGCCGACGACTTTGGCGTCATCGGGTGCGAATTCGGCAAAGACGGCGCGGTTCGCCGCGTCGTGGCCGGTCGAAAACATTTCGTCGACGTAGAGCGAGGTTGTCACACCGCGCTCCAGCGCCCGCCGGTGGATCGCACTGAGCGTCGGGCGGTCGGCCGAAAGCACAATGACCGGCTGGACCGAGAGCGGATTGTAGACGTTGCCCGCACGGTCGCGATAGGGTTCGCCGATGATGTCGGCATATTGTGCTACGATGCCACTGGTCAGGAAGGCGGTGACATTGAGCTTTTGCCAGACGGGAAGGTCGTCTTGCAGCACGATTGCAAATTTCGTGTCGAACATGAGACATTTACCATTCGAGGTTTGTGAATGAAGCGATGTCGCACGGTCTAGATGGCGAGGCCTTTCAGGGTCTTGGACGTTTGTGCGTTGACGTGGCTGAAAACTGCGTCGTCTCGGCTCCCGATTGCGTCGGCATGGAGCGTATCGAGGCACGGTTCCACGGCAGCGCCTTCGATCTCCATCGCCACGACACCTACGCCATCGGCGTGACGCTGCATGGCGTACAGAGCTTCCGTTATCGCGGCGCGACGCATCACAGCCTGCCCGGTCAGATCATCGTGCTCCATCCCGACGAATTGCATGACGGGGGCGCCGGCACCGAAGACGGCTTGCGTTACAGGATGCTCTACCTGGAGCCGTCCCTTGTGATCGACTGCCTCGGTACGATAGGCGCATCGCTGCCCTTCGTCAGGGATGCCGTGGTGACCGACCCCGTCTTTCGCACGAGGCTGCTTTCGGCACTGGGGCCGTTGGACCAGAAGCTGGACGAACTCTTTGTCGCCGACTTCATTGCGCAACTGATGCAAAGCCTGGTACGGCACGCGGGCCTGCCGGCAAGACCGATCCCAAGGACAGCATGGCGGGCAGCCAGCCTGGCGCGCGACTATCTCCAAGAAAATGCGTTCCGTATCGTCCGTTCCGAGGAGTTGGAGGCAATCACCGGGCTGGATCGCTACGCCCTATCGCGGCATTTCCGTGCCGCCTTCTCCACCAGCCCGCATCGCTTTCTCTTGATGCGCCGGCTTCAACGAGCTCGCCGGATGATCGAAGCGAGCGAGCCACTGGCGCAGATCGCGATAGCGGCCGGCTTCAGCGACCAAAGCCATTTCATCAGGCACTTCAAGAAGGCGTTCGGCGTCACGCCGGGCCGCTGGTCGGCATTGATCCATGGGTCGTCAGTAGCAGCTGCCTGATGGCGTCAGCCACGGATCATTCGTCGGCGTCGATCTCATCATCGATGAGAACCATCTCCCCGTTCGAGAGATTCGCCTCGACGCGGGCGAGCAGCTTGAACAGCGCCTTCTGGTCCTTTTTGTCGAGACCCTTCAGCGCCTGTTTCTCGGTCTTCTTCACCGATTTCTCGATGGCGTGAATGATGTCGCGGCCGGTGTCGGTGAGGAAGATATGGGCCTGGCGGGCATCGGCCGCAGAGGCGCGTTTTTCCAGGAAGCCCTGCGCCTGCAGCCGGTTGATGGTCTTGGTGATGGTCGGCGGGCGAACACCGAGGCGGCCGGCAAGATTGCCGGGCGTCTGGCCGTCCTCACGGTCGAGCGCCAGCATGATCTGGTCCTGGCCGGCGTAGAATCCGTGCGCCAGAAGCCGCGCCGCGAGTGCCGTACGTGCCAGCCGCGCCGCCGAATGCAGCCGGCTTATTGTCGCAGTCTTGTCCGCCTTGGCCATGGTGACCCCTTCTCGGCCGAACCGGTGCGGACAGCATAGAGGCGGCCGCCCGATTGGCAATCGACGATCAAAAAGATCCGGCTTTGCAAAACAGCTTTGCCGGCAAGCAATGCGATGTCCGCCGTGGCTAATGCCAGATGTTTATTTCAGTTAGATGACAAAGGACTTTTTCGGTGCGGCTCAATCAGCCTTCACAGCGACGATCATCAAGGCTTGGTAGGCGTCCGCCACCTCGCGCAGCGCCGCCTGGGACAACGGCCCGGCGCGCTGCGCGATACCGTCCCTGGCGTTCAGCGTATCCCGCCTGCCGGACCGGTCGGTGTAGGGTGCGACGGTTGTGAATATCTGCTCGCTCAGGCTGTCCGGGAAAAACATCTGGCCCGTCATCACGGAATTGTCATCGGGGAAGACCTTGAAGTGGATATGTGTGGTGCGGCCGCGATACCAGCCGGGATAGATGGTGGCGAAGGAAACGATGCCGGCGTCGTCCGTCCTCTGCCAGCCGCGCAGAAAACTTTCGCCGGAGGTGTCCACGTCCTGGCCGTCGCCCTGTCCCGGATAGCCCGAATAATGCCCTTGCGCGTCACAATGCCAGATGTCGACGCGCGCACCGGCGAGCGGCCGGCAGGCCGCGTCGACCACCTGCAGCCGCACATTCAGGGCAATGCCCGCTTTGCCTTCGGTGACATCGGCACGTTCCAGCTTCGGATCGAAATAGAACGGCCCCTCGGTCACTTCCGGCGTGATGGCGCAGACACCGGCGCCATCGCCGAACAGGTCAAGCCCCGCATAGGGCGAAGCCTGCTCGCCCAGCGCGATACCCGGCAGAAAGACGCCGCCGCTGGCGGTTACGGCGATAAAGCCGAGCGCCTGACGCCGGCTCAACGGCAAGGAGGACGGTTTGTCGGACATCCGGCGCCTCTTCTGGTTCTTTCGAGCAAGCTGCCTTGTTCCTATCTAGGCAGTGAGACCAGCCGGCGCCAATGAAAGTTCGGCAATGTTGGCGACCTGTAGGCGACCTGTTTTGGCCCATCGGGTTTGCCGCGTGCAAAAGCACGGCGCACATCCTATATGGAGCCAACAATCCTTTTCGAGGCCAAACATGAGCAATGCCACAAGCGACGCACTGACGCAGATTCCCGTAACCGTTCTCACCGGCTATCTCGGCGCCGGCAAGACGACGCTGCTCAACCGCATCCTTTCGGAAAACCACGGCAAGCGCTATGCCGTCATCGTCAATGAATTCGGCGAGATCGGCATCGACAACGAGCTGATCGTGGAATCCGACGAGGAAATCTACGAGATGAACAATGGTTGCGTCTGCTGCACGGTACGCGGCGACCTGATCCGCGTCGTCGAAGGGCTGATGCGCCGGCCGGGCCGCTTCGACGCCATCGTGGTCGAGACGACCGGCCTGGCCGATCCGGTGCCGGTGGCGCAGACCTTCTTCATGGACGACGACGTGCGCTCCAAGACCAAGCTCGACGCGGTGGTGGCGCTGGTCGACGCCAAGCACCTGCCGTTGCGGCTGAAGGATTCCCGCGAAGCCGAGGACCAGATCGCATTCGCCGATGTCGTCGTGCTGAACAAGGCCGATCTCGTCACGCCGGAGGAACTGGGCAAGGTCGAGGCGACGATTCGCGCGATCAACCCGGCGGCCAGGATCCATCGCACCACGCGCGCCGGCCTGGCGTTGTCCGAGGTGCTGGACCGCGGCGCCTTCGATCTTTCCCGGGCGCTGGAGAACGATCCGCATTTCCTCGAGGCGCATGACGATCATGATCATCATGACCACGAGCATCATGACCATGACGGCCATCATCACCGTGATCACGACGGGCATGACCACCATCATCCCGCGCACCCTTCCGATATCCATGACGTGACGGTGCAGTCGGTGTCGCTACGCGGTGGCGAGATGGACCCGAAGAAGTTCTTCCCGTGGATCGAGAAGGTCACCCAGATGGAAGGCCCGAACATCCTCAGGCTGAAGGGCATCATCGCGCTCAAGGGCGATGCCGACCGTTACGTCATCCAGGGCGTGCACATGATCATCGAGGGCGACCACCAGCGCGCCTGGAAGGACGGCGAGAAGCACGAGAGCCGGCTGGTCTTCATCGGCCGCGAGCTCGACGCCGAGCGGCTGAAGAAGAGCTTCGACGCCTGCCAGGCCGCTTGATTTCCAAACCCTATAAGGTTAGCGCTGCCCCTTCCTTCTCTCCTCGTGGGAGAAGGCTGCCGCGCGAAGCTCGGTCGGAATGGGGGGTTGGCTTGGCACCGGCGGCGCTCCGTCCAACACCTCCCAACCGCCTTGGCGCTGCGGGCCAATCCGCCTTCTCCCCCTGGGGAGGAGGTCGCGTCGTACCTAGCCGCGCTAACGATTCCTCTGCGGCGGCTAGGCGCTCACAACAGTCTCGAATGGAATAGTCTCTCATGCCGACAGTCGCTCCGCTTGATCTCCAGGGACATTGCATCGCCGCCGTCTTTCTCGACGACGTGCCGCATTTCGCGCTGGCCGACGGCGCCGTCCACCGGCTCGATCATGGCCACAAGACGGTTCAGGCCAATGACGGGCTGCTCGCCGCCTTCCACGATGCGGCAAACGACCGGCTGGTCACCGGCGGCGAGGATGGCAAGATTTTCTCCGTTACCGCCGGCGGCAGTGCGGCGGAACTGGCAAGCGCCGGGAAAAAATGGATCACCAGCGTCGCTGCCGGACCACAAGGCGCCATCGCCTATGCCTCGGGCAAGACTGCCTTCGTCCGTTTCGCCGACGGCAAGACCAGGGAATTCTCGCATCCGCGTTCGGTCGAGGGGCTGGCGTTCTCGCCCAAGGGCATGCGCTTCGGCGTCGCCCGCTACAATGGCGCGACGCTGCATTTCCCGGCCGCCGACGGCAAGCCGGTCGAGCTTGAATGGGCCGGCGCCCATACCGGCATCACCTTCTCGCCGGACGGCGCCTTTGTCGTCACCACCATGCAGGAGAACGCGCTGCACGGCTGGAAGCTCGCCGACGGCAAGCACATGCGCATGACCGGCTATCCCGGCAAAGTCAAAAGCCTGTCGTGGAGCGTCAAAGGCAAATGGTTGGCGAGTTCCGGCGCGCCGGCTGCGATCGTCTGGCCGTTTTCGGGCAAGGATGGGCCTATGGGGAAGGCACCGCTGGAGCTCGGCACGCGCGGCAACGCCATGGTGACCTCGGTCGCCTGCCATCCGAGCCAGGATGTCGCGGCCGTCGGCTATGATGACGGCATGGTGATGGCGGTGCGCTTCGCCGACGCCAAGGAGGTGCTGTTGCGGCGGCCGGGCAAGGGCGCCATCACCTCGATGATGTGGGACAGGCAAGAGCGCCGCGTCGCCTTCGGCAGCGCCACGGGCGACTGCGGCGTCGTCGACATCTCCGCCTGAGCTCACCTCGCCCGCGCGGCGAGCGGAATGGCCTTTCGCCGCAGCGACAGCCCGTCGCGCATGTTGAGCAACAGGAGCGCGATGTTCACGGCGCCGGCCGCCAGTTCGATCGCCTGGACGATCATGAACATGGTGTCGAAGCGTCCCGAATCGGCAAAGCTGCTAAGCAGGAATGCCGAGGGAACGAGCACCAGCAGCCCGTTCGCCGCGATGATGCGCATACGCCGCTTCTTGCGCGCGACGACCGGGCTCTTCCAGCCCTTGCCGAGCGAGAAGCCGGACGCTCCGGCACCGATCATTGCCGGGATCAGCACGGCCATGCCGATGAGAACGGAAGTCTTGACCGTTGCGATTGTTGCCGCGTCGCCGAACAGCTCCGCCGTTACCGTCGACAGCCAGAAGGCTGCTACCGTGATGAGCGCGATGACGCCGGCGGCTGCGTGAATCCTTGTTTTCATCTTCATCTCCATAGCAAGCTATATATCATTGCATAGCATGCTATTCAACTGCTATTTTGGGGCCATGAAATTTCAAAAGGAACGATCCGCCGGTTTCCTGGCGAACCATATGGCGCGGCTGTTCGCCAACGGGCTGCAACAGCGCATCCGGCCACTCGGACTGGCGCCGGCGCAGTTCATGACGCTGCTTGCTTTGTGGGAGGAAGATGGCCTGACGCAGCGCGACCTCGTGCAGCGGCTCGACGTGGAACAGGCGACCATGGCCAACACGCTGATCCGCATGGAACGGGACGGGCTGATCGAAAGGCGCTCGCATCCCGGCGACGGGCGCTCCCAGTCGATCCATCTCACCGCGAAAGCCGTCGCCCTGCGCGAACCGGCAACGCAGGCGGCGCGTTCTCAGAATGAGGCCGCCCTGACTGGCTTCAGCGAGGGCGAGCGGCGGATGTTTCTCGACCTGATGCGGCGCGCCATCGCCTCGATGCAGGCGGACTGATCTGCCGGATCGAAAGGCCTACTCGGCGCCGCAGGAGACTTTGCCGGTCAACGCGGCCGGCGTGCCATCGTCACCCGTGTCAGCCGCGCCCTCATAAATGGCAAGCGAATAGCGCCCGTCATAGGCGCCTTCCTCGCTTTCCTCGCCGGCCTCGGTCAGGATCGTCAGCTCGACCGAGCTGTAGGTGTTTGCGACCTCGTGCTCGCGATAGACGAGCAGCCGCAGTTCCTTGTCGTCGAGCCAGTATTGCGTGAGGTTGGAGTCCTCGAACACTGTCTTGCGCAGATCGTCGCCAATGGGCCTGCCGAGAACTTCGAGATCGCCGCGGAAATTGAATGTTGGACCGCCCATGCCTCTGGTGACGCCGGCTTCGACCTGGAATTTCACCGCCGCATCCTCGGCCGAGCACCAGATGCCGCCGGTCGCGAAGGCCGAGCCGGCCGACAACAGCAGCGTTGTTACACAGAAGATTGTCCGCATCTTTCTTCCCCCAAGCCATAAACCCTATCCGCATTGATGCCGGATGATCCCTTCAGGTCAAGCGCCAGGCCTCTTCACCGTGGCCGCTGAGCCAATGCAGGGCAGCCGCGCGGCCAATTGCGGTTCCGGATGCCGATTGGCTAGAGTAGCCGCCGAGAGGGGCCTTCATGCATACAATCGACCATTCAAATATCTCCATTGGCGGCATTAGCACTGCCCGCATCGGCGATTTGCGCGAGACCGAAGCTGCAATCTTCCGCAAGGGGCGGCCGAAATCGGCCGCAAAGGTCGGCAATGGCCTGCCCGGCTTCTTCGGCGGCGTGCCGATGCACTGGATGAACGACTGGCCGACGCCGTTCCCGATCCTGGTCGACAGCGCAAAGGGCGCCACCATCATCGATATAGACGGCAACCGGCTCGACGATTTCTGCCTCGGCGATACGGGCTCGATGTTCGGCCACTCGCCGCCGCCGGTCGCCCGCGCCATCCGCCGGCAGGCCGGACGCGGATTGACCTACATGCTGCCTTCCGAAGATGCACTTGCCATCGGCCCGCTGCTGCAACAGCGCTTCGGCCTGCCGTTCTGGCAGATCGCAACGACGGCGACCGACGCCAACCGCTTTGCGCTGCGCGTCGCCCGCGCCGTCACCGGCCGGGAAAAGATCCTGGTCTTCAACGGCTGCTATCACGGCTCGGTCGACGAGACGATGGTGCGGCTGGTCAGTGGCAGACCGGCCAACCGGCCGGGACTGGCCGGCGAATTCCGCGACCTGACCCGGGCAACCGATGTCATCGAGTTCAACGATGTGCCGGCACTTGAGGCCGTGCTCCGGGATAAGGATATCGCCTGTGTCATCACCGAGCCGGTGCTGACAAATTCCTGCATGGTGCTGCCTGACCCTGGCTTCCACGACGCGCTGCGCGGCCTTACCCGCGCGGCCGGCACCCTGCTTCTGATCGACGAGACGCATACGATCTCGACCGACCCCGGCGGCTATACGAAGAAATACAGGCTGGAGCCGGACCTGTTCGTGCTCGGCAAGCCGATTGCCGGCGGTGTGCCGGCCAGCGTCTGGGGCATGAGCGAAGACACCGCCATGCGCTATGCAACCTACAACAGCTGCAAAGAGCCCGGCTATTCCGGCATGGGCACGACGCTGTCGGCCAATCCGCTGCAGTTCGCGGCGATGCGCGCGACACTCGAGGAGGTGATGACCGATGAGAACTATGCCCATATGGACCATCTCGCGCGACGGCTCGACGCCGGGCTGACCGCAGTCATCGACCGCTACCGCCTGCCCTGGCATGTTGCCCGTGTCGGCGCCCGCGTCGAGTTCATCTGCGCACCCGGCCCGCTGAGCAACGGCGGCGAGGCGGAGGCAGCGCACGCGCCGGAGCTCGAAGCGGCGATCCATGTCGCGCTGGTCAATCGCGGCGTGCTGATCGCGCCGTTCCACAACATGATGCTGATCTCGCCGGCGACCAGTGCGGCCCAGGTCAACCGCCTGATCACCGCCTTCGGTGCAGTTGCGGCGAGGCTCGCGGCATGAGACAAGCTTGCGCATGAGAGAAGCGCCCAAGCACACTTTGAACGCCATCATCACCTCCCCTTCCGGCTCGACGCCCGCCGAGGCGCAAGCCTTTCTCGATGCCTATCCCGAAATCGAGGCCTTCGATATCGTGCTGACCGACGCCAACGGCGTTGGGCGCGGCAAGATCGTGCGCCGGCACGAATTGATGAGCATCTTCCAGGGCGGTCGGCACATGCCGATCTCGATCCTTGGCCTCGACATCACCGGCGAGGACGTGCACGAGACCGGGCTGATCTGGACGACCGGCGACGGCGACCTGCGGGCATGGCCGATACCCGGTACGCTGGTGCCGCTGTTCGGCACGCAGCCGCCGCGCGGCCAGGTACTGATGGCGATGTACCATCTCGACGGCCAGGCGATGTCCTCCGATCCGCGGTTGGCGCTGGCCCGCCAGGTCGAAATACTTGCGGCCAAGGGCCTGCATCCGGCCGGCGCCTTCGAGCTCGAATTCTTCCTGCTCGCCAACGAGCGCGACGCCGACGGCAAGGTGCAGCCCGCCAATGCCGTGCTCGACGGTCGCCGCTCGGCCAAGACCGAGGTCTATTCCGTCGACCATCTGCATGGCATGGAACCGCTGTTTTCCGACATTTACGCCGCGGCCAAGCTGCAAGGCATCCCGGCCGAGACGGTCATTTCCGAATATGCGCCCGGCCAGTACGAACTGACGCTGAACTACCGCAAGGATGTGATGCGAGCGGCCGACGATCTCGTCATGCTGAAGCGGCTGGTGCGGGCGCAGGCGCGCCGCCATGGCGTCACCGCTTGCTTCATGGCCAAACCGATCGAGAAATATGCCGGCTCCGGCATGCACTTCCATGTCTCATTGCTGGACGATGCCGGCAAGAACGTCTTCACCGAGGCCAACGGCGAGACCTGGTCCTTGCCGCTGCTGCGCGGGCTCGGCGGTCTCATCCAGACCATGGCCGAATCGATGCTGGTGTTTGCGCCGCATGCCAATTCATGGCGGCGCTTCGTCTCGCAATCCTACGCCCCGGTGGCGCCGACCTGGGGCGTCAACAACCGCTCGGTGGCGCTGCGCGTGCCGGCGGGCGATGCCAAGAACCGGCGCATCGAGCACCGGCCGGCGGGCGTCGACGCCAATCCGTACCTGGTCGCGGCAACGGTGCTGGCGGGCATCACCAGGGGGCTCGATGAAGGCCTCGATCCTGGGCCCGAGACCACCGGCAACGGCTACGAATCGGCAACCACGCGCACGACGATGCCGGTGGACTGGCGCGCCGCGATCGAGGCGGCAAGAGCGTCGACGTTCCTCAAGGAAGCATTGGGCGAAGACCTGCACCGGACGTTCGTGGCGATCAAGCAATCCGAATATCTGCGGGTGGCGCGCACGGTCGGCGAGTTGGATTATCATCTCTATCTGCACGAGGTGTAGGGCATCGCGCGTTGTCGGCCATCCGCCGGTGAAGGCGCAGGCGGTGTAATTTCAACGGAACCTTCCGCGGGCTTTGCTCATTGCGTGTCTGATCGCAGCAGCGGACAAGGCCGCATCAGCCATGATCGCCAGGATGCAGATAAATCCCGCGCCACACCATGCCAAGGTGCAGGCAAGACGCTGGCCGAAGCCTGACTTTCCTGAGACGACGGAAGGCGACAACGCAAGATCTATTCCCGAACTCAGTGAAGTGGCGAAAGCCTGCCGCCGCTGCCCGCTTTGGCGCAATGCAACACAGACCGTGTTCGGCGAAGGGCCTGACAAGGCCAAGGTGATCTTCGTCGGTGAACAGCCTGGCGACCAGGAGGATCTGGCCGGCAAACCCTTCGTCGGGCCGGCGGGCAAGGTCTTAGACGCGATCCTTGACGACGCCGGCGTCGATCGCCAGAAAGTCTATGTCACCAACGCGGTCAAGCACTTCAAGTTCGAGCCGCGTGGCAAGCGTCGTATCCACTCCAAGCCGAATGCCGGCGAGGTGCAGGCCTGCCGCTGGTGGCTCGACAAGGAGCTCGATCTGATCAAGCCCAATCTGGCGGTGGCGCTTGGAGCGACGGCGGCACAGTCGCTGCTCGGCAAGGCCGTGCCGATCATGAGAATGCGCGGCGAGGTCATCGAGCGCGAAGACGGTTTGCGCGTGTTCGTCACCATCCACCCGTCCTTCATCCTGCGCATACGCGACGCGAAAGACAAACAGGCTGAACGCGAGCGGTTCCTGCGGGACATGAAGGCGGTGAAGACGCTGATGGCCGCTTGAGACTTGCGGGCAAGCCTACCTGATCAGGATCGCCCGGAGATCGTTGACATTCGTCCCAGTCGGGCCGGGGACGAAAAGATCGCCAACGGCATTGAAGGCGGTCCAGGCATTGTTGCCGGCGAGCATGGCCTTGGCATCGGCGCCCGCCGCACGCATTCGCGAAACCGTTGAACCATCGGCAAAGGCGCCGGCATTGTCTTGCGAACCGTCGATGCCGTCCGTGTCGGCAGCCAGCGCATGGATGCCTTGCGCGCCGCTGATGCCGATGGCGAAGGCAAGCAGGAACTCGCTGTTGCGGCCGCCCTTGCCTTTTGCCCGCAAGGTCACGGTCGTCTCGCCGCCCGAAAGGATGAGCACCGGCTTCGGGAAAGGCCGGTTGCGCGTCGCGACTTCACGGGCGATCGCGGCGTGGACGCCACCGACCTCGCGCGCTTCGCCCTCGATGGAATCGGAGAGGATGACCGCCTCGACGCCATGGCGCCTGGCTTCCGCTGCAGCCGCCTCCAGCGACACGCCGGCCGAGGCGATCAGATGCACCTCGTTGCGCGAAAAACGCGGATCGTCGTCGCGCGGCGCATCGGCTTGCGGCGAGCTGATATGCGCCATCACTTGGGCAGGCAGTTTCATGCCATAGGCGGCGATCGACGCCAGTGCTTCTTCGCGGTTGCCTGGATCGGGAACGGTCGGACCGGAGGCGACCAGCGCCGGGTTGTCGCCCGGTATGTCGGAGACGACCAGCGATACTACCCTGGCCGGGTAGGCAGCGGCCGCCAGCCTGCCGCCCTTGATCGTGGAAAGATGCTTGCGGATGGTGTTCATGGCGGCTATCGGCGCGCCGGAGGCGAGCAGCGCCTCGTTGACGGCGATCTCGTCGGCCAGCGTCAGTCCTTCGGCAGGCGACGGCAGCAGCGCCGAGCCACCGCCGGAGATCAGCGCCACGACCAGATCGTCCGCGGTCAGCCCCTGCACCTTTTCGAGCAGCCGGCGCGAAGCTTCGAGGCCGGCGGCATCCGGAACCGGATGCGCGGCTTCGATGATCTCGATGCGCTCACACTTCGCGCCATAGCCGTAGCGGGTGACGACAAGCCCTTCGATCGGCCCGTTCCACGCCTTCTCGAAAGCCACCGCCATCTGCGCCGAGCCCTTGCCGGCGCCGATGACGACAGTACGGCCCTTTGGTTTTGCCGGCAAATGGCCCCTGATAGTTTTCTGGGGATCGGCGGCAGCGACGGCGGCATTGAAGATGGCGGCGAGGAAGGTCTTGGGATCGAGCACCGTCATGTTTGGCCGCCAGTTGCGTTCCGCGAGCTTTCATAAGGCTGGCGCCACCCCTCACCCTTACCCTCTCCCCGTATAGAGACGGGGAGAGGGGGGCGCCAGCGTCGGAGCTTCTCCCTTCTCCCCGTCACTATACGGGGAGAAGGTGCCGGCAGGCGGATGAGGGGCGGCGTCAACGTCACGGGTTTTCTTCCAGCGGCAATGCCAACTCATGTCTAGCAATGCCCAAGTGCTCACAGAGCGCATCGACGACGACTCCGTGATCCTCGCGCTCCGGCAGGCCTGAAACCGCGATCACGCCGATCACACCGGCGCCCCTGATCGTTACGGGAAAACCGCCGCCCGCCAACACATAGTCGGCTATGTCCAGTCCCTCGCCGATCTTGAAGGTGCGGTCAGGTCGCTGCTGCTCCAGCACCATGCGATAGGTGCTTTTCAGGAACCGCCGCACCACATTGATCTTGCGCCGCGCCCAATCAGGATTCGAGGCGTTCGAGCCTGGCATCGCCGCGTAGAACAGCGGCCGGTCGAAAGTACGGATGTCGACGATAATTGGCAGGTTCTCGGCCAAAGCCCGGTCGCGGATCGCCGAACCGATCTTGAAGGCGACAGCTTCGTCGAAGGCCGGGAAGACAAGCGTGGCTTCCTGTTTCTTGATCAGAGCGATATCGTCCGCAACGGCCATGTCGTTCCCCTGTCAAACGTCGCTGCACGCTTTGACCGATGGCTGCCGCGCGGTCAAGCCGAGACGTGTGGGATAGCTAAACCGCCATATCCATCTTGGCCGCCCGCCCTGCGACATAGACCTCGCGCACGGCGCGGTCGTCACCCAGCGTCTGCAGCAGAAACAATTCCTCCGCCAGCGTGTCGGCCGTTTCCATCCGCAGCCGCATCGCCGGCGTGGCGCGGGCGTCGAGCACGACGATGTCGGCATCGCTACCTTCGTCCAGCGTGCCAATTTTTTCCGCGACGGATAGTGCCTCGGCATTGCCGCGGGTGAGCTGCCAGAAGGACTGGAACGGGTTGAGCTTCTCGCCATTCAGCGCGATCACCTTGTAGCCCTCGTCCATGGTCCTCAGCATCGAGTAATTGGTGCCGCCACCGACATCGGTGGCGGCCGCGATCCGGAGGGCTTTGTCACGCGTGCGGTAGCGCTGATAGTTGAACAGGCCCGAGCCGAGGAACAGGTTCGAGGTCGGGCAGAACACTGCCACCGAGCCCGTATCCGACAGCGCATCCGCCTCGCGTTCCGACAGATGGATACAGTGGCCAAACAGGCTTTTGCGCCCGAGCAGCCCATAGTGCTCGTAGACGTCAGTATAGTCGCGCGCCTGCGGGTAAAGTTGCAGCGTATAAGCGATCTCGGCGTGGTTTTCCGACAGGTGCGTCTGCATGTGCAGATCAGGATATTCGCGGCAGAGCGCGCCCGCCAACTCCAACTGCTCGGGCGACGAGGTGATGGCGAAGCGCGGCGTGATGGCATAGTGCTGGCGCCCCTTGCCATGCCACTCCCTAATCAGCGCCTTGCTGTCGTCATAGGCCGATTGCGGCGTGTCGAGCACACCCTCTGGTGCGTTACGGTCCATCATCACCTTGCCGGCGATGTTGAGCATGTTGCGGTCATGCGATTCGGCGAAGAACGCTTCAGCCGAGGCCTTGTGCGCAGAGCAATAGGCGGCGACCGTCGTCGTGCCGTGGCGCATAACCTCATCGAGAAACAGCCTGGCGATGCGGCGGCCGTGCTGCGCGTTGTGGAATTTTGTCTCCTCGGGAAACGTGTAGGTGTTCAGCCAGTCGAGCAGTTCGGCGCCGTAGGAGGCGATGACCTGCATCTGCGGGAAATGGGCATGGGCATCGATGAAGCCCGGCAGCAGCAGATGCGGTCGATGGTCGATCTTTTTTGCGCCTTCGCCCGCCTTTTTCTCGACATCGGCATAGGCGCCTGATGCAACGATCCTACCGTCGCGGAGCAGCAGGCCGCCGTCCTCCTCGTAGCGCCAGGCGGCATGATCATCGATGGTTTCGGGCCAGCGCAGGAAGGACAGCGTGCGGCCGCGCAGGAGTGTGCTGGTCATGCTTATTTTCCCGCCTCCTCGAACCAGGCCACCAGCAGCGCCCGCTCGTTGTCGGTCATTTCCGTGACGTTGGCGGGCGGCATCGCGTGGCTGCGGCCGGCCTGCAGGTAGATCTCGCGGGCGTGCTCGGCGATGCCGGCGTCCGTATCCAGCACCACGCCCTTCGGCGCATGGAAGATGCCCTCGTAAACCGGCTCCGCCGCATGGCACATCGAGCAGCGGCCAAGCACCGTGTCGCGCACTGCGGGGAAATGCGCCGAGGCGACATAGACCTGTGCAGACGATGAGGTCTTGACCTCCCCGGTCAGAATCCTGGGCACGGTGGACAGCCAGATGATGACGACGAACAGGACGCCGGCGGCCAGCCAGGTCCAGGTGGGGTTGCCCTTGCGCGCATGCATCGTGTTGAAATAGTGCCGGATCAGCACGCCGATGATGAACACCAGCGAGGCGATCACCCAGCTGAACTGGGTAGCAAACGCCAGCGGGTAGTGGTTCGACAGCATCAGGAACAAGACGGGCAGCGTCAGGTAGTTGTTGTGCAGCGAGCGCTGCTTGGCGATCTTGCCGTATTTGGGATCTGGCTTGCGGCCGGCGATGAGGTCGGCAACGACGATCTTCTGGTTCGGGATGATGACCATGAAGACGTTGGCCGACATGATCGTCGCGGTAATGGCGCCAAGATGCAGGAAAGCGGCGCGGCCGGTGAACAGATGGGTGAGCCCCCAAGCGATGAACACCAGCACGCCATAGAGCACCAGCATCAGGCCGGTGTCGCTTTTCCCCAGCGGCGAACGGCACAAGAGATCATAGACCACCCAGCCGACGCCGATCGTCGCCAGCGACAGCAGGATACCGACCGGCACCGACATGGCAAGCACATTGGGATCGATCAGGAACAGGTCCGCCCCGGCATAGTAGACGATCCACAGCATGGCGAAGCCAGACAGCCAGGTGGCGTAGGATTCCCATTTGAACCATGTCAGGTGCTCGGGCATTTCGGCCGGCGCCACCAGATATTTCTGGATGTTGTAGAAGCCGCCGCCATGCACCTGCCATTCCTCACCGAAGGCGCCGGCGGGCATTCCCGGGCGCTGGCGCAGGCCAAGATCGAGCGCGACGAAATAGAAGGATGAGCCGATCCAGGCGATGCCGGTGACGACATGCAGCCAGCGCACGGCGAAGCTCAGCCAATCCCAGAAAATCGCGAAATCCATCATTGAAAGTCGTCCCTGCCGATTGGGTGACTTTACGGACTGGGACGCAAACGGAAAGGGCCGAGCTGCACGATGACTTTCAAAAAAAAATGGAAAATACTAGGCTCTTCATACGCAGCCGCATGAGAACCACGAATCCGCATGGCCTATCTCGACAACATCGCCGTCTTCGTCCGCGTCGTCGAGCTTGGCAATCTGTCGGCGGCGGGACGCGACATGCGCATCTCGCCGGCGGTCGCCTCCAACCGCATCAAAGAGTTGGAGAAGCACCTCGGCGTCAGGCTGTTCAACCGCACGACCAGGCAATTGATGCCGACCGAACACGGCACGGTATTCTATACCGGCGCCAAGCAGGTGCTGGAAGCGATCACCGAGGCGGAAGCCGCTGTCTCGGCGCTTTCCGGCCAGCCGCGCGGCACCATCCGCGTCACGGCGCCGCTCGGCCTCGGCCGGCGGCTGGTCGCATCGGGCATCCCGGATTTCCACGACAGATATCCTGATATCGAGGTGCGGCTGAGGCTTTCGGACCACAATGTCGACATCATGAAGGAAGGCATCGACGTCGCCTTCCGGCTCGGCATCATCGAGGATTCCAGCCTCAGGATGCGCGGCATCATGGAATGCGAACGGGTGCTGGTGGCGGCGCCGAAATATCTGGACACCCGCGGCGAGCCGACCGAACCGCAGGAACTGATCGGCAACAAGCACGACTGCCTGATGCTGCGCTACGCCGGTGCGCGCGAATATGTGTGGACGCTGCAGACGGCCGACGGCCCGCGGAAATTCGAAGTGCACGGACCCTATGACACGGACGATGGCGACGTGCTGACCGGCTGGGCGCTGTCGGGCCGCGGCATCATCAACAAGCCGCGCTTCGAGGTCGAGCCGTTCATCCGCGACCAGCGGCTGAAGGTGATCTTGACCGACACGCCGCCGACGCCGGTGCAGTTCGCCGCCGTCTACCCGCACAAGAAGCTGCAGGACCCGAAGGTGCGGCTGCTGCTCGACTTCATGGCCGAGCGCTGCCAGCGGCTGATCAAGGATATTCTGGCGGGCAAATGATGCGCAGCTCGAACGACCGTGGCAATGGCACCACAATGAAACTCGCCGTTTCGTTACCTCCTGTCGAGGCTCCTTCCGATGTGCAAGCATCGGCCGATCCGGATTTCGCTCTCCTGGCGCGGTTCGTGCAAAAGGCTGAAGCGGCCGGGCTGGACATGGTGCTTCTTGCCGATTCAGCACCAGCTGCAGGCAGCGACACATCGAAACGGCACGTGCCGTTCGAAGCGACGACCCTGCTGGCGGCGCTGGCAACCGTGACAAGCAGGATCGGCCTCGTCGCCGCGGCGTCGACACTCGCCCATCAGCCCTACAATCTCGCGCGCCGTTTCGCCTCCCTCGACATCATCAGCCACGGTCGTGCCGGCTGGAACGCGACCATGGTTGCGGATCCGCGCGAGGCGGCCAATTTCAGCCGGCCGGAAGGGTTTTCGCCCGATGATTTTCGCCGCCGCGCGGAGGAATTCATTGGCATCGTTCAAGGCTTGTGGAAAGGCTGGGATGCGGATGCCCTGCTGTTCGACCAGCACGGCGGCCGCTTCTTCGATCCCGAAAAGATGCACCTGCTCGATCACAAGGGCGAGTTCTTCTCCGTGCGCGGACCCTTGAACGTGGCGCGATCGCCGCAGGATACGCCAGTGCTCGTCATGTCAGGTCTGTCGGAGCCCGACATGGATATCGTCGCCCGCACCGCCGATGTCATCCTGCTGGACGAGCCATCGGTGGCGGGCGCGAACGATCTGAAGCGCCGTGCGATTGCGTTCGGGCGCAGTCCGGGCGCGATAAAGGTGCTGATGAACGTCGCGCCCGATGCTGAAATGGCCGCCAGGCCGGACGTGATCGCGGACAGGCTCGAAGAGTCCTTCCGATCGAAAAGCTGCGACGGTTTTAACATACTCATGCCGCCGCTCGAGTCTGTGCTCGACGATTTCGTCGACCTCGTGCTGCCGGAGCTTCGCCGACGCGGCCTTGTCCGGTCGGACTATCGCAACGCCACGCTGCGCTCCCATCTCGGACTTGTCGAGGAGGAGGGGCAATGACCGCCCATCAGATGAAGCTCGGTGCCTTTCTGTGGGCGACAGGCCATCACATTGCCGCCTGGCGCCATCCGCAGGCACATGTGACGGCGGGCGTCGACATCGATCATTACATCCAGCTGGCGCGGACGGCGGAAGCGGCGAAGTTCGACATGATCTTCTGTGAGGACGCCGCCGGCGCGCGCGAGGCCAATGTCAACATCGCCAGCCAGACGTCACGCTCGATCGGCTTCGAGCCGATCAGCCTGCTTGCGGCTCTCGCGGTCCAAACCAGCCATATCGGCCTCGTCTCCACGGCATCGACGAGCTACAACGAGCCTTACGGGCTGGCGCGTGCCTTTGCTTCGCTCGACCATCTGAGCGGCGGGCGAGCCGGCTGGAACCTGGTCACCTCCGCCAGCCACATCGAAGCCGCCAATTTCGGCGCGACCGGCCTGCGTCCGCATGCCGACCGTTACGAGCGCGCGCGTGAATTCGCTGCCGTGGTTACCGCACTTTGGCATGGCAAGCCCGATGGGGCTTCCGGGCTTGGCCACGATGGCAGAAGCTTTTCGGTGCGGGACGCGCTCGAACTGCCCCGCTCGCCCCAGGGCGCGCCCGTGATGGTCCAGGCCGGCGCCTCGGACGTTGGCCGTGACCTTGCCGCCCGCACCGCCGACGTCGTGTTCACGGCGGCGCAGACATTCGAGGAAGCGAAGGCCTTCTACGACGATCTCAAGGGGCGGCTGGCGGCCTATGGGCGTGAGCCGGACGACATCAAGATCATGCCGGGTGTCGCCCCAGTGGTGGCCGAAACGGAATCGGAAGCCCGCGAGAAATATGAGGAACTACAGGAACTGATCCCCGACGATGTCGGCGTGGCGCTGCTGTCCAGCTATCTCAGCATATCCGATCTGTGGCGCTATCCGATCGACGGGCCGCTGCCGGAGCTGCCGGCCAGCGAGGGGATGCAGAGCCGGCAAGCGCTCGTCATCGAGCAGTCACGCCGGGACAACCTCTCCATCCGGCAGCTTGCGCGCCATTTCGCCGGCGCGCGCGGCCACTGGCGCATGGTCGGCACGCCGGCCCAGATGGCCGACGAGCTCGAAGCACGGTTCGAGGGCGGCGCGGCAGACGGCTTCAATGTCATGCCATCTTATTTTCCTGGCGAACTCGATACCTTTGCCGCGCTCGTCGTGCCGGAGCTGCAGCGGCGCGGCCTGTTCCGCAAGGATTATGAAGGCCGCACGCTGCGCGAGCATCTCGGTTTGAAGAGACCGGTGTGAGCAGCATGCTGCGGAAGCGCACACGCAAGACAAGGAACGGTCGGCGAAATATAGTAGCCGTCAGCTGACCATCGCCTTGCCGTGAGAGACTGGGGATGGAGTTACTGATGCCGTTGCGTGAGCGACCAGCGCCGTCATGATCTCGGCGGCGGCGAGCGCTGCGATAACCTGCGGGCGCTTATCCTTGACCGCATCGCCACCAATCGGCGAGACGAGGCGGGCAAATTGCGCCTCGCTGCCGCCCGCCGACTTCAGGAACCAGTTCTTGAACGTCGCCTTCTTGGTCCTGGAACCGATCATGCCGACATAGGCTGCGTCCCGGCGTTTCAATGCCTCGGCGACGATCAGGAAATCCAGCGCGTGGTCGTGGGTGAGGATGACGAAGGCCGTTCCTGGAGGGGCGCTGCGCACCAGTGCTTCGGGCACGGGCGTGAGATGGGTATCGATCGTGTCCGGCATGCCTTCCAGCGCCTCGGCACGCGTTTCGATGACGACGACATGCACCGGCAGCAAGGCCGCCGCCGAGGCCAGCGCCTGTCCGACATGGCCGCCGCCGAAGATGTAGACATGCGGCAGCTGCGCCTCCTCGGCTTCCGCCGCCGCAACCAACTCTTGCGCCAACGCTGCGTCAACCAGCCGGATCAGCACCTCGACCCTGCCGCCGCAGCACTGGCCGATTTCCGGCCCGAGCGGGATGTCGAGCGTAGTGACAGTCTTGCCGGGTTCACGCTGCCCCTCACCCATACCCTCTCCCCGTAAGGACGGGGAGAGGAGGTCGCCAGCGTTGCGGCCAGCTCCCTTCTCCCCGTCATTATACGGGGAGAGGGTGCCGGCAGGCGGATGAGGGGCAGCGCCGACATCGGCAAATTCGCCAAAACCGGAGGCTGAAGAGGCCGATCGACCCAGCATCTGCCGCGCCTTGTCGATCGCCATATATTCGAGCTGGCCACCGCCGATCGTACCAAAAATCGCCGAGCGCGAGACGAGCATGAAGGCGCCCTTCTCACGCGGCGTCGAGCCTTTTGTCCCGACCACCTCTACCAGGGCGACCCGACCGGCGCCGGCAAGAAAGGCTTTCAGGCTTTGCACTTTCGAGGTCATGTTCGCTTTCCCTAACGGGAAACATAGGGTTTTCCGGCCCGGATTGCACGCCTTGTCCAGATCTGGGGCCTGTTCGGGGATCGAGTTCAGGTGCCGGCCTTGGCTTCCTTCTTCAGCCGCTCGATCGCCATCAGCACCCGCTCCGGCGTCGCCGGTGCGTCGAGGCGCGGGCAGATCCGGTGGTCGGCAACGCTCGCCACCGCATCCGACAGCGCATGCAGCACCGACATGCCGAGGGGAAGCGGCGGCTCGCCGACGGCCTTGGAGCGGTGCACCGTCGGCTCGCTTGCCTCCGGCCAGTCGGCCAGCGTCACGTTGAAGATCTTTGGCCGGTCGGAGGCGAGCGGGATCTTGTAGGTCGACGGCGCATGAGTGCGCAGCCGGCCCTTGTCGTCCCACCACAATTCCTCCGTCGTCAGCCAGCCCATGCCCTGGATGAACCCGCCCTCGACCTGGCCGAGGTCGATGGCGCGGTTCAGCGAGCGGCCGGTTTCGTGCAGGATGCCGGTGCGCTCGACCATGTATTCGCCGGTCAGCGTGTCGACCGACACTTCCGAGCACGAGGCGCCATAGGCGAAATAATAGAAGGGACGACCCTCGCCCTTATCCCTGTTCCAGTGGATTTTCGGCGTCTTGTAGAAGCCCGCCGCCGAAAGCTGAATGCGCGCCATATAAGCTTGCCTGACGAGGTCGGCGAAGGCGATCTCCTGGTTGCCGATGCGCACCCGGTTTGGCAGGAACAGCACCTGATCGCGCGGCACCTGGTATTTTTCGGCGGCGAAATTTGTCAGCCGCTCCTTGATCTGCCGGGCTGCATTCTGCGCCGCCATGCCGTTGAGGTCGGAGCCGGAAGACGCGGCGGTGGCCGAGGTGTTCGGCACCTTGCCGGTTGTCGTCGCGGTGATCTTCACCTGGTCGAGGTCGATCTGGAATTCTTCCGCCACGACCTGCGCCACCTTGACGTAAAGGCCCTGCCCCATCTCGGTGCCGCCATGGTTCAGATGCACCGAACCGTCGGTATAGACGTGCACCAGCGCGCCGGCCTGATTGTAGTGCGTGGCGGTGAACGAGATGCCGAACTTGACCGGCGTCAGCGCCAATCCGCGCTTGATGAAGCGGCTGTTGGCGTTGAAGGCTTCAATGGTGCGACGGCGCCTCGCATAGTCGCAACTCGCCTCCAACTCGGCGACGATACGATGGATGATGTTGTCCTCGACCGTCTGGTGATAGGGCGTAATGTTGCGGTCTGATCTGCCGTAGAAGTTCTTCTTGCGGATTTCGAGCGGGTCCCTGCCGACGGCAAAGGCGACCTCGTCGATGACGCGCTCGGCGCCAACCATGCCTTGCGGACCGCCGAAGCCGCGGAAGGCGGTGTTCGACACGGTGTTGGTGTAGAGCGGCGCCGACTGCGCGTGCACCGCCGGCCAGAAATAGGTGTTGTCGCAGTGGAACAGCGCGCGGTCGGTCACCGGGCCTGACAGGTCCGCAGAGAAGCCGCAGCGCGCCGCGAACATGAAATCGACGCCGAGAATATTGCCGTCGTCGTCGAAGCCAACCTCATAATCGACGAGGAAGTCGTGGCGCTTGCCGGTGGCGATCATGTCGTCATCACGGTCGGGCCGGATCTTCACCGCGCGATGGTGCTTCTTGGCAGCTATCGCCGCGAGCGCGGCGAACTGGTTGCCTTGCGTTTCCTTGCCGCCGAAGCCGCCGCCCATGCGGCGGATTTCGACCGTGACGGCATGGCTCGGCACGCCGAGCGCATGGCTGACCATGTGCTGGACTTCGCTCGGATGCTGGGTCGAGGAATAGACGGTGACGTCCTGGTCCTCGCCGGGGATCGCCATGGCGATCTGGCCTTCGAGATAGAAATGATCCTGGCCGCCGATGCGCATCTGCCCTTTGAGCCGCCGCGGCGCCCGGCTGATGGCGGCAGCGGCATCGCCGCGCTTCAAGGTAAGCGGCGGGGTGACCAGCTTGTCCTTGCGGGGATCAAGTGCGCCGATGTCGGTGACGAAAGGCAATTCCTTGTATTCGATCTTGGCCAGCCTTGTGGCGCGGCGCGCCTGCTCGCGCGTTTCGGCAATGACGCAGAAGATCGGCTGGCCGAAGAATTGCACCTTGCCGTCGGCCAGCACCGGCTCGTCATGGCGGCCGGTCGGCGAGATGTCGTTTTCGCCCGGCACATCGCTGGCCGTCAGCACGTCGATGACGCCGGGTGCCGCGCGCACCGCCGACAGATCCATGCTGGTGATGGTGGCGTGGGTGGCCGCCGAAAGCCCAAGGCAGCCATGCAGCGTGCCGGCCGGCAGCGGCATGTCGTCGATATAGACCGCCGTTCCGCGGACATGCTTGTGCGCGGAATCATGGCGCTGATCGGTGGCAACGCCGCCGGCGATCTTTTGCGCTTTGAGGTTGGAGGCGTGGGTGGTCATCACGCCGCCTCATGCCGTGAAACCTGGATCGGCGCCTTGGTGCCGCAGGTCTCGGCAAAGAAGCGCAACAGCAGGTTCTTCGCCGCCAGTGCCCGGTATTCAGCGCTCGCCCGCATGTCGGTCAACGGGGTGAAATCGTTTGTATATTCAGCCATTGCCGCTTCCACCGTCGCCTCGGTCCACGGCTTGCCGAGCAGCGTCTTCTCGACCGCGGAGGCCCGCTTCGGCGTTGCGGCCATACCGCCATAAGCGATGCGCACATCCGCCACCGTTCCATTCCCGGCCAGCGTCAGCAAAAAGGCGCCAAGGGCCGCTGTGATGTCCTCATCACGGCGCTTGGTGATCTTGTAGACGGCAAACTTCGTACCCTTGGCCGGCACCGGCACATGCACGGTCTCGACGAATTCGCCCGGCTGCCGGTCCTGCTTGCCATAGGCGATGAAGAAATCTTCCAGCGGGATCGTGCGCCGCTTCTTGCCCCGGCGCAACGTGAGTTGCGCGCCGAGTGCGATCAGCGGCGGCGGCGTGTCGCCGATCGGCGAACCGTTGGCGATATTGCCGCCGATCGTGCCCATATTGCGCACCTGGTCGCCGCCGATGCGATCGAACAGCGGGCCTAGCGCCGGGATGCGCTTGGCCAGCGTTGAGAAGGCTTCGCTATAGGTGACGCCGGCACCAATCGAGATGATGCCGTTGTCTTCGGAGATCGTAGACAGCCCGTCGAGATTGCCGATGAAGACCGCCGGCGCAATATCCCGCATATGCTTGGTCACCCACAGGCCGACATCGGTCGAACCGGCAACGACAGTGGCGCCCGGCTCCTTGTCGAGCACGCGGGCCAGATCATCGGCATCGGCCGGCACGACCAGCCGCTGCTTACCCGAGCCGATCTCGATGCGCGAACCGTCTTTCATGGCCGTGAGCTTTGCCGCGACCGCCTTGCGCTCCGCCGCCAGCGGGTCCTTTGCCGCCTTACCATAGCTGGAGATGGCGCGGGCGGCGCGGGCGATCGCCTCGTAGCCGGTGCAGCGGCAGAGATTGCCCTGCAACGCCTTCTCGATGGAGGCGTCCGACGGCTCCGGCGACCGCATCCACAGGGCGTAAAGCGACATGACGAAGCCCGGCGTGCAGAAGCCGCATTGCGAGCCGTGGAAATCGACCATCGCCTGCTGCACCGGATGCAATTTTTCGCCGTCGCCACGCAGATGCTCGACGGTCACGACATGCGTGCCATCGAGCGAGCCGAGGAAGCGGATGCAGGCATTGACGCTTTCATAGACCAGCCGGCCGGCGGAGAGCCTTCCGACCAGCACGGTGCAGGCACCGCAATCGCCTTCGGCGCAGCCTTCCTTGGTGCCACGCAGCGAGCGCTTGAGCCGCAGCCAGTCGAGCAAGGTCTCGTCGGGCGCTACCATGGTCAGCACCATGTTCTCGCCGTTGAGGATGAAGCGGATTTCGGCACGAGTTCTGAGCTTGGCCATCGCTATTCTCTCCACCCGAAGCGCCGCCCCTCATCCGCCTGCCGGCACCTTCTCCCCGTGAAGGACGGGGAGAAGGGACAAGCTCCAGCGTCGAGTAAGGGTGAGGGGCAGCGCAATCTTTCAAAGTTGGTCATCAGCTCCCCCGGTAAGTCGAATAGCCGTAGGGCGAGATCAGCAGCGGCACGTGATAATGCACCGGCTCGGCCATGCCGAAGCGGATCGGCACGCTGTCGAGGAAGGCCGGTTCCGGCAGACCCAGCCCCTGTCGGCGCAGATAATCGCCGGCCGCGAAAACCAGTTCGTATTCGCCGGTGCGGAATTCCGCGCCGGCCAACAGCGGCGCGTCACAGCGGCCGTCGGCATTGGTGACGACGGTCTTCAGATGCGTCCGCCCATCGTCGTCAACGCGGTAGAGCTCGATCGACAAGCCCGCCGCCGGCCTGCCGGTCGCGGTGTCGAGGACATGGGTCGTCAGACGTCCGCCTTCGGCTTTCGACGTTTCCGCCACTGGCTGCTCCCATCTCCAGTATTAACAAATTGGCCCGGTACAGTCGAACATGTTTGACGAATTGTGCGCCAATTAAAGGCGATGCATAAGTCCCGGTCGAGCGAAGTGCTGCAAAAACACTTTCAAAAATTTTCGGGGGAATGCGCAAGCGATCCTTTCGACTATCCTGATCACACCATCCGGCAGGAGCGACAATGCGTTACGAACGAAACATGCGCGGCTACGGCGCCAATCCGCCGGATCCGAAATGGCCCGGCGGCGCGCATGTCGCGGTGCAGTTCGTCGTCAATTACGAGGAAGGCGGCGAGAACTGCGTGCTGCACGGCGACAAGGCTTCGGAAGCCTTCCTGTCCGAAATCGTCGGCGCGGCACCCTGGGCCGGCCAGCGCCACTGGAACATGGAATCGATCTACGAGTATGGCGCCCGCGCCGGCTTCTGGCGGTTGCTGCGCCTGTTCACCGAGGCTGAGGTGCCGGTCACCTGCTACGGCGTCGCCACAGCGCTGGCGCGTTCGCCTGACCAGGTTGCAGCGATGCAGGAGGCCGGCTGGGAAATTGCCTCGCACGGGCTTAAATGGATCGACTACCGCGACCATGCGCCGGAGGACGAGCGCCGCGACATGGATGAGGCTGTTAGCCTACACTACGAGGTGACTGGGGCACGGCCGACCGGCTGGTACACCGGCCGCACGTCGATCAACACTGTGCGGCTGGCGGCGGAAGAAGGCGGCTTCGACTATATATCGGACACCTATGACGACGAATTGCCCTACTGGCTCGAGCATGACGGGCCAGACGGATCGGCGAAGCCGCAGCTCATCATCCCCTATACGCTCGACGTCAACGACATGCGTTTCGCCACGCCGCAAGGCTTCAATTCGGGCGACCAGTTCTTCGCCTATCTCAGGGACAGTTTCGATACGCTCTACGCCGAAGGCAAGGCGGGACGGCCGCGCATGATGAATATCGGCCTGCACTGCCGCCTCGTCGGACGGCCGGGCCGGGTCGCGGCGCTGAAGCGTTTCGTCGACTATGTCAAATCGCACGACAAGGTCTGGCTGGCGCGGCGCATCGACATCGCAAGACACTGGCAAGAGGCCCATCCGTTCCGGCTGCCCTCGCTGCGTCCGTCAAAAATGGAATTCGAGGCCTTCGTCCAGGCTTTCGGCGGCGTGTTCGAGCATTCACCGTGGATCGCCGAGCGCGCCTACGAACTGGAACTCGGCCCGGCGCATGACAGCGCCGGCGGCCTGCACAACGCGCTGTGCCGCGCCTTTCGTGCCGCCAGCGAGGCCGAGCGGCTCTCGGTGCTCAACGCCCATCCCGACCTTGCCGGAAAACTGGCGCAGGCCAAGCGGCTGACCGCGGAATCGACCAGGGAACAGGCTTCGGTCGGGCTCGACGCGCTGACCGATAAGGAGCGCGAGTTGTTCTCCAAGCTCAATGCCGCCTACGTCACCAGTTTCGGCTTCCCCTTCATCATCGCGGTGAAAGGCAAGACCAAGGCGGAGATCCTGGCTGAATTCGAGGCGCGTATCGGCAACAGCCGCAACGTCGAATTCGAAACCGCCTGCAAACAGGTCGAGCGCATCGCGCTGCTCCGCCTCAAGGACATGCTCCCGCAATAGGTTTGAACCATGGACACGATCAAGATGCCTGACCGAACCTACTACGCGCCGCATGGCGGCCATCCCGGCCAGAGCGAGCTGCTGACCGGCCGCGCCGTCTTCACCGAGGCCTATGCCGTCATTCCAAGGGGCGTGATGCAGGACATCGTCACCAGCGCCTTGCCGTTCTGGGACAAGACTCGTGTCTGGGTGCTGTCGCGCCCGCTGTCCGGCTTCTCCGAGACGTTCTCGCAATATATCGTCGAGGTCGCGCCCGGCGGCGGCAGCGACCGGCCGGAACCGGATGCCGGTGCCGAAGGCGCCCTGTTCGTGGTCGAGGGCGAGCTGACCGTCTTGGTTGCCGGCGAGACGCATATGTTGCTTCCAGGCGGTTTTGCTTTCCTGCCACCGGCCAGCGGATGGACCGTTCGCAATGAGAGCGGTGCTGCGGTCCGCTTCCACTGGATCCGCAAGGCTTACGACGCCGTCGAAGGTATCGATGTTCCGCAAGCCTTTTTCACCAACGAACAGGACGTCGCGCCAAGCCCGATGCCCGGCACTGAAGGCCGTTGGGCGACGACGCGCTTCGTCGATCCGGCCGACATGCGCCACGACATGCATGTCACCGTCGTGACGCTCGAGCCGGGCGCGGTCATTCCCTTCGCCGAAACCCACGTCATGGAGCACGGCCTCTATGTGCTGGAAGGCAAGGCGGTCTACCGCCTCAACCAGGACTGGGTCGAGGTCGAGGCCGGCGACTATATGTGGCTGCGCGCCTTCTGCCCGCAGGCCTGCTATGCCGGCGGCCCGGGACAGTTCCGCTACCTGCTCTACAAGGACGTCAACCGGCATGCCAAGCTCGGCGGCGCCGGCGTCGCGAGGGTCGCGCCATGACCCGCATCGTCGCGCGGCCGCTGAGCCGCGAAAGCTTCGCCGAATTCGGCGACGTCATCGATATGGATGGGGACAATCACTATCCGATCAATGGCGGCAAGGCCGAGCGCTACCACGACCTCGCCACCGCGCAAGCGCAGGGGCCGAATGCACGCGTGCTGATCTCCATGGTGCGCGGCACGCCCTACGATTTTCCGCTGAAGCTCACCATGGTCGAGCGCCATCCCTTCGGCAGCCAGGCCTTCATCCCGCTGTCGCCGCGGCCGTTCCTGATCGTCGTCTGCCATGACGGCGACGACGGTCCGGGCGAGCCGCACGCTTTCATCACCGCGCCCGGGCAAGGCGTCAACTATCCGCGCAATCGGTGGCACGGCGTGCTGACGCCGATCGGCGCCGCCCAGGATTTCCTGGTCGTCGATCGTGGCGGCGACGGCTCCAATCTTGAGGAGTGCCATTTCTCGCACGCTTACGAGATCGATCTCCCCGATGGAACCGCATGATGGCCGACGTCTCGCTGATCGACCGCCTGCTCGACGTGATCGAGCACGACATTATGCCGAAGACGGCGGAAGGCGTCGCCCACGGCAACAAGCTGTTCGGCGCGGCGATCCTGAGAAAGGACGACCGCTCGCTGGTACTGGCCGAAACCAACAACGAGACGGAAAACCCGCTCTGGCATGGCGAGGTGCACTGCCTGAAGCGCTTTTACGAAATGCCGAAGGCCGAGCGCGTCGACACCAAGGACGCCATTTTCCTGGCCACGCACGAGCCTTGCTCGCTCTGCCTGTCGGCGATCACCTGGACCGGCTTCGACAATTTCTATTACCTCTTCAGCCACGAGGATTCGCGTGACAGCTTCGCCATCCCGCACGACCTGAAAATCCTGAAAGAGGTCTTCACCCTCGATCCCGGCGGCTACAATGCCGAGAACGCCTACTGGCAGAGTTTTTCGATCCGCAGACTGGTACGGTCGCTGCCCGAGGCCGAGCGCCGGCGGCTGGAAGCGCGCATCGGCACGATCTCGGCCCGCTACGATGAACTTTCCTACGCCTATCAGGCGAGCAAGGCCGAGAACGACATCCCGCTTAATTGAACCTTGCGGAGCTCGATTGACTTGAACTGCCACCTTTATGGTGGCATATTGCGCTATGGAGAAACGCAGGCCTACTTACGATCTTGATGCGATCAAGGCGGAGTTTGGCTCTGTAGATATGCTGGCGATCACAACGTCCGCGCTGCGGGATGCAATCGGCCTCGGTTTCGATCGCGCTGGTATAGTCGAGGTAATCGGCAGCATCACGCGGAAAATGTTTGTAAAGTCAATGACGACATTCGCGGATCATCGTGTCTGGCAAGATGTCTATCACGTGCCGGCGCGCGACTTGATCCTCTATGTGAAATTTCAGGCGGATGTCGTGACCGAATTCACGGTCATGTCGTTCAAGGAAAAATGACTATGGCGACAAGGGAAAGCAATGAAACGAGCACCATGATCTCCCCTGAAACAGGCGAAACGCTGACGCGCGGGGTGCGTCCGTTCACCGTGAGCTATAAGGGCGAGAGCATGATCGTCGACCTGCCGGGTTACTATCCGCCGTCAGGGGGCGAAGGCGTGCATGTCGGAGACGACATGATTGCTGTCGATGCGGCTCTTCGCATTCTCAAGGAGAAGATAGACGGCATACCAGCCCCGGCTACCATCCGGCGTGTGCGCACCAAGCTCAAGCTGTCGCAGCGCGAGGCGGGATCCCTGTTCAAGGTCGGCGAGAATGCCTTCGACAAATACGAACGAGGGTTGATCGAGCCGAGCGGCCCGACCATTCAATTGATGACGCTTCTGGAAAAACATCCCGAATTGCTGGACGAATTGCGATAACAGCACGTCATTCCGGACAAGTCGCTCTTGTCTGGATCAGGTCGCATATTTCGCTGCTCCAGTCGCGAATAGCGATTGAAAGTCATGTCGCTGCGAGGCGTTATGCCCGGCATGAAAACCGTCACCGAGTTTCCCCGCAAGGTCGTCGAATTCCCCGACATGGCAATCGTCATGCCGGACGGGTGCCGGCTGTCGGCGCGGGTGTGGATGCCGGCCGATGCCGGCGACGATCCGGTGCCGGCGATCCTCGAGCACCTACCCTACCGCAAGCGCGACGGCACGATCTTTCGCGATCAGCTGACGCATCCGTATTTCGCCGGCCACGGCTACGCCTCGATCCGCGTCGACATGCGCGGCAATGGCGATTCCGAAGGGTTGATGGACGACGAATATTCCGAGCAGGAATTGCAGGACGCCCGCGACGTCATCGCCTGGGCGGCGGCCCAGCCCTGGTGCAACGGCAATGTCGGCATGATGGGCATTTCCTGGGGCGGCTTCAACTGCCTGCAGGTGGCGGCAAGGCAACCGCCGGCGCTGAAGGCGGTGATCAGCCTGTGCTCGACCGTCGACCGCTATGCCGACGACATCCACTATAAGGGCGGCTGCCTGCTGATCGAGAATTTCGGCTGGGCCTCGACCATGCTGTCCTATTCGTCGCGGCCGCCTGACCCGCTGCTGGCCGGCGATAACCGCTGGCGCGACCTGTGGCTGACCCGGTTGGAGAACCAGCCCTTCCTGGCGCCGCTCTGGCTGAAGCACCAGCACCGCGACGCTTACTGGAAGCGCGGTTCGATCTGCGAGGACTATTCCGCCATCCAGGCGGCGGTCCTGTCGATCGGCGGCTGGCATGACGGCTATCGCAACACCATTTCCCATCTCGCCGCCAACATCGAGGCGCCGGTCAAGGGCATCGTCGGGCCCTGGATCCACAAATATCCGCATTATGCCGCGCCCGAACCGCGCATCGGTTTCCTGCAGGAGGCCTTGCGCTGGTGGGACCGCTGGCTGAAAGGCATCGACACCGGCGTCGAGGCTGACCCCGCCTACCGCGCCTATGTGATGGACAGCGTCCGTCCCGCGCGCTGGCATCCGGAGCGGCCGGGCCGCTGGGTCGCGGAGCAGAAATGGCCGTCGCCTGATATCAAGACGCAGGAAGTCGAGATGATCCCGGAAGGCAGCAAGCCCGCCATCGTGGCCTCGCCGCAAAGCTGCGGCCTTGCCGGCGGCGAATATTTTCCCTTCACCTTCGGCCCGGAACTGCCCGGCGATCAGCGCCCCGACGATGCGCTGTCGGTGTGCTTCGACCAGCCGGCACTTACCGAAGCGATCGACATTGTCGGCGCACCTGAGGTTCGGGTCCGGGTCTCGTCGGACCGGCGCCAGGCGAACATCGCGGTGCGGCTCTGCGACGTGCATCCCGACGGCGCGTCGGAATTGATCTCCTATGGCGTGCTCAACCTGACGCACCGTAGCTCGCACGAATTCCCGCAAGCGCTTGTGCCGGGCGAAACCGTCACCGCCCGGGTCGTGCTCGACCAATGCGCCTATCGCGTGCCGGCCGGCCACCGCCTGCGTATTGCCGTTTCCAATGCCTACTGGCCGATGATCTGGCCATCGCCGGAACCGGTTCGGCTCGACCTGTCGGCAGCGACGCTGAAGCTGCCGCTGCGCCCGCCGGCTCAAGGCGACGAAGTCACGTTCCCCACGCCCGAGGCAGCCGCGCCCTGGGCGACCGAAACGATTCGCGCCGCCAATTCCGAACGCCACGTCGATCACGACGAAAAGACCGGGACTATCACGCTTTCCATCGTCGACGATTTTGGCGAGGTGCGCGATCTGGAGCATGGCCTCGCCAATGGCAGCATTGCCCGTGAGACATGGGCGATCCATCCTGACAATCCGCTGTCAGCGTCGAGCAAGACGCACTGGACGCAAACGCTGTCGCGAAATGGATGGTCGGTGCGCACCGAAACGTCAGCCGAAATGCGGTCCGACGCGGAAAACTTCATGGTTAGTGCCAGAATCGAAGCCTATGAGGGCGAAAAACTGATTTTCGAGCGCAATTTCGAAGAGAGAATCCCGCGCGCTCTGCTTTGAGCGCTTATGAGAATTGGTCCAATTGCGACGTACGATTTACGCCACGGCATGTCGCATTCGGTCTTGCTTACGCCTTTCCCTTGCGGTCATTATTCACCTCACAAGAAACGAGAAGAACGGCCACAAGGTCGAACCAACAGAGTGAGGAACTCAACATGTCAAACGAACTGGAATTTCTCGGCCGGCGCGTTGCGTCCGGCAAGCTCAGCCGTCGTGATTTTCTCGGCCGGGCGGCAGCGCTCGGTGTCACCGCAACCTTCGCCAACTCGCTGCTTTCAAGTGCAGCGCGCGCCGCGGGTCCGGTCAAGGGCGGCACGCTGAAGGCCGGCCTGGTCGGCGGCGAGTCCACCAACAGCCTTGATCCGGCCCTGTTCATGACCCAGGTGCCGTTCGCCTTCGGCAAGATGTGGGGTGAACTGATCGTCGAACTTTCCCCGGAAGGCAGTCTCGAGAACCGCATCGCCGAGGAGATCGGCTCGTCCGACGACGCCAAGGTGTGGACGCTGAAGATCCGCGACGGCGTCGAATTCCATAACGGCAAGACGGTGACCGCCGAGGACGTGGCCGCCACGCTCGAACGCCATTCGGACGAGAAGTCGAAGTCCGGCGCGCTCGGCTACATGAAGGGCATAGAGAGCATCAAGGCCAGCGGCAAGGAAGTGGTGCTGACGCTGAAGGAACCCAATGCCGACCTGCCCTATCTGCTCAGCGACTACCATTTGATCGTCCAGCCCAATGGCGGCAAGGATGGAGCCGATGCCGGCATCTCGGCCGGACCCTACAAGATCACCACCAACGAGCCCGGCGTGCGTCACGGCGGCGAGCGTTTCGCCAATTACTGGCAGGCCGACAAGATGGGCCATGCCGACCAGATCGAGATCATCGTCATCAACGACGCCACGGCGCGCACGTCGGCCCTGCAGGGCGGCCAGGTCAACATGATCAACCGCGTTGAGCCGAAGATCGTCGATCTGATCAAGCGCCTGCCGGGCGTCACCATCCGCAACCACTCCGGCCCCGGCCACTACGTCTTCATCATGCATTGCAATACGGCGCCGTTCGACAACAACGATCTGCGCACGGCGCTGAAGCTGGCGATCAACCGCGAGGAGATGCTCGACAAGATCCTCAGAGGCTACGGCTCGCTCGGCAACGACTTCCCGATCAACTCGGCCTATCCGCTGTTTTCCGATGACATCGAGCAGCGCACATACGATCCCGACAAGGCCAAGTTCCACTACAAGAAGTCCGGCCATGACGGCGCCATCCTGCTCAGGACATCGGACGTCGCCTTCCCCGGCGCCGTCGATGCCGCACAGCTTTTCCAGCAGAGCGCTGCCAAGGCCGGCATCACGCTGGAGGTCAAGCGCGAACCGGGCGACGGCTACTGGTCGGAAGTCTGGAACAAGCAGCCCTTCTCCGCATCCTACTGGGGCGGCCGCTCGACGCAGGACCAGATGTACTCGACCGCCTATCTGTCGACGGCGGACTGGAACGACACGCGTTTCCTGCGTCCGGATTTCGACAAGATGGTGCTGGCGGCGCGCGCCGAGCTCGACAACGACAAGCGCAAGGCGATGTATCGCGACATGGCGATGCTCGTCCGCGACGAGGGCGGCCTGATCCTGCCGATGTTCAACCAGTTCATCGACGCGACGGGTGCCAAGGTCGCCGGCTGGGTCGACGATCCGCATCAGGAGCTGATGAACGGATACGCTCTGGCAAAGTGCTGGCTCGAAGCCTGAGCCCGGCCTTGCGGATATGTCCTCACCCATCGTGAAACTGGTGACCCAGCGCATCGCGCTGGGCATCCTCCTGCTGTTGGCCGTATCGGTCCTGATCTTCGCCGGCACACAGATCCTGCCCGGCGACGTCGCGCAAGCCATCCTCGGACAGTCGGCGACACCGGAGTCGCTCGCCAATCTGCGCGAGCAGCTCGGCCTCAACGACCCGGCCTTTATCCGCTATTTCCGCTGGCTCGGCGGCGTCGTGACCGGCGATCTGGGCACCGCGATGTCGAGCGGGCAGGATATTGCGACATCGATCAAGGGGCGGCTGTGGAACACGCTGTTCCTCGCCTTCTGGGCGGCGGTCGTGGCCGTGCCGCTGGCGATCATCCTCGGACTGATTGCCGTGCGCTACCGCAATGGCTGGGTCGATAAACTGATCTCCGGACTGGCGCTCGCCTCGACATCCTTTCCCGAGTTCTTCGTCGGCTACGTACTCGTCTATTTCTTTGCCGTGAAGTACCAGATCTTCCCCGGCATCTCGACGGTCTATGACGGAATGCCTTTCGGCGAGCGCATGCAGGCGATCATGCTGCCGGCGGCGGCGCTGACGCTGGTGGTGCTAGCCCACATGATGCGCATGACGCGCGCCGCGATTCTCAACGTGATGCAGTCGGCTTATGTGGAAACCGCCGAGCTCAAGGGGCTTTCGGCATTCGCCGTCATCCGCAGGCATGCCTTTCCCAATGCGATTGCGCCGATCATCAACGTCGTCATGCTCAACCTCGCCTACCTGATCGTCGGCGTCGTCGTGGTCGAAGTGATCTTCGTCTACCCAGGCATGGGCCAATATCTCGTCGACCACGTCACCAAGCGCGACGTGCCGGTGGTGCAGGCGGTCGGCCTGATCTTCGCCGCTGTCTATATCAGCCTGAACATCATTGCGGACATAGCGGCGATCGTCGCCAATCCGCGCCTCAGACATCCGAAGTAAGGGGGCGGGCATGCTCGACATAAAACGCATCCCCGTCCCCGCGCTGATCGGCCTGGTGCTGACGGCGCTGTTCGTGCTGGCGGCGATCTTCGCCCCCTGGATCGCGCCGTACGGCAATGGCGAGATCGTCGGCGACGTCTGGGGGCCGATGTCGTCGGCACATTGGCTGGGCACCGACAATCTCGGACGCGACCTTCTTTCACGCATGATCTACGGTGCCCGCATCACGCTGTTCATCGCGGTGCTGGCCACCGCGCTATCCTTCTCGCTTGGCGCCATCCTCGGTTTCTCGGCGGCGGTTTTCGGCGGCTGGTTCGACACGCTTATGTCGCGTCTAGTCGATCTCCTGATGTCGATCCCGACGCTGATCATGGGCCTCGTCGTGCTGTCCGTCCTGCCATCCAACCTGGTGACGCTGATCCTGGTCATGGGCATCCTCGACTCGACCCGTGTCTATCGCCTGTCGCGCGCGGTCGCCGTCGACATCAACGTCATGGACTTCGTCGAGGCGGCCAAGCTGCGCGGCGAGGGCGAGCTCTGGATCATCTTCCGCGAGATCCTGCCCAATGCGTTGTCGCCGCTGGTTTCGGAACTCGGCCTGCGCTTCATCTATGCGGTGCTCTTCCTGTCGACGCTCTCCTTCCTCGGCCTCGGCGTGCAGCCGCCTAGCGCCGACTGGGGCGGCATGGTCAAGGAAAACAAGGACGGCATCGTGTTTGGCATCGCGGCAGCACTCATCCCTGCGGCGGCTATCGCGATGCTGGCGATTTCCGTCAACCTGGTCGCCGACTGGGTGCTCAACCGCACGACAAGCCTCAAGGGAGGGCGCGGGTAATGGCTGACCAGCGACCAAAGTCCGTGCTGCTCGATATCCGCAATCTGCGCATCGAGGCCACGGTGTTCCCGCCGGGTGAGGCGCCCAAAAACATCGTGCTGGTCCATGACGTTTCGCTGACGCTCGAGAAGGGCAAGGTACTCGGCCTGATCGGCGAGTCCGGCGCCGGCAAGTCGACCATCGGCCTGTCGGCGATGGGCTATGGCCGCGGCGGCGTACGCATCACCGGCGGCGAGGTCATCCTCAATGGCCGCGACATCCTCAAGGGCGGCAAGGAGGGTTTTCGCAAATTGCGCGGCCGCGAGGTCTGCTATGTCGCGCAATCGGCGGCGGCGGCTTTCAACCCGGCGCACAGACTGATGGACCAGGTGGTCGAGGCGACGCTGCTGCACGGCAGGGCGACGCGGGCCGCGGCCGAAAAACGCGCCGTCGCGCTGTTCAAGAAGCTCAGCTTGCCGAATCCGGAAAGCATCGGCGAACGCTTTCCCCACCAGGTGTCGGGCGGTCAGCTGCAGCGCGTGATGACGGCGATGGCACTGTGTTCCGAACCCGACCTGATCGTCTTCGACGAGCCGACCACGGCGCTCGACGTGACGACGCAGATCGACGTGCTGGCGGCGATCAAGGACGCCATCCGCGACACCCATGTCGCGGCGCTCTACATCACCCATGACCTGGCCGTCGTCGCCCAGGTCTCGGACGAGATCATGGTGCTGCGCCATGGCCGGCTGGTCGAATGGGGCGGCACCCGCCAGATCATCAAGGAACCGCGCCAGGAATACACCAATGCGCTGGTGTCGGTGCATGAGATCGAGCACCAGGAGCAGAAGCCCGGCACGACGCCGTTCCTGTCGGTCAAGAACATCACCGCCGCCTACGGCCGCAGCCATATCAAGGTGCTGAAGAACGTCTCGGTCGATATCTATCCTGGCCAGACGCTGGCCGTCGTCGGCGAGTCCGGTTCGGGCAAGTCGACGCTGGCGCGCGCCATCACCGGCCTCTTGCCGCCCGAAGAGGGCACCGTCACCTTCGATGGACGCCCGCTCGCCAACCGGCTCGCCGACCGGCCAAAGGAGGATCTGCGCCAGCTGCAGATGATCTACCAGATGGCCGACGTGGCGATGAATCCGCGCCAGACCGTCGGCACCATCATCGGCCGGCCGCTCGAATTCTATTTCGGTCTGCGTGGAAGGCAACGCGACGCCCGCGTCGCCGAGCTGCTCGACAAGATCGAGATGGGCAAGGGTTTCATCGACCGCTATCCGGCCGAGCTTTCCGGCGGCCAGAAGCAGCGCGTCTGCATCGCCCGCTCGCTCGCCGCCAAGCCGAAGCTGATCATCTGCGATGAGGTGACCTCGGCGCTTGACCCGCTAGTGGCCCACGGCATCCTGGAGTTGCTGCTCGAGCTGCAGAAAGAGGAAAACGTCGCCTATCTGTTCATCACCCACGATCTCGCGACGGTGAAGTCGATCGCCGATTCGATCGCGGTGATGTATCGCGGCGAGGTGGTGCGCTACGGCGCGAAGAGCCAGGTGCTGACGCCGCCCTTCGACGCCTACACCGATCTCCTCTTGTCCTCGGTCCCCGAAATGGAGATCGGCTGGCTGGAAAAGGCGATCAAGGGACGGCGCATGGCCAGCGCGGGGAATTAGACAGCTCGCGATATTGCGGCCTGGAAAGCGCAACAAACGCTGCTTCCGTCATCCAGATGAAATGCGAGGCGAAGAGGATCAACGCGAACGAGCACCGCTCGTGCAAAGCTGTTCTTCGTGAAAGGGGACTTGGACAATGACGACTGAACTCGACCATCTCGCGGACCTTGCCGGCAGGGGCCGGATATCACGCCGCGACTTCCTCGGCCGCGCCGCGGCCCTTGGCGTATCGGTAGCGCTGGCGTCGACGCTGGCCGGCAAAGCCTTCGCCCGGACGCCAGTGAAAGGCGGCACGATCAAGGCCGGCCTGCAAGGCGGCGAATCAACCAACAGTCTCGATCCGGCGCTGAACCTCAGCCAGGTCACGTTCAGCTTCTGCAAGCAATGGGGCGAGTTCCTTGTCCGCCTGAAGCCCGACGGTGGCGTGGAAAACCTCATCGCCGAGGAGATCGGCGCGTCCTCGGACGCCAAGACCTGGACGATCAAGGTGCGCGACGGCATCGAGTTCCACAATGGCAAGACCGTCACCGCTGAGGATATCGCGGCCACCCTCGAACGCCACGCCGACGAGAAATCGAAGTCGGGCGCGCTCGGCATCCTGAAGAACATCAAGGCGGTCAAGGCAAGCGGCAAGGAGGTTGTCGTCACGCTCGGCGATGCCGACGCCGATTTTCCTTATCTGATGGCGGACTACCATCTCGTCATCCAGCCGAACGGCGGCAAGGACGATCCCAACGCCGGCATCAGCGCCGGCCCTTACAAGGTCACCGTCAATCAGCCCGGCGTCCGCCATGGCGGCGAGCGTTTCGCCAACTACTGGCGGGGCGACAAGGCCGGCCATGCCGATCAAATCGAGATCATCGTCATCAACGACGCAACGGCGCGGCTGGCAGCCCTGCAGGGCGGCCAGGTCCACATGATCAACCGCGTCGAGCCGAAGGTGGTGGACCTGGTCAAGCGCATCGCCGGCGTCACCATCGAGAACGTCGCTGGCAGAGGGTATTACCCGTTCAACATGTTCTGCGACACCGCGCCCTTCGACAACAACGATCTGAGGATGGCGCTGAAGCTCGCCATGGATCGCGACGAACTGCTGGAAAAAATCCTGCGCGGCTACGGCTCGGCCGGCAACGACTTTCCAATCAACGAGGCCTATCCGCTGTTTTCGACCGACATCGAGCAGCGCAAGTTCGATCCGGAAAAGGCGGCGGCGCTCTACAAGAAATCTGGGCACAGCGGCTCGATCCTGTTACGCACCTCCGACGTCGCCTTCCCGGGCGCCGTCGATGCTGCCCAGCTTTACCAGCAGTCCTGCGCCAAGGCCGGCATCAAGATCGAGATCAAGCGCGAACCCGGTGACGGCTACTGGTCGGAGGTCTGGAACAAGCAGCCCTTCTCGCTGTCCTACTGGGGCGGGCGGGCCACGCAGGACCAGATGTACTCCACCGGCTACGTCTCGACAGCCGACTGGAACGACACGCGCTTCAAGCGGCCGGAGTTCGACAAGATGCTGTTTACCGCGCGTGCCGAGCTCGACCAGGCCAAGCGCAAGGCGATCTATCACGACATGGCGATGCTGATGCGCGACGAGGGCGGATTGATCGTGCCCTTCTTCAACCAATTCATCGATGCCGCCGCCAGCAACAAGATCAGCGGCTATGTCAAGAACCCGAACGGTGAGATGATGGATGGCTATGCGCTGAACGAGTGCTGGCTCAATGCTTAGCATCCGATCCGTCTGATACGACTTCTAAGGCGCCGTGGGTCCAGGCGACACACGGCGCTTTAACCTCAACGGCCCAAATCGCATGGAGCGGCCCGTGGCGCTCGATACAAAACTTTTGCTCATCATCCTCGACGGCGTGCCTTATCGCAACTGGCGCCGGCTGATGGGCAATCTCGAAGGCTGGGTGCAATCGGGCGAGGCGCGTGTCTGGAAGATGCGCTCCGTGCTGCCGTCGACCTCGGCCAGCTGCTATGCCTCGATCCACACCGGCGTGGCACCGCAGGTGCACGGCATATTGTCCAACGAAAACCGGTTCCGCGTCGAGCAACCGGACATCTTCTCCGAGGTCAGCAAGGCCGGCGGCAAGACCGGCGCGGTCACCCATTCCTACTGGTCCGAATTCTTCCGCGCCTATCCGTTCGATCTGGTCGAGGACATGGAGTTCGACGAGCTGGGCGGGCCGATCACGCATGGCCGTTTCCACACCATGACCGGCTACAATGCCAGGAACCAAATGACGCCGAGCGACGTCGACCTGTTCGCGACGCTGACCATGCTGACCAGGCGGCATGGCATCGACTACGGCATCCTGCACACCTGCACGCTGGACTCGATGGGCCACCGCTTCGGCCATGACTGCCATGAGATGGACCATGCCGTCTATGCGATGGACGGCATGCTCGCCGCCTTCCTGCCGCGCTGGCGCCAAGCCGGCTACGAGGTGATCGTCACCGCTGATCACGGCCAGACCGATCGCGGCCATCATGGCGGCCATGACGACGAGATGCAGGATTTTGCGCTTTATTATTTCGGGCCAGGCAACGGCCCGGAAGCAGAGACGCTGCTCGACCAGTTGCAGCTGGCGCCGACAGTGCTGAAACGCCTCGGCGTGCCGGTGCCGGCGACGATGAAAGCGAAGCCTTTTCTGGGCTGAAGCGCCCTTTCCTTCTCCCCTTGTGGGCCTGTTGCGTAATTCACTGGTTGTGATTCTCTGAGGCGAAAGCCGAGGAGAATCGCGATGGCGGTGAAGCGGACGGGTCAGTTGAGCCTTGCGGAGGCATTTCTGGGGGACAAGCGGGCGGGCGGGTCTTCGCCGCTCGACCGGTTGGTTGACTTGGTGAAGTGGTACCGCTTCGAGAAGCTGCTGACCCCGCTGCGTGATGGTGGGCCGGGACGCGCGGCCTGGCCGCCGCTGCTGCTGTTCAAGGCGCTGTTGCTGCAGTCGCTCTATGGGCTGTCGGATCGCGAGCTGGAGGAAGCGCTGGGTGACCGGCTGTCGTTCCGGCGCTTCGTTGGGCTTGGCCTGGAGGAGAGCATTCCCGATCACACGGTGCTGTCGCGCTTTCGCAATCTGCTTGTTGGCGAAGGTCTCTTGGAGAAGCTGTTTGGCGAACTGGACCGGCAATTGGAGAAGGCCGGTGTGATCCTGAAGCGCGGCACGATGCTGGATGCGACGCTGATCGATGCGGTCTCAGCACCGCCGACAAGCGAGCGGCCGTCGAAGGATGCCGAGGCACGTGGCGTAAGACAGGGCAAGAAGGGCTTCACCTTCGGCTACAAGGCCCATGTCGGCGTGGACGAGGGTTCCGGCCTGATCCGCACGCTGCTCACGACGCCAGCCAACGTCAACGACACGGTGGTGGCCGATGGTTTGATCCGCGGCGACGAGAGGACGGTGTGGGCGGACGCCGCCTATGACACCCATGCCCGCCGCGCGCGGCTCAAGGCCGAAGGCAAGAAGCCGCGCATTGCGCGCCGCCCCAACAAACACCATCCGCTGCCGTCGCGGCTCAAGCACTACAATCGCCTGATCGCCAGACGGCGGGCGACGGTGGAGACCACCTTCGCCACGCTCAAGAACCGCATGAAGCTGACCACGATCCGTTACGTTGGGCTAGCCAAGGCAGCTGCCCAGGTGACGATGGCGGCGATCGCCTTCAACATGCGCCGATGGGCCGCCATCACGGGATAGGTGCGCCGGTGACCGGCCAAACGCCGCACCAATACCCCTCAAACTCCAAACCAGACGCCAAATCACCCAAGCAAAGCGGAATGCTAACGGTGAAACCGTTCCGCAGCCTGTCCTCGCTAACTGCGCAACAGGCCCCTTGTGGGAGAAGGTTGCCGAGCGAAGCTCGGTCGGATGAGGGGTGCTCCAGCTTGGCAACGCCGCACTCCGTCCAGCACCCCTCAACCGTCTTGGCGCTGCGCGCCAATCCACCTTTTCCCACAAGGGGAGGCAAGAACCCCCTCTGGCAACGTTGCCGCTCTTCGGCTAGCTTTCAGAAAAATCCGGGCGGAAAGCGGTGAACCTTTTTGGGCCGATCAGCGACAGAGCAGACAGGAGCCAGGCGGCTCGACCGGCCATGACGGCAGCGACGGAGACCGATCGCGCGCTTGTCGGCCGGGTCGCGAAGGGCGACCGAGCCGCCGTGCGGCTCCTGTTCATGCGCCATCACGCGCGGATCTACCGCTTCGTGGCGCGCCAGACGGGATCGGAAATGATGGCCGACGATATCGCGAACGAGGTGTTTCTCGAACTCTGGCGCCAGGCGCCCGGTTTCGAGGGGCGCTCGGAAGTCTCGACATGGCTGCTCGGCATCGCCCGCTTCAAGGCGCTGTCGTTGCTGCGCAAGAAAAAGGAAGACTGGATCGACGACGACGACGCGGCGCAGGTCCCGGACAGCGCCGACACGCCGGAAGTCGCCACCATGAAGGAAGACAAGGGCGCCGCCTTGCGGCGCTTCGTCGATGCTTTGCCGGAAGAACACCGGACGGTGATCGACCTTGCCTATTACCACGGACAGTCGGTGACCGAGATCGGCGAGGTGCTCGGCATTCCGGTCGCCACGGTCAAGACCAGGATGTTCTACGCCCGCAAGAAACTCGGCGAGGCCCTCAAGGCCGCCGGTTACGACAGGGGGTGGCCATGAGCGCCGCTGAAAAGATGTCGCGCCGCGACGAAATGGAGACGCTGCTGCCGTTCTATCTGAACGGCTCGCTGGAAGGTGCGGAACTCGAAGCCATCGAGGAATGGCTGGCGAACGACCCGGCAGCGCTTGCCGCCCTCGGCGAGGCCGAGGCCGAGTTCTCCGGCACCGCTGCCGCCAATGAGGCGATCCGCCCGCCGGCCGATGCGCTCGGCCGCTTCGCCCGGGCGCTCGACGCCGAGGCCGGTCCTGCGCGCGCGCCGGCGGCATCGTCCTTAATGGCGCAGGTGTGGGGCCGCTTCTTGGCGGTACCCGCCGGCGTCGCCTGGGCCGCAGCCGCCGCTCTGCTGGCGCTTGTCGTGGTGCAGTCGTTTGAGCAGCCCGGCGGCATGGGCGGCGATTTCGAGGTTGCCGGCCAGCAAGGCGATCTGGCGAAAATGCCGTTCGTGCTGGTGAAGTTCAAGCCGGATGCGAAGATGGCCGACATTGCCGTCTTTCTCGGCGAAAACCAGATAAAGATCGCCGGCGGGCCGACCGCCGACGGCGTCTTCCGCCTTGGCATCCCGGCCACGACCGCGGCCGATTATGAAAAAGTGCTCGGCCTCATTGCCGCCCAGCCATTCGCGGAAGCTGTGGTCGAGGGGAGGAAACCGGGCGATGGCGGCTAGAGCATTTTGCAGCCAAAAATCTTCGTTTGGCGCTCGACAAAATGCGTTAAAACAAAGACCTGGAGCGCGGTTTTGGTTCCACCAAAACGCAAAGCGTTCTAAGGTGGTCATTCGATTTGCGGCGCTCCTTGTGGCGACGATGACAATCGCCGCTGCGCCTGCCTTGGCGCAGACCGATGATCCGAAACGAACCCAGGCGGAAATCGACTGCCTCAACCGGACGACGGCGGCCGACTGCGTCGAGTACGATACGAAGGATGACAGCGGCGAGACGCCCGGCGCAGGTTCCGCCGCGACAGGCGCGGTCTTTCTTCCCGCGCTGATCGTCGACCTGTTCCCCAATCCGGTTGACTACGGCCAGACTCCGCTGCCGACGCCCAATCCACGCCGCGATCCGGCCAGCGGCGCGCTACCGCCGCCGGTCCCGCCCGCCGATGCGGCAGCGATACAGGCCACAGCCCCAGGCGGTCCGATCGTTTCGCCCTCCGATCTCGTCGCGGCCGCGCCGCCGCGCGCGATCGTCGGCGATTTCGTGCCCGACGAGGTGCTGGTGACGGTGGACGGCGACGCCGTCCAGCAGATCGCCGCCTCCTTCGGCCTCGAGGTGCGCTCGCAGCGCCAGTCTCAGCTGCTCGGCACCACGCTGGTGCGCTTCGGCATTCCCGATGGCCGCCCGGTCGGCGTCGTGCTGGCTCAGCTTGCCGCCGACGGCCGCACCACGCGGCGCGAGCCCAACCATATCTACTCGCTGCAGCAAGCGGCCGGCATCGTCAACTATGCCTTCGAGCGTATCGCGCTCGATGCGAGAGAGGCCAGCGGCGAGAATGTACGCATCGCTGTCGTCGACACCGCCATCGACGACAGCAATCCGGCGCTCTCCGGCGTTATCGCCAATCAGTTCGACGCCATGCCCGATGTGCCGATCGAGGCGCGCGATCACGGCACCTCGATCGACGGCCTGATCGCCGGCGTCGGCGCGCTCAAAGGCATGGCGCCGGGCGCCAGGATCTATCATGCCCGCGCCTTCGAGGGCGGCAAGTCGAGCATGGACGTCATCCTTGCGGCGCTCGACTGGGCGGCAAGCCAAGATGTCCGCATCATCAATATGAGCTTCGTCGGCCCGAAAAACGACCTGCTCGGCGTCGCCTGCCGCAATGCACGCGTCTTGGGCATCGTGCTGGTCGCCGCCGCCGGTAACAACGGGCCGAAGGCGCCCTACGGCTACCCGGCCGCCTTCGACGGCGTCATCGCGGTGACCGCAACCGATGCGAAGGACGGGCTGATGCAGCAGGCCAATCGCGGCGCCTACGTCTTCCTCTCCGCCCCCGGCGTCGAGATGGTGGCGCCGAGCGGGGCCGGCTCCGACGTGGTCACCGGCACCTCGTTCGCCGCGGCGATCGTGACCGGCGCCATCGCCAATCTGTTGCATGCCGCGCCCGACCGCTCCGCCGACTGGGTCGAGAAGGCGCTGGCCGCCACGGCCAGGGATCTCGGCCCCGAGGGGCGGGACAATGATTTCGGCTATGGGCTGCTGGATACGAAGGCGGCCGAGGCGGCGAAAGAATAGGGTCTGACGCTTAAACGCTTCTGATTTTACCCATGCTCGAACTCAATCAGTTGGTTGCCGCCAATGGCCGCAACGGGTGGAAAGCGGACGAAGGTGCTCGTTCCGCATCTAGCATATCCAGATTGCATTAGACTAACAAAATAGGCACTCACTGCGAGGGAAGCGTTCGAGGTGGCCATGGAAGAAAAAACTGAATCGAAGAAATCGGTCCGCAAGCGTGCCGATGAAATTAAGCCGTTTCGCTGCAAACATCTGATTGCCGTCTTGGAGAATCCGACTGATGTGAAGAATATTGGAACGGTAATCCGAAACGTGAATGCCTTGGGTGTCGAGAAGGTCTATGTGGTCGACCCTCGCCGATCCCTGCCTGACGATTGGCAGGATTTGCGCGATCGGAAATCGGTTTCAAAGACCTCTGTCTCCGCAGTGAAATGGACGTTCATAAAGCGATTCGACAGCACCAGTGAGTGCTTCGACCATCTCGAAAGAAAAGGATTCAAGTCGATCGTTACGTCGCCGCATGTGAAAGGCAAGGCCAGCATTTTTCTTCATGAAGGCGACTATACGGCTCACGCCAAACTTGCGGTGTGGTTCGGCAGTGAAGCGATTGGCATCAGCGATCTGGCTATCGAAAGAAGCGAGATGTGCGTCTGCATTCCGATGTTTGGTATGATCGAAAGCCTTAACCTCGGAACAAGTTCAGGGATCGTTTTGTATGAAGTCACAAAACAGAGGCGCGAATATCAGAGCAAGTACAGGCGGCGCGACCGAAAGGGGGAGCGCTCCACCCCGTTACCAACCGTTCTCCCCCAAAGGCCGAGTTTAGAGTCGAACTCGCTTGCTCAGCCTGATTGAGTTTTGACCCCATATGTCGGCGCGCCGGCGACCGATCCCCTGACCACCAGGTCGACCGGCCAGACCTCGCCGCGGGCGCCCGCCTCCAATCCGGAAATCCGCGCCGCCAGCCGTTCGGCGACGCGCGCGCCGGCCGAACGGATCGACGAACGCGTCGTCGACAACGGCACGGAGAAATTCTCCGGCTTCAGCCAGGGGAAGACGTCGTCATGGGCGATCAGCGACAGGTCGCCGGGAATGGTCAGGCCGAGATCGCGCACCGCGCGCACGACGCCGAGCGCCATGATCAGGCTAGAGCAGGCGATCGCGGTCGGCGCATCGCTGCGCTCGAGCAACCGTCTGGCGGCGCGGTAGCCGTTCTCCTCGGTCATGGCGAGGGAACAGACATGGTCTTGGCCAAGCACCAGACCGCTCGCCGCCAGCGCCCGGCGCACGCCACGCTCGCGGTGAATGGCGAAGGTCTCGCGGTTGTCGCCGTTGATCAGCGCCAGCCGCCGGTGACCTAGCTGGATGAGCAGCCGTGCCGCCTCATGGAAGGCGCCCTCATTGTCGATGTCGGTGAAGGGGTAATCGAAATCGAGGCCTTCGCTGCGGCCGTGGACGATGAACGGGATGCCGAGCGTGTTGACCAGCGCCACCCGCCGGTCGGCGGGCCTTGGCGAGGAGATGTAGACAGCGTCGACCTGCCGGTTGGCGACGATACGCCGGTAGGTCGTCTCCTGGTCGTCGGCATCGGCCGGCGACAGCACCAGGTCGAGTTCGTGCGAACGGGCGTAGTCGCCGAGACCGGACAGGAATTCGACGAAATGCGGATCGATGTCGACGGCCGTCCCGGTCGGCAGGACATAGCCGATCATCCCGGTCTTTCCGGTCGCCAGCCGACGCGCGCTCGGGTTGGGGCGGTAGCCGTGGCGCTTGGCGGCGTCGATCACCCGCCGGCGCGTTTCCTCGTTGACTTCGGGGTAGCCGTTCAGCGCGCGGCTTACCGTTGTCTGCGAAAGCGCCAGCATGTGGGAGAGCTGTTTGAGGTTCACAGGAGGCCTCCAAGCCTCAAAGCGCTTTTAACCATGGACCGCCCAGCCGCTGCGGGCAGCGCTGCCGAATGCAAGGACCATAAGCACCGTTTCTGACCAGTTTGAAGTAAAATTTGCTGCTGCACCGCCAAAAAAGCATGTTGCAGTGCACTTTATTTGCTTCCATATCGCAAAAATTAAATCGATTAGCGCGCAGCCCCCTTGACTCCTGATCGATTCAATGGCGAGATCAGGAAAGCCAAAGCGCTTTGGAAGACTCTTCGAAAGGTTGCGGTTCCTTTCCGACTGAGTCACAGTCCTGCAGCGTCGGCGGACGGAATGGAGGTTTCGTCCGGGTGTTTGTGACCACTGGGAGGAATACCGATGAAGAAAATGCTTTTGCTGGGCGCCGCGTTTGTCACGCTCGCCCTGGGCGCGCCGGCGCAAGCCGAACTGAAGTTCAAGCCGGGTGAGGACCCCCGCTTCAACTGGGCGAACTACGAAGAGCTCAAGAAGGTCGACCTCAAGGGCGAGACGCTGTCGATCTTCGGGCCATGGCGCGGCGAGGACGAGGGCCTCATCCGCACCGTTCTCGACTATTTCTCGGAGGCCACCGGCGCCCAGATCAAATACTCCTCGTCGGAAAATTACGAACAGCAGATCGTCATCGACACGCAGGCCGGCAGCCCGCCCAACATCGCCGTGCTGCCGCAGCCGGGCCTGATCCAGGACCTGGCGTCCAAGGGCCTGCTGACGCCGCTCGGCGACGATACCGCCAACTGGATCAAGGACAATTACGGCGCCGGCCAGTCATGGGTCGATCTCGGCACCTTCAACGACAAGGACGGCAAGCCGGGCTTCTTCGCCTTCCCCTACAAGGCCGACGTGAAATCGCTGGTCTGGTACTCGCCCGACAATTTCGAGGAAGCCGACTACGAGGTGCCGAAGACGCAGGAAGAGCTCGCCGAGCTCGAAAAGAAGATCATCGCCGACGGCGGCACGCCATGGTGCATCGGGCTCGGTTCGGGCGGCGCCACCGGCTGGCCGGCGACCGACTGGGTCGAGGACATCATGCTGCGCACCCAAACGCCCGAAACCTACGACAAGTGGGTGAAGGACGAGATTCCGTTCAACGATCCCGCGGTGGTCAACGCCATCGACATTTTCGGCAAGATCGCGACCGATGACAAGATGGTCGAGGGCGGCGCCAAGGCGGTTGCGGCGACCGACTTCCGCGATAGCCCGAAAGGCCTCTTCTCGGTGCCGCCGAAATGCTATCTGCATCATCAGGCGTCGTTCATCCCGACCTTCTTCCCGGAAGGCACCGAGGTCGGCCAGGACGTCGACTTCTTCTATTACCCGCCCTACGCCTCCAAGGCCGACCTCGGCACCCCGGTGCTCGGCGCCGGCACGCTTGCCATGATCACCAAGGACTCCAAGGCCGCGCGCGCGTTCATCGAGTTCCTGAAGATGCCGCTCGCCCATGAGATCTGGATGGCCCAGGGCGGGTTCGTGACGCCGCTGAAGTCGGTCAACAACGACGCTTATGCCAGCGAGGCGCTGAAGAAGCAGGGCGCAATCCTCGCCGAGGCCTCGACCTTCCGCTTCGACGGGTCCGACCTGATGCCGGGCAAGATCGGCGCCGGCGCCTTCTGGACCGGCATGATCGATCTCGTCGGCGGCAAGTCCGCCCAGGACGTCGCCACCGACATCCAGAAGAGCTGGGACGCGATCAAGTAGGCGGCCCCGGCTGAATATTCGGATTACCGATCCCAAATGGATCCGGGCCTCAATGGCCCGGATCCGACCGGCGGCCCGCGCCGCAGCGATTTTTATGAGCACATTCCGGCATGACGCGCGACCAGCAAGAGTGGAGCCCTGCCTTGCATCCGGTCGCGCTCCAAACAACTGAATCGGCACATGATCCCGTCGCCAAAGCCATTCTCGACTGGCGGATCATGCGCAGAGGGAGGGACCCGTGGCGGCTCAGATTTTCTCGGCCATATTCGTCATCATCGCCGGCGTCGGCGGCTGTGTCGCCTATTTCTGGGGCGCCAACAGATTGGTGGACGTCATCTTCCCGTCGCGCGGCGTCAAGGGTGCAGCAGCCATCGACAATCTGCGCCGGCAGGGGCTGATCCGGCCGTGGCTATTCGTCGGCCCAGCCATGATCATCCTCACCATCTACCTGATCTACCCTGTCGTGGAGACGCTCAGGCTGTCGTTCCTCGATCGCGGCGGCGCCGATTTCGTCGGCTTCGCCAACTATGAATGGGCGTTCGGCGACCGCGAGTTCCGCAGCTCCATCCTCAACAACATCATCTGGCTGGCGGTCGTACCCGCCGCCTGCACCTTCCTCGGGCTGATCATCGCCGTGCTCACCGACAAGATCTGGTGGGGAACCATCGCCAAGAGCCTGATCTTCCTGCCGCTCGCCATCTCCTTCGTCGGCGCCAGCGTCATCTGGAAATTCATCTACGAATATCGCGGCGAAGGCCAGACGCAGATCGGCCTGCTCAACGCCATCATCCAGTATTTCGGCGGCCAGCCGCAGGTCTGGATATCATTGCCGTTCTGGAACAATTTCTTCCTGATGATCATCCTGATCTGGATCCAGACCGGCTTTGCCATGGTCATCCTGTCGTCGGCCTTGCGGGGAATTCCCGAAGAGACGCTGGAAGCGGCTGTCATCGACGGCGCCAATCCGTTCCAGATATTCTGGAAGATCATGGTGCCGCAGATCTGGGGCACGATCGCCGTCGTGTGGACCACCATCACCATCCTGGTGCTGAAGGTTTTCGACATCGTGCTGACAATGACCAACGGCCAATGGAACAGCCAGGTTCTGGCCAATCTGATGTTCGACTGGATGTTCCGCGGCGGCGGCGATTTCGGCCGCGGCGCCACCATAGCCATCATCATCATGATCGCGGTCATTCCGATCATGGTCTGGAACATCCGCCAGGCCAACAAAGAGACGGGAGGACATTGAGATGGCCGTGTCGACCGGAAAGTCCTTTGCCAGCCGTTTCGGCGTCCATATAGCGGTCTTCATCTTCGTCGCGATCTGGACCGTGCCGACGCTCGGCATTCTCGTCTCGTCGCTGCGCGACAAGGATCAGATCATCGCCTCGGGCTGGTGGAACTCGTTCGCCAGTTCCACCCAGACGGAAGCGGGCCGGCTGCCACCCGCCTCGGAGCAAGTCGAGAAGGACGGCAAGTTCGTCCTCGAAGGCAACATCTTCGGCGACGATCCAGCCCGCGACATCAGCGCCTTCGGCGTCAAGTCGGCGGCGCCGACGCAATATCCAGCCGGCACGACAGCCGATCTCGGCGACGGCGAGACCTTGCAGCTCAACGCCGACGGCAGTTTCGTCATGGCCTCACCGAAGGCCTTCGAGGGCAAGCGCGGCCAGCGCGTCTACTACGCCTCGTCGGCGCCGCCGAAATTCACCACCGACAATTACGATACGGTGCTGTTTTCGGAAGGCATCGGCCGCTCCTTCATGAATTCGCTGACCGTCACCATTCCGGCGACCGTCATCCCGATCCTGATCGCGGCGTTCGCGGCCTATGCACTGGCCTGGATGCGCTTCCCCGGCCGGGCGCTGCTCATCGCGGTCATCATCGGCCTCCTGGTCGTGCCGCTGCAGATGTCGCTGATCCCGCTGCTGAAGCTCTACAACGGCGTCGGCAGCTTCTTCGGCGTGCCATCGAAAACCTATCTCGGCATCTGGCTGGCGCATACCGGCTTCGGCCTGCCCTTCGCCATCTATCTCCTGAGAAGCTACATTGCCGGCCTGCCGCGCGAAATCATGGAATCGGCGCGCATCGACGGCGCCAGCGATTTCGAGATCTTCGTCAAGATCGTGCTGCCTTTGTCGTTTCCGGTGCTGGCCTCCTTCGCCATCTTCCAGTTCCTCTGGGTGTGGAACGACCTTTTGGTCGCGATGGTCTTCCTCGGTACCGAGGGGGATCAGATCGTGCTGACCGCCAAGCTCAACGCGTTGCTCGGCTCGCGCGGCGGCGACTGGGAGATCCTGACGACGTCGGCCTTCATCACCATTGTCGTGCCGCTGATCGTGTTCTTCTCGCTACAGCGCTATTTCGTCCGCGGGCTGCTCGCCGGTTCGGTGAAGGGAGGTTGAGATCATGCAATCCGCCGTGAAAGCGACCGCAAAACCCGACCTCGCCGTCGACAGCGACTGGTGGCGAGGCGCCGTGATCTACCAGATCTATCCGCGCAGCTACCAGGACTCGAACGGCGACGGCGTCGGCGACCTCAAGGGCATCATCGGCAGGCTGCCCTACGTCGCGGCGCTCGGCGTCGACGCCATCTGGATCTCGCCGTTCTTCAAGTCGCCGATGAAGGATTTCGGCTACGACGTATCGGACTTTTGCGACGTCGATCCGATGTTCGGCACACTGGCCGATTTCGATGCGCTGACCGCCGAGGCGCACAGGCTAGGGCTCAAGGTGATGATCGACGAGGTGCTGTCGCATACCGCCGACAGCCATCCGTGGTTCAAGGAAAGCCGCTCGAACCGCACCAATCCCAAGGCGGACTGGTATGTCTGGGCAGACGCAAAGCCCGACGGCACGCCGCCCAACAACTGGCTGTCGATCTTCGGCGGCTCGGCCTGGCAGTGGGACACCAGCCGCCAGCAATATTACCTGCATAATTTCCTGGCCGAGCAGCCCGATCTCAACTTCCACAGCCGCGCGGTCCAGGACGCGCTGCTCGACGTCACCCGCTACTGGCTGGAACGCGGCGTCGACGGCTTCCGTCTCGACACCATCAACTTCTACTTCCACAGCCAGGGCCTGGAGGACAATCCGCCGCTGCCGCCCGAAGAGCGCAACGACCAGACCGCTCCTTCCGTCAACCCTTACAACTACCAGGACCATCTCTACGACAAGAGCCGCCCCGAAAACCTCGGCTTCCTCGAACGCTTCCGCGCCCTGCTCGACGAATATCCGGCGACGGCCGCGGTCGGCGAAGTCGGCGATTCACAGCGCGGGCTGGAGGTGGTGGCGGCCTATACCGCCGGCAGCAAGCGCGTGCATATGTGCTACTCGTTCGACTTCCTGGCGCCTGAAAAGATCAGCGCGGCAAAGGTGCGTTCGGTGCTGGAGGCGTTCGGCAAGGTCGCCAGCGACGGCTGGTCGTGCTGGGCCTTCTCCAACCATGACGTGATGCGCCCTGCCTCGCGCTGGGCAGCCGGCGAGGCCGACCCGACCGCTTATCTCAAGGTGATCTCGGCGCTGCTGATGTCGCTGCGCGGCTCCGTCTGCATCTATCAGGGCGAGGAACTCGGGCTCGGCGAAGCCGAGTTGCAGTTCGAGGACCTGCAGGACCCCTACGGCATCCGCTTCTGGCCGGAATTCAAGGGCCGCGACGGCTGCCGCACGCCGATGGTCTGGGATGGCGCCGCCATGAATGGCGGCTTCTCCAAGGCAAAGCCATGGCTGCCCGTGCCCGCCAAGCACCTTTCGCAAGCGGTCGATATGCAGCAGGGCGACGATGCCTCGCTGCTTGAACACTACCGGCGCTTTCTCGCCTTCCGCCGTTTGCATCCGGCGCTGGCCAAGGGCGATATCGACTTCATCGAAAGCGAGGGCGATACAGTCGCCTTCACGCGCCGCGAGGGCAACGAGCAGATCGTCTGCGTCTTCAACCTCGGCGGCCGACCGGCCGAAATCGATCTCGGCGGACGCTCGCTGCAGCCCTTGCCGGGGCACGGGTTTTCGGGACAGACTGGCGCCGGCTCCATCCGCCTCGGCGGCTACGGCGCCTGGTTCGGGCGTATCGACTGAATTTGCAATTCACTGGAGGGAATCATGGCCGATGTCACGCTAAGGCAAGTGAAGAAATCATACGGCAATCTCAACATTCTCCACGGCATCGACCTCGACATAAAGTCGGGCGAGTTCATCGTCTTCGTCGGCCCTTCGGGCTGTGGCAAGTCGACCTTGCTGCGCTCCATAGCCGGGCTTGAGGAAATCACTTCCGGGGAGCTCAAGATCGCCGGCGAAGTGGTGAACGACGTGCCGCCGTCGAAGCGTGGCATCGCCATGGTGTTCCAGTCCTATGCGCTCTATCCGCACATGACCGTCTACGACAACATGGCGTTCTCGATGAAGATCGGCAAGGAGAGCAAGGCCGAGATCGACAAGCGCGTGCGCCAGGCGGCGGAGATCCTGCAGCTGACCAAATATCTCGACCGCTTGCCCAAGGCGATGTCGGGCGGCCAGCGCCAGCGTGTCGCCATCGGCCGCGCCATCGTGCGCAACCCGAAGGTATTCCTGTTCGACGAACCGCTGTCGAACCTCGACGCGGCGCTGCGCGTCGCCACCCGCATCGAGATCGCCAAGCTCAAGGAGTCGATGCCTGCCACGACGATGATCTACGTCACCCACGACCAGGTCGAGGCGATGACGCTGGCCGACCGCATCGTCGTGCTCAAGGAAGGCCATATCGAGCAGGTCGGCACGCCGATGGAGCTCTACAAGAAACCCGGCAATCTGTTCGTCGCCCAGTTCATCGGCTCGCCGGCCATGAACATCCTGCCGGCGACGATCGACAAACCAGGCAACCCGACGGTCGTCAGCCATGTCGGCGGACGCAAGGCGACGGTGCCGATCGCCACCCCGGCATCGGCGAAGGGTGCTTCGGTGAGCTTTGGTGTCCGGCCGGAGGATCTGATGATCGCCACCGGCGCGGATTATCTATTCGAGGGAACGGTGGACTATGTCGAGCAGCTCGGCGAGGTCCAGCTCGTCTATGTCGACATCGGCCGTGCCGACCTGCCGCTGGTGACCAAGCTGCCAGGCAATGTCGAGGTCAAGCGGGGTGCTGCGCTGCGGTTGAGTGCCGATGCCGGCGACCTGCATATTTTCGACGCCGACGGACATTCCTTCACACTCCACCAGGCGGAAGCAAAGGCTGCTTGAGACCGGCAGCCGAACTGCCTGACATAAGCGGTTTGGCGAAGGCAAAAACAAGAGCGGCGGGCAAAGCCCGCCGCTCTTGTGCGTTCAGGTCGCTGTTAGCGGCCGAACAGGTCGCGGTCGCTGCCGTGGACCGGCTTCTCGTCAGCCGGAACCGGATTCTGCGCCGGGGCCGAATTCTGGATCGAAGCCGTGTACGAGCTGTCGACCGCGGCGGCCGGCTGGTTGGCGCCATTCGATCCATAGTTGTCGCTACCGGCAAAAGCGCTGCCGGAGATGGCCAGAATGGCGGCGGTGGCAAGAACAATCTTTTTCATTTCAGTACTCCTGGATTTTCGTATTCCACCAGCGCAGCGGGCAAATGCCGCCGCTCTCTGTTGTTGACCATGATCTTTTCCGAAAACCGGTTTCCACTTTTTGCTTCGCTGACCTTCAGTTCGGGATCATGGTCCGGAATCGGCTGTTAGTTGTTGCCGAAGAGGTTACGGTCGCTGCCGTGGGCAGGCTTCTCGTCGGCCGGAACCGGATTCTGCGCCGGGGCCGAATTCCGAACCGCAGCCGTGTACGAGCTGTCGACCGCAACGGCCGGCTGGTTGGCGCCGTCAGACCCATAATGGTCACTGCCTTCAGCAAAGGCGCTGCCGGTGATGGCCAGAACGGCGACGGCAGCAAGAGCGATCTTTTTCATTTTAACTACTCCAGTATCTTAGTTTCCCGTCCGTCCAGCGGCGTGTCTTGGGAGGAATTCGCGTCGTTCGGACAGCCCCGATGTGGGAAGGCCATTCGGCAGATTCCAATCACGAAGTTGTTCCGCGTGGACCAAGAATCTGCATCTTGAAATTGCGCCAGAGGCTCCTACAACCACAATTTTATGCTATATTATCAATTGGTTAGCTGAATCGCGCCATCCGGCCATTTGACGGATCGGCGAACTTGCGTTCACACTGTCCTGCACGCAGTGTCAACAGAAACGAACCGTTCGGTTCGATTTTAGAAACCGCTTAAAAAGCATTTTGAAGCCCGCTAACGAATCGTTGACCATTTCGGGCTCCAACAACGGCCCAATCCGGCATGCCTTGCAGCCAACGGCGCTCCCAGCCGGGTCGCAATTTCACCTCCCTCAAATTCCAGCCCGCAGGATTCGCGGCCGTGTCGCGCCGCATGGATACGATGTCGCTTTCATGCCGACAGTCAGCCGGCCGCCATGATTAGATCATGCCATCTCAGGTGCCGCTTGGTGACGACCAGGCGGAGAATTGGGAAGCCGGTCAGAACCCGGCGCTGCCCCCGCAACGGTGGTGGAGTTCAAGTCGCAACGGGAGACCACTGGGCCACAAGCCTGGGAAGGTGTCGCGGCCGTCCGTAAGGACACTCCAGAGCCCGGAAACCAGCCCGAGATTCGAGACTCGACTGATCGCGGTGGGCGGTCAAGAGGCGGGTAGTGCATGCCCGGCCGTATCGCCGGCGTGCAGCCGATCCTTCCTCCATCACCACCAGTTCAGTCCTTGGAGCGACGTGCGTCCACTTGGACGCACAAAGTACGCTCCAAGACTTTGAATCTGCGCATCGTGCTTTCCGAAAATCGATTCCGATTTTCGGGCCGATGCGACGAGTATGAGGACAGGACATGGATGCGCGCAACGACATGCTGAGGCTCTTGCACGGCCGCAGGGAAGGCTATTCGCTGGAACAGCCCTTCTACACCGATGCCGATTTCTTCAAGCTCGACATGGAGCTGATCTGGTATCGCGACTGGCTGTTCATCGGCCACGATTGCGAGTTCCCGAAGCCGGGCAGCTACATCACCGCCCAGATCGGCGACTATCCGGTCGTGCTGGTCCGCGACCAGCACGGCCAGATCAACGCCTTCCACAATTCCTGCCGGCATCGCGGCAGCCGCGTCTGCAACGCCGACAAGGGCACGGCGGCGAAGCTCGTCTGTCCCTATCACCAGTGGACCTACGAGCTGGACGGCCGGCTTTTGTTCGCAAGGCAGATGGCGGATGGTTTCGAC